>NZ_JALGBR010000008.1:0-221898 GCF_022808535.1 Acinetobacter sp. NIPH1876
GGTTGGCACCGCGAAGGTTGGCACCGCGAAGGTTGGCACCGCGAAGGTCGGCATCGCGAAGGTCGGCATCGTAAAGGTCGGCATCGCGAAGGTCGGCATCGTAAAGGTCGGCACCGCGAAGGTTGGCATCGCGAAGGTTGGCATCGGCAGCTATCGCAGCCTCTGCAACATGACGAGCGATCATCCCAGATTCCATTCCTTCAGGAATTTCACATGTAAATAGAACTTCGCCAGTCCAACGGTTTTTGATTTCATGATTTTGTGTCATACTTATCTCGCTCTTTGAGTAAAAGTCCCGTCGGTCGAATGTCAGGGACTTTTTTGTTGTCTTGATGAGATTATTAAACCAAAGGTATAAAATTAAATCAAGTAAAATTTAAACCATAGGTGAAAATAATTTATACCTAGGTTTAATGTTTTCTGATAGACAAAAGAAAACCCACACTAGGTGGGTTTAAGAAAATTCATTAAATTAAGTTATCATTGGTCCAGCAATTTCAATACTTGATATAAAATCAATTGGTATTGCTATTTTCTCTCCACTCTTGGTCTCAAAGTGTATCCAAATAGCCGAAGCCTCTTTCTCAAAGCTTACACTGATTACCTTTACATGATTATATGGTTCAGCATCGTTAGGTAGGATGATATTGTGCCTGCAATTATCTCTTACAATATTAATAAGAACTTCGTTAATTGATATCTGTTGAGCTAGGCTTAATTCTCTATAAGTGTGTAGTTCAGGCGGTTTTTTATTTTTCACGTCTTATCCCGCACGCCAAAATTGACGCCCCATAACCTTAAAATTTAAGCCGTTTTGTTCTGTTACTTCACGATCACGATATTTGGGATTTAGGCTATGTAAAATCAGCTTTCCTCCTTCTTCCTTGAATATTTGCTTAATCATGCCTTCGCCTTCAAAGTAAACAGCATAGATCTCCCCATCAATGATTTCTGTCTGTGAAATATCAATCCCAACAAGATCCTGGTCATGAATGAAATCAGACATACTATCGCCCTTAGCTTTGATAATTCTCATGCATTTTGGGTCAACATGCTTTCTTTGAAAAAAAGAAGGTGGGAAGGGAAACTTTCCATTAATAACATCAAAATGAAACTCGATTGATTCACCAGCGCCACAAGAAAAATTAGCTTCCACCACGTCAATCCAAATAAATCCGTTTTCAGTTTCGTAATCAACAACAGTAGGCTCATGAATATCATCTACATCAAAAGAAGAATCGTCTTTCTTTGTTAAGCCATGCTTATCCATGAACTGCTGCATGTTGAAGTTAGTTAAATTCTCACTTTTCTTGCCATTTAAAAGCCATCCAGCATCGACTTCCAGCAATTCAGCCAACTTATCTAGAGTCTCTTTGCTAATTTGTCCCTTTTTCCATTTAGAGGGAGCTTGAGGCGACAAACCTATCATTGTGGCAGCTTTTGCCCAAGATAATTTCTTAGCGTTCAGAGATTCTTGAATGCGCTCAACCATTGTGCTCATAACTGTCATCACTTGAAACCTTTGGTTAAATTTTCGTATAAAAAGAATAAAAATGAAAGCAACCATAGGTTGAAATAAATTTTAACTCATGGTTTAATAAAAATATCGAAGTGGTATAAATAAGGTTTAAATATGAATCCTATTCAACTAGCTATTGATGCTGTTGGTGGGCGAACCTCAGCAGCAGCGTTGCTCGGGATTTCCTATGTAGCTGTGCGGAAAATGGCAGAGAAAGGTGTTTTACCAAGAACTGACTACACAGGCGAAACGAATTACGCACAGATTTTTGCAGAGCATAGCAATGGAAAATTAACCAAAGAGTGGTTGCTTGATAAAGCGAATCCAAAACATTTAGCAGCTTAAGGACAAATGTATGAGTCTTGAAAAAAAATCTACGCATGTGCGTTTGTCTCCTGAAAACCATGAGCGAGCAAAAGTTCTCGCTGAAATCAAAGGTAAAGACCTTGCTCAATATCTTGCATATCTCCTTGAAAAAGAAATAGCAGGTGAGTGGCATGTACTTAATTTACAAGCAAAATCATTCGAGCGCTTGGGATTAGGAGCTTTGATGCGGGATCTCTCTACAGAAGTAATTTTCGGTGAGGGATTGGAAGGGATTAACGGGAATCAAGGGCAATAAAAAACCGCTTTCCAGTTACAGCTGGCAGCGGTCATGTTCAGTGAGGTAAATCAAATGAACTATCAAATATTAGCAGACATTGAACTAAATCGGAAGATTAGTTGTCTGCAAAAAGCAATAGAGTCTTATGCTCTCAATCACACTTTGGAAAACTCAATTGCAGTAGCCAAGGCGAAAGCTGAATTGGTTGCTTTTGTGATGGAGGGTGTTTGATGAGTGCATTAAAAATTATGCCTTTGGAGAATGTTGACATTCACCCAAGCACAGCAAAAAGGAATGAGCAAAAAGCCATGTCCAAAAAAGAAGATGGTTATACACCATTGCCTAATTTTGTTTGTGATGAAGGTTATTTAGCTGTTTTAAGTGGTGAGGCCATCAAGTGTCTAGTTTTGCTTAATAGGCATATCAAGGGCTTTCATGAAGAAAACAAAGCTATTGGTGAATCATTAATCTTGAAATTAGCAGGCTTTAAAGACAAGAGAACTGTCAGAAAAGCTATGTCTGATTTAGCAAAGTACAACCTTGTAAAAATCACAAAAACTTTGGGGAAATCTAAAAGCTATGAAGTAACTTTTGAGTCAAGATTTTCTATTGAACTAGTAACATCAAATGATACTGGTGCATTAAAAGTAGTTACATCAAATGTACCTAGACTAGTAACATCAAATGATACTGGAACTAGTAGCATCAAATGTCACTCTGTAAAAGAAAAGAAAATAAACTTAAAAGAAAGTGATGAGCATGGAAATCCAGTCGATGAAGTTTTAAATATTTGGCAACCAGATTTACATCAACTCAATTCTTGGATGCAAAGATCAGGGTTGCCAAAAATCAATCAAGCTCAGGTCGAAGAATTACTACTTGAAATTAATCCTCATTACGAAAGCAAAATCCATACTGGTGCAGTAACACCAAACCAAATGTATTCAAACTTCGTGAAGTGGGTGAAGCGAGATTTCAAACTCACTGAAAAACTATTCAAACAAGCTGCACAAGACAACACACAAGCTATCAATCCTGAAAGCTTTGAAGCTGACATGGGGGATTGGTAATGAGTCATATTCACAATATCCCAATGGAACAAGCTGTTCTTACAGCACTTATGACTGTTGCGAACTCTTTTGATGTGGTGAGCAATGATCTTGATGAAGGCTGCTTCTTTCCAGAGCGCCACAAGCAAATTTTCAAAGCAATTGCAGAATTGGCCAATGAAAACAAACCTTATGATTTCGTAATGGTTGAGCAACAGCTTAAACAAAAAAATGTAATTCATTTGATGGGCGGCTCTGAATACTTGCTTCAAATGAGCAGTGAAGCGCCTTCGAGTTTTTACAATCTTGAGTCATACACAGCGGAGCTAAATAAATTCAAGGCTCACCGTGAAGTTGAAAAAATGGGTGAAAGTATTGCGCAAATCTCGCAAGACTTAACCATTCCAGATATTCACATTGCAGCTGAATCGATTCTTGATGGGAAGAAGACTGGCAACGATGTTGAGAAGTCTAGTTTCACATTTGAGGAAGCAATCAAGCGCTCTGTAGATCGATTAATTGAGAAAGCGGAAGCTAAAAACAACAAGCAATACGCAGGAGTGAAATTCAATCTAGCTCACTTGGATAACCTAGTTGGATTAATTCAGAAAGGTCATTTTTGTGTGATTGGTGGTAGACCAGGTTCAGGTAAATCAACACTGGCTCAAATGGTCGCTATTCAAACCGCTGTCCAGTTTCGTGAAGCTGTTTTGGTTGTATCTGCTGAAATGGATGTTGAGACCTTCACTAACCGCTGTGTGTCAGCATTAACACATATTCCTTATGACAATATTCACAATGCAGAGCTGTTTGATGGGATGTTAGGCCAATTTGCAGATGCTCAAAAGCGTTTCAGTAAACTGCCAATTCATATCGAAGATAAGCAGAAGCCTACCATTGCTGAAATTCATTCTTATGCACGTAAGGCTAAACGCAAATATAAGCGCCTTGGCTGCATTGTTATTGATTACTTGCAGTTGGTACGCGACCCAAGCAAAAAAGACCGCTATCAAGAAGTCAGCTCAATTAGCCGTGATTTAAAAGCATTGGCTAAGGAGTTCAATTGTCCAGTGATTGCTTTGGCTCAGTTAAACCGTGAATCAGAGAAAGGGAAACGCCCCAAAGCATCCGATCTCAAAGAGTCAGGTCAGATTGAACAGGATGCCGATCAAATCATCTTGGCTCATCCAATTCTCAATAACGATGACGAATTACCAAGCGGCATTACAGAAATCATTGTTGCGAAAAACCGTCATGGCAAGCGTGGTGTTGTGCGTGTTCTAGATCGTTTAGATATCTGTCGTTTTGCTTCGATTAAGGAAGAAGTTGGAGGTACAGCGTGAAACATCCTCTAGATAATCAAACTGTGGATTAGGTGGAGAATCGTATGGTTCCAAATCTAACCCAAGTACGCCAAGCACTAAAACTATTAGCTAAGCGCAAAGGCAGACCAGACTATGAGCTATGCACAGTGAAAGAAGTTAAGTGTGCATTAGAGTATGGGTTGGAGCATCCATTAATCAAAGAGCTTCCTTTCTTTGAGTTGGAGCCGAAGCAAGCTGATAAGCCGTTAAAGCCTTACGGTACACGAGAATATCCAAAGCCAATTGATAGAAAAGAAATGGAGATTTGGCTTAAAAACTATGACGGCAATTGGAATGATTTGGCTGCTCTGGCTGGATGTTCTGTTTGGAACTTGCGACATATTAAACATGGTCGAATTAATTGCACGTTGAATATGTACAACAAAGTAATGAAGGCGCGAAAAGAATTAAAAGGGGCAGCGGCATGAACCAAATCATTACTAAACGTGACTCACGTGACGGAGAAGGGCGATGAATAAAGTAATTAGTTTTAGCGGTGGCCGAACTTCAGCTTATTTAGTTCACCTTTTCAAGGATGATCCTGAAGCGCGCTTTGTATTTATGGACACAGGCGCAGAACATCCAGCTACATACCAATTTATCAAAGATATTGTGAAGCATTGGGGAATTAATCTTGTTTGCCTTCGTGTTGTTGTCAATCCTGTAATGAATATTGGCGGAAGCTACAAAATCATTTCTCTGGATGACTTAAAACAGGATTTAGAACCTTGGAAAGACATGCTTAAGAAGTATGGTAGTCCGTATTACAACACTCCTTTCTGCACCGCAAGAATGAAAACTGAACCATTTGAAAAATATTGCGCAGAAACCTTCGGGAAAAACTTTGAGCGTTGGATTGGGATGCGAATTGATGAACCAACACGATTACCAATTGAGGTATTAGAAAAATTAAATTTGCCAATACATAAAGATGCGAAACACCAGAAAGAAGGGTTTCGTTATTTAGCAGAAATTTGTGAATTTGAGAAAGATGATGTTCTGGATTGGTGGGAGCAACAACCTTTTGATTTAGCAATAACAGAGCATCTTGGTAACTGCGTTTTCTGCATAAAGAAAGGATTAAACAAAGTAGCTCTCGCCGCCAAAGATGAGCCAGAAATGGCTGTTAAGTGGATCGACGTAACCGAGGGTCCAGACGTTAGATCCGAAGGTCGTAAATACAATCACCATCGCATGTATCGAAAACGCTTACACATGAGTGATGTGATTGAAGCATATAAAGACCGTGACCGCGATGAAATGTACAAGGCATTACGCAGCAGCAAACGATATGAATCAGGCTCTTGCTCTGAATCATGTGAAGCGATTGTTTAAGGAGTAAAGCCAATGAACGCAATCCAATTAATTCAGCGTCATGGTGTTCAGCGAGCTAAAGAAAACTTGCCAGCATATGAAAGACTTTACTGCGGTCCTAAGCAGTTGTTTGTAGTAGAGCTCAAGCGCCTAGTTGAGAGCATTGACTTAATCAAATCCTATGGCGGGATTATAAACGCAAAAATGGACATTCGATATTTAGATATTGATTGGGATTATGACTCACCACGTCGTTCAGCTTTGAAACAAGCCATAGCAGACTACGAGGCAATTTATTTTGAGATCGGTGATTTAGTGGTTTGTACTGATGATGGTTTAGAAGCGGAATATCTAACCGTAAAAAAGATTACCGGATTTATTGATGATTGGGGTCTGGAGCTAAATGACGGTGAGCACTGGGTAAATACATATCGATTTCGACGCGCCACCGCAGAGGAAGAAACTGCGGGCCACCGCATTGACTTAGAAGAATTAAGAGACTGTGACACATCTCCAAATTGCAAGAAAATCGACTTAGAGCAGGTAAATAGCAATGATTGAGTTCGTAACGGTTTGGGTTTTAACAGTTGGCTATTTCGAATATGACTATCAGCAAGGTGGTCCAGCTACTTATCAATTGCAGTATGCCACTCAATCTGTCTGTGAAAAGCAAAAGAAAAACCATGTGATTGAAAACCGCGGTTATAAGACAAGATTTTGGGCTAGATGTGATTTTCAGCAAATCCCAGTTTATAAGCAGGTGAAGTGATGAGAAGTGAATTTGAGAAAAACAGATATTGGATAGGTTTATTCAAAACTGATGTTGAATTTAATGCATTGCTTGGCGAGTTTGGAAGATACGAATTAAACGGTTCTAGAGATGTGAATCATAGCTACTTGGAAGCTTTTAACGGTAAGTGGGAAGCATACGCCAAAGCTTGGAATCACCGCCAGACCGAGGTGGATGAGCTGCAAAAGCGGATGGATGCGGCACGAAAACTTATTGACGACTGGAATTGTGGTGGGGTTAATCTGTTTGACTCGTTGGAAGCGTTAGAGCAAGCGCTCAAGGGGAATGAAGCATGAAGATCTATTTAATCTACTGCACCTATGTTTGCTTTGTGCTTTCACTCAGCGTCATTCGCTTTCGTGCAAGAGAATTCAAAGCCAAACATGGTATTGAGGGATGGCTCTCTTACTATTTTGCTTGTGTGTCAGGCTCGGTTGTCGTTATGTCGATTGTGATCAATTGGATCAAGGGGCATTTCTAATGACTGACTTTCAAGCGTTCTTATTATTTGCAGCATTCTTGGCGTTAATTGGAATTTGGAGCTGATATGAACACAACATTCAAACAGGCTCAAAGAAGTAGATCAAAACCTGTGGCGCGTTCAAGCGTGTCACGGAAGTTTGGAAAGACAGTCAGCAAGGGTGAGGCTCTATTGGAGAATCACCTCAATGCTCTAAAGATTCCATTTACAAAGGAGTATCGGTTTCATCCAGAACGACGGTGGTTAGCAGATTTCAGAATTGATGACATGCCTATTTTGGTTGAAGTTGAAGGTGGTGTATTCAGCAATGGTCGTCACACAAGAGGTGAAGGCTACACAAAGGATTGCGAGAAGTATTCAGCAGCAGCAGTGAATGGTTGGTTTGTGATACGTGGCACTACAGCACAGATCAAAGAAGGATTAGTCATCCAATGGATTGAGAAGCTTATTGAACGGTTGAGAGGTGGGTGATGGATATAGCAAAAATCCGAGAAGGTGCACCAGTTGGAGCTGAGTTCTTCGCTTTTGCACCTCTATGGGTGGGTGGCGCTTTCTATTTCAAAGAATATGGCGATCGAATCCTTATGCAAGACATGAACAAGCAATGGGTTCATGCATGTGAAACAGTAGAAGAACTATTTGATCTTGGTGGGCTTCCTTTAAGTTATGAGCCTATCGACTGGGTCAAGAAATTAGAAAACATTTGAGGTGACGGTATGAATGCGGCAGTAGTAACAGAAAAATTATCAAATCTTGAATGGGTTGGACAGCAGATGAGAGCTAAGACAGCAAACTATGAAGCTTCAACAATGTCGACTGGTGAAAAGGCGCCTACGTGGGAAGAGCGGTGTGGTGCCATTGCATCAATCGAAGATCAGGCAACAAAGGCATATTGTGAATTGCTCGTATGGGGTGATTATCGTGATAACACTCTTGCTTACCATACACTTGAAAAGTATTTTGCAAATCTATTGTTAATACAGCTAAAGAAAGAAGTGAAAAGGGTAAGATTTAATTTAGAATCTTTCGCCTTAAAAATTGCCAAGATGACTTTGTTTTTAAATCTTAGAGATGTTGATTTTAATACAGAGCAGAAATTAAAGTTTTTTAATATCGTTGAGGTTAAGCCGCGCACTTACCGAGAGCACTATGCATATCTTGAGTTTATGGTGACAATCGCTCTTGAGGACATGCAAGATGAAATAGATTTTTATGTTGATTTGTATAGAAAAAATATTAGGAATTCTTAATTGACAATAAACCCCCATACAAGATATAGTTTTAATACACTGGTCGTACTACACAGTAAAGTGACCAACTGATAAAAGCTCATCGAAAGGTGGGCTTTTTTGTTGTCTAAAGTTTCCTCTTTATGCCCTGCTTCGGTGGGGCTTTTTTTAATTTAGAGAAGTGAATATACGCCAATGTAGTAGAGCGGCTCTGGTATTGGACGCAATAGTGAAAACAGAGTGGTTGTCGTGCCTTAGGGACTGTTCACTTCATCTAAGTTAAAGGAGCATAAAAAATGGATGGATATGGAATCGGTGAAGGTTGGGATGGTTGAATATGGACACAATCGAAGCGAAGAAAAATTTAGAAATCTACAAGAGCAATTTATGCAAGCTGCAAAGTTATAACCATTTGTTCAGTAGCCAGACATTCAAAGATGAGTGTGAGAGAGTTAAGAAAGACTTAGTCAAACGAATCGAGAACCTAGAAGATGCGTTCGCAAAAGAGGCTAAACGAAATAAGGCAGTTGCCTTGCGTTAGATGCGGCTCTAGTCCAAGTCAAGCAGCTCACAGTAATTTCGCCATACACGGCAAATCACGCAGCAGAAAGGCTGATGACTGCTACACAATTCCGTTGTGCCATATCTGTCATCGTTGGTTTGATGGGTACTACCAACTGACACGTGAACAATCTAAAGAATGGTTCGATCAAGCATTGAATAAAACCAATCGGATGCTGAATGTCAAAAATGACGAGCAGGATGACGTTTTTTGATATATTGAGCTTTTTAATACAAGTAAAAGTTATGGAATACGCAAAAATAGAAGGTCTATATGACCAGTTTGTGAATCATGAAGGTTACGCAAAACTAAGTGACCTTGCCTCATCCAGTTATGGAAACGGAAACATTGGGATGATTATGATGTTTCTGACAACAAAGTTTAAATCTAAAAATAAGAAAATATTCTTTCATCATGATTTTAAAATTTTGGTGGATGATAAGTTGGTGTCTCTTGACTTGAATAAGGCACCAGAATTTAAAGATCAAGATAGATTTTTAGCTTGGCTCCATGAACAAATCTTTAATCAAACTTAAGCCACCCTCGGGTGGTTTTTTATTGCGAGGAAAAACATATGTCAATCAAATCAGAAGCACCTAAAGGTGCAACACATATTTATCAAGATCATTCATTCAATACAAACTATTGCTTTTACTGTGAAGAGTTAGAGGAATGGCTTGCGCACGATAAATTTGATGAGTCTTGGAAAACAAAAGATTTAAGCTCTTTTTTAATAGAGGAAATCTAATGTCCATTAGTGAATTACTTGAAGATAAGTTTGAGGATGAACTTTTAAAGTTCTTGAACCAGTTTCAGGATGAGAATGACTGCAAAATCAAAGAATGGTCTTTTACTCCTGATAGCGATAACAACTATACATTGCGAGTTGAAGTTGAAAAGGAAGACTCAAATTTAATGTGTTGAGGTGGGTATGAATCAAGCAGTGTTCACCATCAAAGATCACTCAGACATCACTAAAACAATGTCGTACCTACATACCAATTACACACAGGCCAATTTTGAGAATAAGCCTTTGGTTGTGACAATCTCACCTGAATGTAAAAAGCGTTCCTTAGCGCAAAATTCCCTTTATTGGAAATGGCTTTCAGTTATTGAGAAGAAGACAGGTAATGATAAGGATCAATTGCACTTTGAGTTTAAGAAGAAATTTCTAATCAGCATATTGAAGCGTGACGACAAAGAATACGCTGAGATGTGTTTAGCCTTGTCCATATTAAAACAAAGCGAATCTGAGCAATTTGAAGCCATTGCCAATGGCGTGATTAGGGAGACTTCAACTACTCGGATGGATACAAAACAATACACCGAATATCTACAACAGATCGAAGCGTATGCACTGGCAAAGTTGGGTATATCACTACCTGTGCCAGATGACCTTAAATTTGCATTGGAGATGGCCCATGGTCTGTAAATCATGTGAAGAACGTCGTGAATGGATGAGAGTTCAATATGAGCGAGCAAAAGAAAGAACAGCCCAAGCAATCAAACGCATTAGAGGAATTGCTGACAAAGATAGTGGAACAGAACACAACACTGATTCAGCAGATAGCGAACAAGGATCAGATAATCCTAGCAGCACTGGAACAGAACAACGAACTCCTGTTGCAACTAAGCGAACAAGAGTCAGAACAACCAAGGTCGAGAACTCTTGATTAAGAGGTGGCTATGTCACGCAATATTGTATTGAAAAGAACCAAAGGTTCTAAAGGTCCATTAGCATTACATGATGCAATCACAGGTGAGATGCTTTCCTCACAACAAGAACTCAAGATCGAATCAAATCCAAATGGATATGTTGAGTTAAACGTTAAGTTCATCGTTGATGGTGATCGATTAAGAATAGTTGGTGATCATGAAACTACAAACACTCAAGCCTAGACTACAGGCACAGAGAACGCCAAGGCAGAATAGTTGGGGTTCAGGTCGTGGTGGTCGTCCATGGCGTAGGCTCAAAGCAAAGATACACCTTAGAGATAAGCACACATGCCAATGCTGTGGTGTTGTCACAATGGAGCTTGAGTTAGATCACATCGTTAATATTGCACAGGGTGGTAATGATGATGAGTCAAACCTACAGAGCTTGTGTGTGCCTTGTCATAAAGAGAAGACGTTGAAGGAGAGTAGATTATGAAAGAATCGATACTTATTCCTGATGATGCCACCCATAAAGTTGTATGGGGTGATATGACTTATCTCTATAAACATGAAAAAGGGTTTTGGTACGCTTGGATTGGTAATGCATGGGATGATGTAGTTGGGTTAAGAATATATTGGTTTTTCGGATGGAAGTTACAGACGAAGATTAGTTCGATCGCACATAAATTAATTCCAATAAAATGCACTAAAAAGATGCAGAAAATCTGAGAAGGCTGGGGGGAGGTAAATTATTTTTTAAGAATTTTTTACGGACACCGCCCACCAACTCATTTATAAAAAAATTATCCATTTCAAAAATATGTTAAAGGAGGGTATATGGCTTTAACAGAAAAAAAGAAGGCATTTGCCCTCGCAAAACGAAACGGTAAAGACAATAAAGAAGCGGCTATTTTAGCTGGATGCCCTGAAAAGACTGCATCTGCGGCTGGTGCACGTTTAGCCAAAGATCAAGACGTTATTGCTTATCTGGAACGACTTGATGAAGCCACTCCTGAACAAGCTGTTAAACATGAGGTTAAACCTTTAACAACTTTCACAACCATAGCAACATCTAAGAATTTGTCGGACCCCTTGGAGTTTTTGGAGTCGGTATTTTCTGATCCAGTTGAAGATATGGCTCTACGTGTACGCGCTGCCCAAGCGGCACTTCCATACGTACACGGCAAAGTGGCAGAAAAGGGCAAGAAAGAAACTAAGCAAGAAAAGGCACAAGAAGCAACTAAAAGCGGAAAGTTCGCAACTCTTGAAAACCAATTGAGAAGCTAAAAATGACAGCAAAACTTCCCGACTGGACAACTGCATGCCCAGATTGGGAAGAGCGCATCGTTCAAGGCAAATCTTTAATGCCTTGCAAGCCTCTTTTTCAGGATGTCGCAGATGTTGCCCTTAAAACATTTAACGCGCTTAAAGTGGTTGATGTAATGGACTCTCCTGAAATGGGAGAGATTGTTCGAGAATGGGTTACAGAATTTGTTGCGGCTATTTTTGGTGCTTATAATCCAGAGTCAAGAAGAAGACTGATTAATGAGTTTTTCCTCCTAATTCCAAAGAAAAATACCAAGTCGACCATTGCTGCATTCATCATGCTAACTGCTTTTATTCTTAATGGGCGGATGTCAGCAGAATTGATCATTCTTGCGCCAACTAAAGAAGTAGCGGATAACTCGTTTAATCCTATTCGAGATGCTATTAGGGCTGACCCTGATTTAGATGAGATGATGAATATCTCAGAACATACCAAAACAATTACACATAATGGTACAGCAGCAACTTTAAAAGTAGTTGCAGCAGATGATAAATCAACAGGTGGTAAAAAAGCTTCTTGGGTTTTAGTAGATGAGCTGCATTTATTTCAAACAATGTCATCAGCAGCTTCAATGTTCCGAGAAGCAACAGGCGGTATGGCTTCAAGACATGAAGCTTGTTTAATCTGGCTATCAACACAGTCAAAAGAACCACCATGTGGAGTATTTAAGACAAAACTCGATTACGCACGTGATGTCCGTGATGGCAAGGTAATAAACAAGAAATTCTTGCCTTTGATTTATGAATTTCCTCAATCAATGATTGATTCCGAGGAATACAAAGATCCGAAAAACTTCCACATCCCAAATCCAAACTATGGAACAAGTGTTGATCCAGAGCAATTAGAAGATGACCATGAAAAGGCTCTTTATGCAGGTGAAGAGGACACTAAAGACTTCTTTGCAAAACGTCTAAATGTCCAAATAGGCATGAATCTACGTCAAGGGCGTTGGGCTGGATCAGACTTTTGGGAAGAAAAAGAACGAGTTATGACGCTTGATGAGTTGATTGAAAAATCTGCCTGTATCACTGTGGGATTCGATGGCGGTGGACTTGATGATTTATTCAGCATGTATGTCGTTGGTCGGGATAAAGATTACAGGCCTTTATGGCGTGGTTGGTCTATGTCTTGGATTCACCCAATTGCAATGGAAAGACGAAAAGAAAATAAGCAATTGATGGAAGATTTTGAGAAAGCTGAAGAGTTAGTAATCGTTGAGAATATTGGAGACGATGTTGACCAAGCAGGAGCTATAGCAAAACGTATCTTTGATACAGGAAAGATGCCAGAGCAAGCTTTTGGATTGGACCAACTTGGTATGCCATCACTTCTTGATGGGCTGTTAGCTGCTGGAATTCCTCAAGAATCTATGATGGCTGTTCCACAGGGTTACAAACTTTCTGGATATGCAACCACGGCAGAAAGAAAGCTGGCAGAAGGAACTTTCATTCCTGCCAAACAATCACTCGTTAAGTGGGCAGTAAGTAATGCAAAAGGTAAGGTAACTGGTAATGCTGTGATGATTACCAAACAAGAATCTGGCAAAGGGAAAATAGATCCTGTCATAGCAATGTTTAACGCAGTTGCTCTTATGTCCATGAACCCTGAACCATCAACAAAAGAATACAACGTCTTTTTCGTTTAATTAAATTCAACTAATGACCGCCTTAATAGGCGGTTTTTGCATTTTGGAGGGGCTATGACTGCTCTGCACAAATCATTCGGCTCATTCGAAATCAAGGCCGTTGACGAAGAGAAGCGAACATTCAAAGGTATGGCAAGTACACCTAATCAGGACCGTGCAAAAGACATCATGGTGCCAACTGGTGCCAAATTCACTTTGCCGATGCCTTTGTTATTTCACCATGACCACAAATCGCCTATTGGGCATGTCACTGATGTGAAGGTTACAAGTAAAGGGATTGAGGTAGAGATTCACCTGCCAAAGATTGAAGAAGAAGGGGTACTTAAAGCCCGAATTGATGAAGCTTACCAATCTCTAAAACACGACCTGGTAAAAGGTCTGTCAGTTGGTTTTATCCCAAATTGGGATGACGCAGAAATGATTAAAGGTGGTGGGATTAAATTCAATGATTGGGAGTTTTATGAACTTTCCCTTGTCACCATTCCATGCAATCGCGAAAGCGAAACAGATTTTAAAAAAGCATTTGAGGAACACAAAGCCGCGTTGGGCAATACACCTCAGAACGTTCCAGATGGCGCTACATCTGAGCAAAAACACGTAACTGTAAAACTAAATAGCCCAACAAAGGGTGGAGTATCTCTATGAATAAATATTTAAAACAGCTTCTTGATGCACTGGCAGCTAAAAACAAAGAATTGGAAGGTCACATGACTAAATCTTTGGATGCTGGTCAAACGCCTGATGAAGAAACTGAAAAGTCAATTCAAGCGGTTGAGGCCGAAATTGCCGCAATCGAAAAGAACATCGAGCGAGTCAAAAAGCAAATTGCAGCTGCTGCTGAAGCGGCCAAAACGGCAACACCTGTGGCAGGGAATGATTCCGAAGAGGCAACGAAATCTGCTAAAGGTGATCCAGATCCAAAAGCAGATCCGAAGATTGAAGTTGTGAAATTAGAGAAAGGTGTTGGTTTCGCCCAATATGCGCGAGCTAAAATCTGCTCTCAGTTGGCAGCAAAGAATGGCAACTATATTACCCCGCATGAAATGGCTAAACAAATGGGCTTTGGTGATGAGGTTCAGGATTTAGTTCAAAAGGCAACAGTGGGTACAACTACTGATCCAAACTTCGCAGCATCATTAGTGCGTGATAATCACCTTGTTGGTGAATTTGTAGATATGCTTCGTGCAGCTACTGTATTTGACAAGTTACAAGGCATGCGCAATGTGCCATTTAACTCTGTAATTCCTTCTAAAACGAAGCGTGGTAAAGCAAGTTGGGTAGGTGAGGGTAAGAAAAAACCATTAACCAATCCAGAGTTTGGTGATGTGAAAATCGGGCAACACAAATTAGCTGCCATTACCGTTTACACACAAGAGTTGATTCTTCGTTCAGATCCATCTGTTGACATTCTTGTTCGTGATGACTTGATTGAAGCTTCGCAAATTCTTATTGATGAAACTTTCTTGGGGGCACAACCAGCAACTGATGAAGTTCCTGTAGGTATTATCAATGGAGTGCCTGCAATCCCATCAACTGGCACCACAGCAGCGGCATATGACAACGATTTAACTGAACTTGAAGATACCTTCATTGAAGCAAACTTGTCCTTAGATGGCTCGTATTACTTAATGTCAGAAACTCGTGCAGCACGCATGAGTCGAATTCGCGATGCACTTGGCAACCGCTACTTTGAAGGTATGCAGGGTGTGAATAAGGAGCTTAACGGTCGACCTGTGATTACTTCACAAACGGTTGGAGATAAAATTATCCTGATTAAAACATCTGAAATTCTATTAGCTCAAGATGGTGGTGTTGATGTTTCTTACTCAGACCAAGCAACTTTAGAAAACACAGATGGAACTATCATTAACTTATGGCAAGAAAACAAATTTGCCGTACGTGTAGAGAAGTTTATTACATGGAATAAACGCCGACCAATTGCTGCGGCTTGGATTGATTATTCAACTCCAACACCTTAATGGTAATTTGACTAAAACAGCTCCTTAAATGGGGCTGTTTTCATATCTGAGCAATGAAAATTCATTGTTGAGCTATGGGAGCAGCTATGAAAATTGAATATTTACAGGTTATGCACAATGCCAATGTTGGTGATGTGCTGGAAGTAACCGATTTAGAAGCAAATATCTTGATTAAAACGGGTGTTGCAAAGCCTTATGAAGAACCGAAAAAGGCAGCAACTAAACCTAAAAAAGAAGTAAAAACTAGCGAATAAGGCGGTAAAAATGGGCATTTTTGACTGGTTTAGAGGTAAAAAGAGCTTTCAAAGTGTCCATAATGCTGGGCCGACTTTTAAAAGCTTGTTTGTGCAAGAGCCATACTCAGGTGCTTGGCAGAAAAATGATGAACTGACACGAGAAGATATAACTGCTTCTTATGCAGTATTTTCTTGTGTAAGTATTATTTCAAAGGATATTGGTAAATTACCAATTCTCTTGAAACGTAAGCAAGAAGGCGTATTGGTTAATGTCGACATCCCTGACAAGCTGCGTGTTTTAAAGAAACCGAACAATTACCAGACTTGGCAGCAGTTCCAAGAACAATGGACATCTAGTTTATTGCTACGTGGCAATACTTATGTGTGGAAACTGCGTGATGTATTCGGTGAAGTCTACCGAATGGTAGTGCTTAATCCTGATCTTGTTTGCCCACTCGTTGATGACTACGGGAATGTGTTTTATCAGCTAAATACTGACCGCTTGACGCAAACAGAATCAGTGATTGTGCCTGCTTCTGAAATTATTCATGATCGTATCAATGCCTTCTATCACCCATTAGTTGGCTTATCGCCAATTATGGCTTGTGGTGTTTCAGCTGGTATGGGTGTGAAGATCATCAAAAATGCTGCGAACTTCTTTGGGAATGGAAGCAGACCGGGTGGAATCTTGGTTGCACCTGGTTCAATCACTAAAGAGAAGGCAGAAGAAATCCAAGCACGCTGGAATCAAAATTATTCAGGTGCCAATTTCGGAAAGACAGCAGTTATTGGCGATGGAATGACCTATACCCAACTTGGTATGAGTGCCGCTGACTCACAAATGATTGAGCTTCTTGAGATGTCAGGTCGTGTAGTTTGTAGCGTCTTTAATATGCCGCCCTTTAAGATCGGTATTGGCCCAATTCCTGATGATCCTGAAAAAGCAAATGGAATTTACTATTCAGACTGCTTACAAGCTCTCATTGAGGGTCGGGAAAACTTAACTGACGATGGTTTGGATTTACAGTCTTTCAATGTTGAATGCTTTTTAGATATTGATGTGCTTATTCGCATGGATTCAGAACGCTTCCACACAATGGTGCGTGAAGATGTTAAGGGTTCGCTTCTTACGCCGAATGAAGGCCGAGCCAAAGTTGGCAAGTTACCACTTGAAGGTGGTGATACCGTCTACATGCAACAACAGAACTACTCGCTTTCAGCTTTGGCCAAGCGTGATGCAAAAGAAGATCCATTCGGTAAATCCGAAACAACTTCTCAGCCTGATAACTCTCTTAAAGCACTTTACAAGGGCGTGTTTAAAGAGGGTGTGCAGTATCATGAGGGGCAGTTCGTCACGAAGGGTGGCTCCCTGTGGCATGTCCAGAATGACCATTTAGGTGAGTTTGATCATAAGAACTTTAAGTTGTGCGCGAAGGAGTGGACAGAATGAGCATAGTTACGCTGGAAGAAGCCAAAGGCCATCTTAGATATGATGACGATTCCAACGACACCGAGTTGCAGATTTATCTAGATTCTGCTGAATCAACAATTTTGCGTTATGTGGATGAAGAACATCGTGTTGAGCCTTATCCAAAAGAGTTTAGAAGTGCAGTCTTATTGTATGTAGGATACTTTGATAAATACCGTAACGCTGAATCTGACGCACCAGTGAACGGTAATTTCATGCCGCAACCTGTACAGGCTCTTTTATTCACTTATCGAACTCCAACGGCTGTGTGAGGTGACTATGGGGCAGAATGCAGGCGAACTACGCCACCGAGTCACCATCCAACACTATGTTGCTGGTGGTCGTGATGAGGATGGATATCCTATTGAAGGCTCATGGCAGGAATATAAAAAGCTTTGGGCTAAAGTCACACCACATTCAGCAAAAGACTTGATGGCCGCTCAAGCTGATCAATCCGAAGTAGTTGCCAGGATGAAAATCCGCTATCGAGAAGATATCACCACAGAGATGCAAGTCATCTGGAAAGGTCGAACATTCTCAATCCAAAGCCAAGCACTTGATGACAATGAAACAGGCAATATTTATTGCACTTTCTTGTTGGGGCAGGGTCTGGAAAAACCTAAGTAGAGGTGGTTATGGCAGGCGTAGAAGTTGAAATTACAGGTCTTGATGATGTCAAGAATCGACTTCAAAGACTTGCCAATCCTCGTAAAGCTAGAAGCATTGCTCGTAAAGCAGCACGTCAAGCAATGAACATTGTTCGAGATGCTGCTCGATTGAATGCCAAAGCCATTGATGATCCAGATACAAGAGAGAAGATATGGAAAAACGTAAAAGTATCACCCGGAAAAAGTAAGAACAAAGATGTAGTAATTATGCGGGTTGGCGTTGATGGCGGTGCGTCGTTTTCAAACAAAAATCCAAAGCCGACCAGTGGTGGCGATACGAGACATTGGAGATGGATCGAATATGGCCGATCAGGCGTGCCAGCGGTTCCATTCATGCGGCCTGCATTAGCAACCAATATTCAGCAGGTTACAAACAAGTTCGCAGAAGTATTTGATGCTGAACTAGATAAGGAATTGGCAAACCTATGATTTATCTACCGATTTACAAAACTCTGAATGCTGATGCTGCGGTGAAAGCTATCTTTGGTGACAACCTTCGAATCTATGAAGACATCGCACCACTGAATACACCCGTACCATATGCAGTCTGGCAAGAGGTTGGTGGCAATGCTGAGAATAGCCTTGATTGCCCCGCTAGGACTGATCACATCATGTATCAGGTGATTGTGTATGACACCAATCAAAAACGCGCTTATGAAGGGCGTGATGCAATCCGAAGAGCATTAGAAAATCAAAGCTATATCTTGAATCCACGAATCAGCAATTATGAGCCAGATACCAAACTATTTAGCCGTGGCTTTGATGCAAATTGGTTCTTAGCACGATAAACAAATTCACTAACAGGCGTCCATAAGGGCGCTTTTTTTATGCCTGGAGAAATGCAATGGCAGAAATTAAAGTACAAGGCACGAATGTCTATGCATTCGATGGCACAGCAGTAACTCAACTTGTTTGTTTAACGGGTATCGACTTGGGTAGTGACTCAACTACTCGAATTGAAAATACTTGTTTAGATGAAACTCAAAGTAAGTCTTATCTTAATGGACTTAGTGACCCAGCAGAATCAAGTCTTACATTCAATTTAGATCCTGAAAACGAAAGCCATCTCAAACTAATCGAATGGGCCACTGAAAAGAAAGAAGGCTTACAGTTTTATGTGGGTGCCTCAGATGGCACAGCACCAGTCACAGCAACAGGTGGCACGGTTACAGTTCCAACAACTCGTTCTTGGTGGACATTCACTGGTGGCGTATCAACCCCTGTACCGTCATTTGAAGCAGATGCACTAGTTGGCTATACAGTCACTTTGCAACGTTCATCAACTGTTGTTTTCACACCTAAAACCTAACATCTAGCCCCGAAAGGGGCTTTTACTTTTGAGAATTAAAATGGCTAAAGTTGATTTTAAGAAAGCAAAGAATATTACTAAAGCTGGTGCTCCAGTTGAACGTGATGTTAAGTGGGCAGTTGAAGTAACCAAAGAAAATCTTGAACAGTTAAAAACAGTTTCAGAAAACCATGATTTAAAAGTTGGTGATCAGGTTGAATTAGAAGGCCAAGTCTTTGTTAAGCGCATGAGCTTTAAGGCAAGTCGTGAAGCAGCAAAAGCTTTTGAATGGGATATTGATTACGAAGATGTTGAGAAATCTAAACTCAAGTCGGTTGATTCTGATCAACTCCAAGCAACACAACTTTTAGGCACCATTTGCGAAGATGCAAAGGGCACACCTTTCTTCGCATCAGCTCAAGATGTATATGACTCAGATCCGTCTTTCATTGCGGCTTTGTACCAGATTGCTGACGAAGTGAATAACTTCATGGGAAAGTTAGTCAAGAAGAATTCGAGCGAAACGAACTCCTCGGAGAACTTGTCCTCAACGGAATCGGTGGCAGCACCATTGAAGAAGCAGAGCAAAAAATAAGTATTTCTGAAATGGCCTTCTGGAGGGCCTATAGATTGAAATATGGCTCACTAAACCTAGGCAGAAGAGTAGAGCAAGCTGTTGGCAATCTAATGGCCTTCTATGCAAATTCAAATAAAGGAAAAGGCGCCAAACCTTTTTCACCATTTGACTTCATGCCACATGAGCAGAAGCCTAAGCCAGTTGAACTTGATGTTGAAGACTACATGATGAGCATGGTTGGAAAGTAGACATATCTGTTCCCAAGGGGAATGAATTAATCATCCATTTGTCTTGGTCTAAACACTAGTTGTTTTACCATTTCATGTAACTGGTCAATTTGCTTTTGCTGATCTTTGACAACTTGAGCCATCATGTACATTTCAGTTTCGTGGTTTAACCCCTGTTCAAAGCTTTGTTCAAGGCGAGCAATAATTTCCTGATTCATAGAGCGAGTATTTTCTTTAGCTGCTTCTGCAATCTTATCGCGCATCTCTTCAGTCCAACGTAGATTGTACTGAATTGTTAAGTTACCACCATTTTTACTCATCGGAAAACCATATACCACAAATTTGCAATACATATTAGTTCTATTATTCAGGTATTGACAATGCTACCTGATTAATTCTATAGTTGATAATACCTGATTGATAGGAGAATAAAATGGAGGCATTAACAAAACCACAGCGCAAGATGCAGTACAACTTGCGTATTGATCACGAGTTACATGAATGGCTAAAGGAGGTGGCAATTGAAAACGAAAGGCCAGTAAATTATGTAATCACACAAGCAATTAAAAAATTGCGTCAAGAAATAGAGAGTGCGAAAGCATGAATCGTATAGACATGAAAAAAGCCCTTGAGGTGAGAGTCAGGGCTTTTTGATTGTTAACAAACAGTAAGGAATATTAACTATGACAAGTTTAACACAAAACTTTTTAAACCCAAACAATAAGCCTTTTGTTATTGGTGATTTCACAATACGCCAAGATGAAGACGGGCGTTATTGTTTGAATGATCTACATAAGGCGAGTGGAGATTTAGCAAAACACAAGCCTTCAAACTTTTTACGTAATCAACAAACACAAGATTTGATCGTAGAAGTAGAAAGCTTCTCAAATATGAGAAGCTCAGAAGATGACCGATGCTCAAATTTGAGCATCGGTCAAAAAGCAATCAATGTTATTAAGGGCGGAGAAAAACAAGGTGCGTACGTAGTAAAGGAGCTAGTATATGCCTATGCAATGTGGATTAGTCCTAAGTTCCATTTAATGGTTATTCGTGCTTATGACTCACTTGTGATGGAATGGTTATTAAATGGTAAGCAGACAATTTCACCTGAACAGGCAGGAATTCTTTATAACATTGTTCACACACGAGCAAACGGCAATAAAAACCTAATTGTTCAGATGTGGAGCCGTTTGAAGAATCATTTTAAATACTCCGCCAGTTATCGTGAATTACGTGCAATTCATTTTGATGATGCAAAGCATTATCTTGAAGTGATGGATTTAACTAGCAAGCCTGAAAAACATGAAACTTCTGATGCACTCACACAATTGGATGAGTTTGTTAAGAACTTGGCGTCACGTTATCCTGCTTTGCAGAACCCAATTGCACATGAGATTGCGGAGCAGATTAGTGAGAAAATGCAGTACCAGAATACCAATGATGAGCGTCTAGTTTATTATGTGGTAATTAATAAGGGTAAAGTTATTGTAATGCCGCAATCTGTTCATCATTGTTCTTTAAATGTCGTGAAACTTGCAGAAGCAGTTGAGCCATTATTGGAGTTCATTACTGGATATGAAGTAAGACAGAGAGCAAGTAACTTGCGCAAGCTGCCTCTTAAAACTGTACCAATGTAAACCTTCATTTCAATTTATGTTATAAATACCCTCAAATAAGAGGGTATTTTTTATGAAAAAGATTATTTTGCTAAGTTTAATTATTGGGTTGGTTGGTTGTTCTTCAAATCCGATTGATCTTCCATCAAATATTAAAACTATTCCTACTGGTATGGGGAACTCAACATATATTGATGAGGTAGATAAATCATTCCAGCTTAGCACTGAAGTTCCATTTGAAAAAATTAAAGCTTGCTCAGCTGATATTTTCACTAATGACAGTGTGGTTTTGCGTGATAGCGCTGGAAGTTTTGTTGGGATTTATACTGGTAACTATTATCAAAATAAAAACTCAGCTGTAGTGCAAGGAGGTGGATTATTTAAATATGTTGATGATAGTGGACAGACCTTGGTTGCAAGTGGTCGAATTAAAACTAAACCACAACAAGGTGGGTTAATAGTAGATATTATTCAATATGATGCGAAGATTTCATTGAGTAAAAACAATGTCGGTTTGAAATTTAAGAACTTAAAAGCTGCGCAAGAAAATACTGGCGGAACTAGCAATGTAGGTTTTAGAAACATTGGAACATGGTCAGGTGCTAGAGCACCAGCTGCAATTAGTGCAATTGACCAAGTTGCCACTAAATTTAAAAACTGTGTAAACTAAATAATTGTATGAAATGGGGTTTTTATGAAAAATAAAATTTTAATTTTTATTATTACTTTAAATTTATTCGGTTGTACTGCTGATCAAATGTCCAAGGCAACAACAACCACTGCTATGTTTGATAATTCTAAAAATATTAGCACAAGAGAAATGCCAGCCTTTGCAAAAGACAAGTGGCATCCTAGCAATGTATTTTTTGGCGCAAGGTGGTCAGATAGAGCACCAGATTTAATAATTTTGGAGGTTAAATATATGCATGACTTTCAAAACTTGAATTCATTGAGTTTTAATGTTGATGGTGAAATATTTGAAGCTAAGCGTATGAATGTAGTTACAGATATAGAGCGTAATCAATATTATAAGGCAAGCAAAGCACCCTATGTAATCACAATTGATCAAGCTAAAAAGATAGTGAATTCAAAGAATTCTAAGTTTAGAATTACAACACTATCAGGTGAATATACAGATGGTGCTGTTGTTTTGAATGGTGATAAATCAATGGCATACAAAAGTATATTAAATGTATTAAAACAAATATCGTAATTGAATCAATGTCAAATGACCGCCGAAAGGCGGTTTTTTATTCATCGGAGAAAAGTTATGGCAACGAACCTAGGCACTTTGACACTAAATCTTGTTGCGCAAACAGGCAGCTATAATCAGGGTTTACAAAGAGCAGAACGCCAGACAGTGCAAAGCACAGAAAATATGTCAGAAAGCTTTGACATCGTTGGGAGCTCAGTTGCTGCTTTATCTGGTTTGATAGCTGGAATCTCTGTTGCAAGTATTACCGCATTAGCTGTTGAAGCAATTAATACAGGGAATGAAATTAAAAAATTAGCTGACCTTTCAAACGCTTCCACACAACAATTTCAATACTATGCAGTTGGTGCAAAAACCGCAGGAATTGAGTTGGAGCAGTTTGCAGATCAAATGAAAGATATGCAGGATCGTATTGGTGATTTTCAGCAAACTGGCGGTGGTCCGTTAGCTGATTTCTTTACCAATATTGCACCTTTGGTTGGGGTGACAATTGATCAATTCCAGAAGTTGTCTGGACCAGATGCAATTCAATTGTTTTACAGCTCTTTACAAAAAGTCTTTGCTACTGAAAACGATATTAAGTTTTACATGGAAGCAATTATCTCAGATTCTTCAAAGCTAATTCCTTTATTGAGAGATGGAGGAAAGGGTTTTAAAGAGTGGGGAGACCGCGCAAAAGAAGCAGGCGCAATCATGTCTGACAGTATGATCCAGCAAATGTCAGAAGCAAAAGATAATCTTCAAACATACGATTTACAATGGCAAGGCTTAAAAACCACACTCATTAATGAAGCGTTGCCAGCAATAACGGGTGTAATTAAAAACATAGATGTATTAACAAGCGTGCTTACAGTTGGTGGGGCTTTCCTAGTGGGGGCATACATTCCAACTATCTATGCTGCAACTACAGCAATAATTGAAAAAACTAATGTTCAATTAGCTGATATGCGAGCAACTCAATTATCAAATGAGATAACAGCTCATAGAGCTGCAAGGATTTTGCATCTAACAGAAATTGAGCTTAATAATGCGCGTGCCCAAGCTGCACGTATGGCTGGTATGGCAAGGTTGGCTTTTATTGAAAAAACACTTATCCCATTAGAGCAGCAGCACACAGCAGCTCTTGCGGCTAATACCGCAGCCCAGAATGCAAACAATGCTAGCAAATCAATGGCTATTACTGTTGGTAGAGGGCTGCTTGGAGTATTGGGCGGACCTGTTGGATTGGGAATTTTGGTTGCAGGGGCAGCAGCGAGTTATCTATTACTTAGAGATAATACAGATAAAGCAACTAAATCATTGAATGAGAATGGTGCAGCAGTTGATGATGTTGTTAGCCAATATCAGCAATTAACGGAGGCGCAACAACGAAATCAATTAAGAGCTGAAACAGATTCTTTAATTGAGTTAACAAGTAAATATAAAGATGCAAAAGATGAGTTGGTTGCATTAACTTTGAATCTTTACCGATCTGGCGAGGCATCTTCTGATATTGCCAAACAAATTAGTCAGCTTGGTTTGGAGTACAAGAACGGACAAATTAGCGCAGAAACACTAGCAGCAAAAATCAACAAACTAAATGGTGTTAGTGCGGAAGGTAAAGCTAAAATTGATGCTCAGACTGGTGCGGTGAAGCTGGCTAATGAAGAAATGAGTCAGCAAAAAAGCATCACACAAGCCATGATCCAAGAGAATCTAAAATTAGCAGATTCACACGGAAAGGTTGCGGAAAAAATTAGCAAGCAAGCTATTGAAATGTATAAGTTAACTAGTGAGCAACGCTCTTATGTTAATCAAGTGCAGGCAGATACTTTACGTGAAAAGTTTATTCAAGACCAAGTTAGAAATGGTATTGCTAGAGATAGAGCTGAGTTTCAAGCAAATGCATATGCAAGTGCAAAAGTAGATCTTTCAAAACCAAATCAAATTCCAAATTTGGTTGTTGAAGCTGAAAAGCAAGCTTGGGCAATCGAGAGGGCTAGCAAAATACGCGAGGAGGCTGAAAAAAAGGCTGATGAAGTTGCCAAAAAACGCGAATCTGATCGAAGTAAGGCACTAAATGAGGCTGAAAAATTAAGAGAGAAACAATATCAGGACCGTGAAGATATTTATTATAAATATGCTACACGTGAAATGAAGATTGAAAAAGATCTTCAGATTGAGCTTAAAAAAATTCGAGAAGCTGAGTTTCCTAATCAAAAAATGCAAGCTGGTTATATCGACAATGCTGAATCTAGAAGTGCCCTAGAGATACTTTTATACAAAGCACAACTAGATGCCGAATTAAAAGAATGGAAAAACTCAGAACAGGAAAAGCTTAATCATAAAGTTTATATCAATGAGCTAATGATTCAGCTTGATTCCGATATGAATGAGGAGCAAAAGAAGCTAGCAATTCAGTCATTGATTGGAAGATCAAATCAAGAACTAGCATGGATACGGTTGGAGCAACAGCAGCGACTTTTAGATTCACGCCAATTCTATATGTCTGATGCTGAATACATGCAAGAACGGTATCGCTTAGAGAGGTTAGAACTTGAAAAAATTAATGATCTAAATGAGCGTAATACACTATTAGCCATTAAATATGCTGAAGAAGAATTTGAGAAGCGCAAGAATCTCAAAGATGCTTCAATGGCATGGGGGCAAAGTTATGCAGATATGACTGGTTCAGGTGCGCGCTTTCAATTGGAGCGTGACCGTTTTGATCGGTACGATGAATCACAGGATTTATTTGATTCACAAATGGCATTAGCTGAAACCGCAGCCGAACGTGAGGCGATCTGGAAAGCTCATAATGACCGTATGCGGTTAATTGATGAGGACTATTGGAACAGAACAAAGTCTTATCAACTTGGCATGGCGGCAGATGTATTTGGCGGCTTATCTGGGGTGATGCTTAACTTTGTTGACGAAAGTTCAAGTTCATATCGAGCTTTAGTCGCCATCCAAAAAGGGGCTAACCTTGCCAGTGTATTAATGAACAGTGTGACAGCTATTAGTGCTGCTTGGGCATCAGCACCTTTCCCTTACAACATGCCAGCAGTAGCAATGGCAACTCTTGAAACGGGGGCATTACAAGCGACATTACAAGCATTCACACCTCAAGGCTTCGCAAACGGTGGTTACACGGGTGCTGGTGGTAAATACGATCCAGCAGGCATAGTCCATAAAGGCGAGGTTGTTTTCTCGCAAGATGATGTAGCTCGCTGGGGTGGTGTTGGTAATGTGGAAGCAATGCGTACTGGCAAAGGCTTTGCGGATGGTGGTGTTGTAGATACTAAAGTTTTGGATATGGCAAATAACCAAGCAATAAGTGGCTACCTCTCAGACCGTCAGGCAGCGAATGAGCAGGCGGCTAATGCTTCAGAAGCTATAAATCAATTCACTATTAACAACTTCATTGACCCTAAGGAGATTCCACAAGCAATGGCAACCCCTTATGGAGCGAAGGTGTTTATGAACTTTATCAAACTCCACAAATCTACAATTCGTGGTATGTTAGGTGTGCCTAGTTAATAGGCACTTCTAATTGATAATAAAGGTAAAATATGAGTGATTTAAGAAATACAGAAATAAGACTTCTAGCACTTGTTGTAAAAGCTGATCCTGAGCGTTTCCGTAATGGTGGTGATCCAATTACTCTTGCATGTAATGGAGTTATTATTTCTGGTAGACCTGTCCCAAGAAGTGTTTTTCTGGAAGCCAGACAAAATGCAACCCTCAAAGCTTTTGAAGATTTAGCATTAGAAGCATCTACACCAGAAGAAATTAAGGAAGATGAGGAGAAAGGGGACTTAATAGAGAACATTCATAAATTATTTTTGATTGATGCTCAGTATTATATCGGTGACAAGGTCATACCTTCACAGGATGGTACATTTGTAGTTGTTAATATTGACTCTATTGATGCATATCATTTTGGAAAACTAACGTTGGCTTGATAAAACCAAAATTCTATTGAACCGACCTACTGTGGTCGGTTTTTTAACGCCTACACTTTAGATACACACGTATAAGAGATAACCAGAACTGAGTCGCTTTCGAGCGGCTTTTTTCATTTCTACAAAAAGCAAAACCCTCGACGGCAATCGAGGGTTCTTTAAATCAACTTAACCAGCGAGATCAAGGAGACATAACTATATGTTCAATAAAGATACCAGTTTTTCACTCAACTTACTAGGGGTTAATATGAACGTAATTAATCTTGAACCAGATAGTTTTATTAAATTAATAGCTTTCGTAGTTGCATGTTATATCGTTATAAAGATTGTGCATCTATTAATTAAGTTTGCAGAAAATCGACTAGGGCTTAAGTGAATGAATAATCAACTGAGTTATATCAGCTTAATGGCAACTATAACTTCAATTATTTGGATGCATCTTAATGACTGAGCCAGCTATTGAGAGAACTTAGAACCGACCTGAAAATGGTCGGTTTTTTTATGGGTGAAATATATGAAAGTCACAGTAAACGGGCATGAATATATCTTGCTCACCAAATGTCCATTACTTGAAACAACTGAACGATATGAGTTTAAGACTGATGTGCACCAAAGCTTTGATGCTTCGAATGAGGAAAGGATTCCTTTGCTTGATGTAGCGCGTCAATCTTTCAACTGGTCAATGATGGCATTTAGAAATGAAGTGCCTGAAATGTTCAATGATTTGTACTCTTGGATGCGCAAAGAGTATTTGGTGCCGCAGCCTTTAGAATCACAACTGGTAGGCAATCTATCAGATGACTTTGTTGAGACCGATACAAGTAACTTGGGTATCAATGTTGGCACCTTGATCCTTGTGCATGCTGTGGGAGTTTTAAAGGTTGCAGAAGTCACCGAAATTGGTAGATATGAGGTGATTGAAGATGAGCCAGTATACATTGATGGATATCGATTAAATGGGGCTGTAATGGCATCTGATGCGAAGATAATCCCATTGCGAAAGGTAATCATTGCAGGCAATCCAACATCACAAGCCAATGGCCTAATGTTCAAGCCAACAATCGCTTTAAGAGTGACTGACAGTGTTGAATATCTAGTGGCAGCAGATCCGCAACAATACAAAGGCGATGACATTTATTTCACACCTTTATTGCTTGATGGAGACTTTCTCGATATCAACTTTGAACAGCATCAAACGATTGTAGATGGTGAGGTAGGGCAGTTCTGGCAATTTACGCATTGGATCAATCCTCTGATCAACAAGAACTTTCGCGTGATCATGAAGAGTCGCCAAGAATACATTGATTACAAGAAGTGGTTCTACCGCAGACGTGGACGTTTAAATCAGTTTTGGATGCCGAGTTATCAGAACAACTTCAACTTAGTATCTCGTTCTGCTTCAAGTATAACAGTTAAGAATGACAACTTTCTGAGTGACCGAAAGAACATTGCTATCAAAGCAAATGGTATTTGGACGGCTCATTCAGTCACATCTTCAAGTGTTAGTGGTGCAAATATCGTGATGAACCTGACTCCTCAGCCTCCTCTAAATATTGATCGTGTTTCGTACCTTGGCTTGTACCGGTTAAACAGTGACGCAGTTGAGTTCTATTTCAATGGCGCTGAAATTGTAGAGGCAACTGTTCCAATAGTTGAGTTATCACCATGATGAACCTATTCAAATCTAAAAAGGACTTATTTGAGTTCAAGCATGGCGACAAAACATGGTACTTCACAAGCGCAGCAAAGGCTGTTGAGCATAATGGGCGCACTTATCTGCCATTGGTTGTGGGGCGTAGTGACATTACAGATGAAGACATTGATAAATGCGATACAGAGATAACTTTCCCATACCCGATGCAAATTTTGAATGCTGAAGGTGATGATCTACAAGCTTTATTCATCAACAAGATCTACTACAAGAGTGTCACGGTAACGATTCTGGAACTCTATAAAGGTGTGACATTGGTCATCCACATTGGCCGTATTACACAACCCAAGTTTGATGATGATGCAAAAACTATGACACTTGTGAGCTCTACAGCAGAGACTCAACAGAACAAAAGCATTCTGACACGCAAGTTTCAAAAGACTTGTTCAAACAAAATCTATGATCGTATTTGTGGGCTTAAGATTGAAGATTGGTCGGTTGAAGTCACTGTGACTGCAATCAGTGGACTGACTGTTAGTTTCACGATAAATAACAGTTCCATGTATCCAGAAAACTATTTCAGCCGTGGTGTGCTTTATAAGAATGGAATCTTTACAAGCATCATGTCTAGCGTGGGCGGGAGTTTAGTTTTGGGTCGTCAGCATTTTGGAATGGAAGTAGGGGATGTTGTGATGATCGCACCTGGTTGTGACCAGACAAGAGCAGGTCCATGTCACACCATCTTTGATAACCATCTCCGCTTCATGGGTTTCCCTAATATTCCAGCATCCAATCCTGTTAATGATCAGATAATTAAGTGAGGTGAGTAATGGTTATTGCACCATGGATTATCTACGCCATCTTAGCAATTACGGTGGCTACAGCTGTTTATTCGTATTACAACATGCGAAAAATGCAGAGAAAGAATAGTGCAGAACCATCTCAAATGGACGGTTCGCTTGCTGACGAAGGTGTCTCTTTTTCTTCTATTTTTGGCTCTCCACACATTCATGGAAATATTGTATGGAAAGGCAACGAGAGTACGGAAGCCATTACAACCAAAGGGGGTAAGAAATGAAAATTTATATGTCCGACATACGAAAGGCAAACATGTGCTCGCGGGGAACTCGGGCATTTTTTTTGGCGAGAGGTTGGGATTTTCAGGACTTCTTACTGAATGGTTTAGATGAAGAAAACTTTATTAATACTGGCGATGCAATGGCACTGCAAGTTGTAGAGGTAGCTAGAAATGGGCGGAAGCAGTAAACAAGTAATCGGATACAACTATTTTGCAGGGTTGCAGGTTGTTATCGGCAACTGTATTGAGCAAATTATAAATATCAATCCTGATAATCGTGGGTGGATATTCACCAAACCTGAAGAACTTAACCAGCTTAAAATTGGTGACACCTCCATGACTGTATTAAAAGGGGATATTTTTGGTGGAGAAAAAGGGGAGGGTGGCTGGTCAGGAATTATTGACATTCACACAGGGCGCGAAGAGTATCTACGTCAGAATGACTACCTGGCAGCTCAAGATAGCGAGCTGGTTTCATCCTTTCCTAATTTATCTTATCTAGTTTTTCGAGGATTTAAGGCAAATACAACTGAACCTGCCACAGATCAGGGCTTCTTTTTATGTGCTATGTCAGGAATGCTAAAAGAGGTATTGTACTGGCCAAAGCGAATTCACATAAAAGATAATGGGGCACTGCAATGGTACGATGAAAAGGCTGAAATTCTTGACGGTGAATTTATTATTGTAGAGCCACATGATTTCACTTTCTTGGCTTCAAGAGGAAATAACGGAGTTATAACAACCCAAACAATAAGTTACAATGCAAACTTGAAGACATTTAGCCCAAACAAGTCTGGCGGTGGTGAGGGTGGCAGTTCTCAAAATCCATTCACTGGTTATCATGAAGAAACACAGTCTTTCACAAACACGTCTCCATATAAGATAAAAATCAGAGTTGAATCAACAACCGTTGGCGCGTCAACAAGTGGAGACAAGAACTATATAAAAATAGTGGCCCCATTGGAGTCTTTTTCAGAAATCGCTTGGTGCAGCAACTCAAAATATAATCCAAGTACAAATCAGCACGTTATGGGCGCATCTCTAGACATCTTCTTTCTTGAAATACAGCCCGCTGATGATGATAGAGTTGGTTTGGATTTAAACGTTATACATAAAATTAGGGAAATCATTACGGATGACACTGCGATGAATAAGCCAGAGTCGATGATCAATGATGTGAACTTTATGGCAGCTGCTGATCGTATATTTGATGAGTCGTTAGGTGTTTCTGGTGCATTTACTGAGAAATCCTGCAAAGAGGCAATTGATGAACTTCTATTTCATATCGAAGCTGGAATACGTTTAAATCGACAAACAGGGCAATACGAAATAGTTTTGTTTCGTGATGATTTGCTTAATTTAAGCATTGCTCCTGTATTTAATAAAAGCAACATTAAGTCTTTCAATATTGAAATTGCGAATGTTGATGATGTAATTAACTCGGTTAATGTGAATTACTATGATCGTCAAAACATTAAAAGCTCTTCATTTTCTCTTGATGAAATTGGTTCTGTGTTGTCATCCGAGGTAAATGCTCAAACTCTTGATTTTCCATATTTCATGAATAGAAGAAATGCAGAATTGGTGGGTAATTGGAAGCTAAAACAGCTTTCAACTCCAACGCGCAAAGGCACATTCACAACAGGAAAATATGAAGCTCGCAAGATCAATAAATATGATGTTGTGAAGCTGACTTGGGCCAATCAAAATATGAATGAAGTGCCAGTTCGTATTATGAAGATTGGTCTTGGAGATGGTCGAGACAATACTGTTTCATTGGATTGGGTTGAAGTTATTCCTTATTCATCAACCATATTCCCTACAATCAATGTAGATCCACCAACTTCTGTGGTATTACCGCCTCAGCCGAACCAAAGTGTAGTTTTCGAAATGCCGTATTTTGAAGCTGTACAACGATTTGGACAAACACAAGTTGATGCCGAGTTGGCTAACAACCCTGATCTTGGATATTTAGTTGTTGCGACTAAAAAGCCTCAAAACAATTCTATCAATGCTTTGCTATATACAGATGATGAAAGTGGATATCAACAAGCTTCAATAGTTGATTATTGTCCTGTTGCAACTTTAGATCAGAACATTGGATATTTGAATTCATCATTCGCTGTTAAGAATGTTGCATCAATTAGTCAGGCTGAAGTTGGTACATTGATTCTTTGTGATGAAGAGTTGATGGTTTACCAAAGTTATGACGCATCGACAAAGATACTAACTGTCAAACGGGCAGCACTAGACACAGTACCAAAACCGCATTCACAAGATGCGGTTTTTTACTTCTATGATGCTTTTAATGCATTCGATTCTGAACAATATGTTTTAAACGAAGTGATTCATGCGAAAGTGCTGACAACTACACCAAGCGGCATCTTAGATATTAATGAAGCTTCTGTAATGTCATTAGAAATGAATGCACGCCCTAATCGGCCTTATCCGCCTGCAAACGTCAAAATCAATTCTGAATACTACCCAGAAGAGATTGAAACTGATCTTGTTGTGACGTGGGTTGATCGTAATAGATTGCAGCAAACTGGTGGCTCAATACTCGGTTGGACTGATGGCGGTGTTGCACTAGAAGGTGGAGCAGCAACGATGCTAGTCATTAAAGAGCTAAATGGAGCTAATGTTGTGATAGCAACTCACAATGTAAATGCAACAGGAACCAGCTCTTACACACTACCGATTGCATCTATGCAAGCTGACACTGTAAAGCTTGAAGTATCTGCAAAAACCACTAGAGATGGCTATGAGTCTTATCAGTATTTCAAGCATACCGTTGAGCTTTCAACGTTCTTTAGTGCGCCATATGACATTCATTATACTGTGAGATAAAAATGGCTATCATAGATTACACATACAAAATTGATGGGTTCTTCAATACCGTCAATTACTATAGATCAACAACTCCTCTTAACGTGGGGGCTATGCCCCCGCCAATAGCAACAGGAATAACAGGTCTAACATATACCGATTCTACCGCTGCCTCTGATGCTGATTACTATGTGAGATTTGGTAGTGTAAAAGCAGGAATAGAGAAGCTAAGTAGTCAGATATCTGTATCAACAAGAGGTATCGTTGAATACGCTGATACTTACTTGAACTTGTTTGCGGATGTGATTGATAGGGGATTAAAGCCAAAGACCTTTACAGCAACATCAATAACTTATTCCGCAAATTTTGCTGTCTTTAATGGAACAAGCTCATATATATCAACTCCAGCTCATGCGGACTTTGGTTTTGGCACAGGAGATATGACTGTTGAATGCGCAATAAAAAGCACATCAACAGTTTCTAGATGCCTGATTGATTTCAGGGATGGAACAAACGGCAACGTATCGCTCTGGTACGACAAGGACGGTGTTTATTGGCTTGACCAGTTAACATTTGAAAAGACTTCTTTGGTAACTCTTAATGACGGAAATGTTCATCACATAGCTGTTGTCAGATGGGGAAGCATGCTGAGAGTTTATATTGATGGCGTATCTAGATTTTCTAAAACATCATCTCAAAACTACGGAACGTCAAGACAGGTCAATATAGGAAGAGCACATAATGGCACTGGATATTTTGACGGTTCAATTAGAAAAGTCAGGATAACCAAAGGTGTAGCTGTATATAAAGCAAAATTCACTATAACTTATCAAATTTAGTGCCCCAATCGGGGCTTTTTTATTATCTGGAGAAAGTGAATGGAACCAGTTTCAACTGGCGGTTTTGCAGCAATTTTAAAGTTTTACGGGGTAGCAATCATGGTGACTTTAGCAGTCGCTTTGGTTGCAGCAGTTGTGATGATGACTCGAATGCCAAGGTCTCCACAGGAGTGGGCAGTAGGGCTGATTTGCACAGTGGTATCGAGCCTTGCAGGTGGGTCTTTCATCATCATGAAATTCACACTCCATGCATGGGCTACAGATACATGGGGATGGTTTGCAATCGGCGGTTTGTTCTTTATGTGTGGTTTACCCGGCTGGGCATTGGTCCGTTGGATATTCAACTTTATTGACAAGCAAGAAGGTAAAACGATTGTAGAAGTGATCAAAGAAATCAAGAAAGCAAAGAACGATATTTCAGGCGGTGAGACATGAATTTTGATAAAGCATTTGAACGACTAATTGGGCATGAAGCAGGCTATTCAATCGATAAGCGTGATCCTGGTAATTGGACTGGCGGGAAAGTTGGTGTAGGTGCTTTAAAAGGTACCAAGTTTGGCATAGCTGCCAACACCTACCCAAATCTTGATATCAAGAATCTAACCATTGATCAGGCAAAGCAGATCTATAAAAAGGATTGGTGGGATAAATTGGGTGCAGATAGTTTGCATTCATCTATCGTCTTTCAGCTTTGGGATTTTGCTATTAATGCAGGGAAGTCGCGAGCAATCAAAGAGCTTCAACAAGTGGCTGGCGTACCAGATGATGGAATCATTGGCCCTAAAACGATTACTGCAGTAAAGGCTATGGATGTAAATGATGTACTTCTAAAGCTCAATGCAGAGCGTTTGAAGTTCTATACATCGTTGAGCACATGGCCTACATACGGCAAAGGTTGGACTAATCGTGTTGCGGAGAATCTAATCTATGCAGCAGAAGATAATTCAGAAGCAATGTAAACGCTCTAAATTTGCAACCATTATCACAGTGCTGTGTCTCTTATTTTCTGGATGCACAGCTCATAGCATTAAAACAAATGTCAGTATTTCGGTTTGCTTGCAGTGTGTTCAGCATTAGCAAGCTTACTCCCTCACAACCTCTACACCTTTCAGCTTTCTTCCTCTGGTCACCATGAATCTATCTGCCTCTCGTTTTTCTAAAAACTTTTTTGCATCATCTTTGGTATCTAAAAATACATACTGCTGGGTGACCATTGCATTGATATCTGAATAGTCTTGATAATCTTCAAAAAGTGAGTGCTGTATATGCAAATATTGCCTGCCTTTCTTTATGTAGAAGTAGCGCATTTTAGATTCTCCAAAAAGTAGAAGCCCATAAGGGCTTTTATCTACTGTGTACATATGTGTGTACATATTTGGATTTCAGAATGCTTTTATTTTTATTAAAGCATTGATATTTAATTTAAAAACACCTAAACACTAGGGGTTTTAGCATAAATATTGGCCTGAATCCATAGGTTACCGCGAATATATTGTCCAATGTTAAAGTTTTTATACAATTCATTCTTGGTTGCAATACGGATCAAGATTGCAGGTAAATCATCTTCTAATACCAGTGTCACATCATAAAGGGTATATTGTTCTTGCATAAACTGCATAGAAGTTTTGCCAACGATATTACCTTGGAACCAAGCTTCATCTTCTTGACCTAATGTTTCACCAAATAAGTAAGCTACCATTTTAGAAAAGTCGACAGTGACAGGTTCTTGATCTTCTGGTGTTTTTGGTTGCCAGTCATTAATCAATTCTTGTAAATTGTCAGGGGCAATTCCATTATGCTCTGTCAAAATCGCATTTAATGCGCGATGATGCTTAATTGAAGCTGGGTCATCAACAATGATTTTCTCATCAGCCGAAACCGTTTCTAATTCATATGCCCAAGCATTAAATTGAACTTGATAGGTTTGATTCTTGTCATATTGACAGCTATTTACACTGAATAAATTATCGAATGCATAAATAACGGTATTTTTATTTAAGTTCAAACGTAATACTGCCTGAGTTGAAGAATCGCAGGTAATAATTCGCTCGATTTGCGCATCATATTTATATGGGCTATCAAAACTTGGAAATGCTGTTTTCAATGCACGAGGTTTTTGATCTTCAACCGCAATAATTTGATTAATCGAAACAGCTTCGCCACTCGGACCTTGAATCAACCAGAATGATTGATCCATTTCATGTTCGTCCTGACACAGGCCCATCGGCATTACCGGTGCATCAAGAGCCAATCCTAACCATTTGGGAACATCCGTTTCGGGAGTATCTGTCAGTAAGTTCCAATGCTCGACATGATTACCGAAATTTTGATCTTGAATTTTAATGATTTCTGGACTGTTTTGATTTTTCATAAAGCGTAATGCTAAAAAGATTGAACTTATTCTATTAAATCGAGGGTAACTGTCATATTTCAAGTCTGAATCTGTAATTCTCTACAATTAATTTACTTTTTAGCTCGAAATATCAATATGCTGCTTAAGTATGTCTTAAACGAACTGTCGATGTGAATAGTAGGATGATCTTCACTCTACTTTTCCAGTAATCTGTTACACTATATTTTTTACTTTCATGAGCTTTTGCCAACGTGCTGCCATTCAAATTGTGGGTAGATGCTGATGCTTTGCCTAAAATTTTACGTGAAGTTATTCTACGTGCTTCTGATCGTTATCAACTTGAAGTTATTTTTGTTGCCAATCAAAATGTGGGTATTACGCCGTCACTGCGGATTAAATCAATTCAAGTGATGAGTGGTGCCGATAAGGCCGACCAGGAAATTGTAGATCGAATGCAAGAAAATGACATTGTCATTACGCAGGATATACCGCTTGCAGCACAAGTGATTGAAAAGGGCGGGATTGCAATCCATCCGCGAGGTGAGATCTATACCACTGCAAATGTGAAAGCGCGTCTGCATTTGCGAGATTTTATGGATACTTTACGTGGTGCAGGAGTTCAAACCGGTGGGCCTCCTCCGATCTCAGAACGAGACAAGCGAGAGTTCTCAAGTTCACTGGATCAGACCATTTTAAAACAGAAACGTAAGACAGCTTCTTGAGTCGGTTATGCCATCACGTATTAACCTCATGCTTACTTATGGGCTATTAGTCTTTATTTGGGCAACTACACCTTTAGCGATTGTATGGAGTGTCTCCGACCTACATCCGATGTGGGCATTGGTGATCCGCTTCTTTATTGCTTTGCCTTTGGCTGTAACGGTGTTATTGCTGTTGAAGGTTAAGTTCCCAGTCCATAAAATTGCAGTATTCAGTTATGCTGCGGGTTCATTAAGCCTGATTGGATCGCAAATCTTTACCTATGCGGCAACAGCTTATTTAAGTTCTGGATTGATTGCGCTGATGTTTGGTTTGGCGCCGATTATGGCCGGTCTAATTGGGCGCTTTGGCTTCCAGCAAAAACTAGCGGGTTTACAGTGGTTAGGGATGGCAACATCGATTGTTGGATTAGCCATGATCTGCCTGAGTGGTAGCCAGCAACATGTGCAGCCGATTGGTATTATTTTAATGCTGATTAGTGTTTTTTCTTATTCATTGTCAATTTTTCTAGTGAAGAAGATTAATGCAGATTTGCCTGTCATGGCACAGGCAACGGGTTCAATTCTGGTTTCAACAATATTCGCAACCATGTTAATCCCGTGGATCTGGCAATATGTTCCAACACATTTCCCATCAGCCAAATCATTATTGGCATTGGCTTATACGGTGATTATGGCATCGTTGATCGCCATGTTCTGCTACTTTAAATTGGTGCAAAATCTAAAAGCAACCACATTGTCATTAACAACGGTGATGACGCCAATGTTGGCGATCTTGATCGGGGCATACCTGAATCACGAACAATTGTCCGCTCAGGTCTTTATTGGGGCGAGTATTATTTTATTTGGACTACTCCTTTATTTCTTTAAAGATTTAAGAGCATATCGCCGTTTAAAAATATAAGAAAATGTGGGGATTAATTACTTTCCGTTTGTTGTGTTTGTTGAATACTGGCCGCTAATTTAGCCCGATCTTGCGGATTTAAAGTAATGAAATACGCGCCGATACGGAACTTACCTTGTTCGTCTGCCGTGCTATGTGCCACTTGTGCTGTTGCTGCAATATGGAAGAAATTTTCTGGGTGGCTCAAGGTAATATGGATATATGTGCCTTCAATAATATCTTGCGAACTATAAAAACTTAAACCATTCTCCGAAAAATTTACTTGTTCAGGAACGGGCAATAAGGATTGCACGATATTGTCGTAAAAAGAGCCTGTAATCAGATTCAATTTTTGGTTAAAAAGGGATAAGATGCGAGCAATTTGTTGATCTTTTTCATTTAATTGTTCTAATTCGTAGCGAAACGCATGATCAAATTGATCTAATTCTGCAAGTAGTAGAAAATAGCGTGGCAAAACGAAATGAGAATCATACGGGTCATTCAACGCAACATCATCTGGAATGATTTGATAGTTGATTCTCAACACAGCATCAATACGAGACATCACTCGACGTTCAGTGTTGTCGTCAACAAGATGATGTTGTGAATTTTCCATAATAAATCACCTCGGACTAGATGGTATGTTTAAGCCAATTTCGCTGTATATAGGGTTGAGATACACTCGTGCTCAGCGGAGTAATCATTTTATTTCTTTTGTCGCTTTAGTTTCCATGATCGGCTTGACGCTTGGTGTCGCTGTTCTCATTACAGTGCTATCTGTTATGAATGGTTTCGATCGTGAATTAAAAAATCGTGTCCTTGGAATGGTTCCACAAGCCACTGTTTCTTCTACTCAAATTCTAACAGATTGGCCTGAGCTTGTAAAAAAAGTTGAGAAGCATCCGCATGTCACTGGTGCTGCACCTTTTACTCAATTGCAAGGGATGTTAACTGGGCAAGGGCAAGTTGCAGGCATTATGGTGACGGGGATTGATCCTGAATATGAAAAGAAGGTTTCGATTATCCAGAACCACATGGTTTCAGGTGATTTAAATGCATTAAAAAAAGGCGAGTTTGGGATTGTCCTCGGCAAGGATATGACCGATGCACTCGGCCTTGGCTTAAATGACAGTGTGACTTTGGTGTTGCCTGAAGCGACACCGTCACCCGCAGGTGTGGTACCTCGTTTTAAACGTTTTAAAATCGTGGGGATTTTTAGTGTCGGTGCAGAAGTGGATTCAATGGTCGGTTATATCGCCTTGAATGATGCTTCTACTTTATTGCGTTTACCTGATGGTGCACAAGGTGTACGCCTTAAAGTGGATGATATTTTTGCTGCTCCCGAAGTAGTTAACCAGATTGTTAAACAATTACCTGATAATTTTTATGCAACAAGCTGGAAGGAAACGCATGGGAGTTTATTCAGCGCAGTAAAAATGGAAAAGAACCTGGTCGGTTTGCTGTTATTTCTGATTATTGTCGTGGCAGCATTTAATATCGTATCTTCATTGGTGATGGTGGTCACCGATAAAAAGGCGGATATCGCAATTCTGCGTACTTTAGGCGCCTCTCCAAGATTTATCACGTCTGTTTTTATTGTACAGGGCACCATCATTGGTGTTGTGGGTACTGTGATCGGGGTGATTTTAGGTAGCAGTTTTGCATTAACCATCAGCGATTTGGTGAGCTGGTTAAATCATACCTTTGGACTGAATTTATTTAGTGGTTATGTGATTGGCTATTTACCTTCCTATTTACGCTGGCAAGATGTACTGATTGTTGTGACAGCATCTTTATCTATCAGTTTTTTAGCAACAATTTACCCCGCTATTCGTGCAGCGAAAACGCAACCAGCTGAGGCATTACGTTATGAGTAAGATCGTTCTAGAATCAAAAAATATCTTTAAGCATTTCGATGATGGCAAAAGTAAAGTTGAAGTGATCAAAGGCTTATCTCTTCAAGTCAATGCGGGCGAGTTTGTTTCAATTGTGGGTTCAAGTGGTTCAGGTAAAAGTACCTTATTGCATGTGTTAGGTGGCTTGGAGCAGCCTTCACAAGGACAAGTATTTTTACAAGGCCAACGCTTTGATAATTTAGGCGAGGCGGAGCGTGGCTACAAGCGTAATCAATACCTTGGTTTCGTTTATCAGTTCCATCATTTACTCCCTGAATTTTCAGCTCTAGAAAATGTGGCTATGCCATTAATGTTGCGCAGAGAAAGCAACTTTAAGGACGTGAAAAAGCAGGCTGAATATTTACTGGATCGAGTAGGTTTATCCCATCGTATGGATCATAAACCAGGCGAATTGTCGGGTGGTGAACGGCAACGTGTGGCGTTGGCCCGTGCATTGGTGACCAAGCCAGCTGTGGTGTTGGCAGATGAACCAACAGGAAATCTGGATCGTAAAACAGCACTCAATATTTTTGAATTGCTCACCGATTTGAAAAAAGAGCTCAACATGGCAATGTTGATCGTGACCCATGATGAACAATTGGCACAGTCAGCAGATTCAATTTTGCATATGCAAGATGGTATATGGGTGGGTGAGCATGTTTAAACCCATTTCATTTTATATTGGGCTGAAATACACACAAGCGAGAAAAAAAAGCCGTCTGGTGTCTTTTATTTCGTTGATGACCATGATTGGTCTCACTTTGGGTGTGGCGGTACTGATTACAGTTTTATCTGTGATTAATGGTTTTGACCGGGAATTAAAAAACCGTATTTTAGGCATTGTGCCGCAAGCGACCATTGCCTCAACACAAATTATGACCAATTGGGATGGTCTGGCGAAAGATATCGCTAAACAGCCTCATGTTGTTGCAGTTGCGCCTTATACCCAGTTACAAGGGATGCTAACTGCACATGGTCAAGTGACTGGGATTTCGATCTCGGGGATTGAGCCAGAATATGAAAAACAAGTCTCTATTGTTCATGACTATATGAAAGCAGGCAGTCTAGATGCGCTGAAAAAAGGGAAATATGGAATCGTATTAGGACAAGATTTAGCTGATAGTTTGGGACTTAAACTTAATGATCCTGTAACACTGGTTTTACCAGAAGCGACCAGTTCATCGGCAGGTGTTGTGCCTCGATTTAAACGTTTTGAAGTGGTTGGAATATTCAAAATCGGGACTCAAGTCGATTCGATGGTGGGATATATTGCACTCAATGATGCATCAACTTTATTACGCTTACCAGATGGTGCGCAGGGCATACGTTTAAAGCTGGATGATATTTTTGCCGCACCAGAAATTTCTGAGAGCATTATCAAAAAATTACCAAGTAATTTTTATGCTTCTAATTGGACATATACCCAAGGTAATTTATTTAGCGCCATTCAAATGGCAAAAAATATGGTGGGGTTATTGCTTTTACTGATTATTATCGTGGCTACTTTTAATATCATTTCATCTTTGATGATGTTGGTTACCGACAAAAAGTCAGACATTGCAATCTTACGTACTTTAGGGGCGTCTCCCTTATTGATCACCCAAATTTTCATGGTGCAGGGGACAATTATTGGTGTGATTGGAACGGGTTTAGGGACTGTTTTAGGCATTATTCTATCTTTAAGCATTGGTAATATTGTGTCATGGATCAATACCACCTTTGGCTTGAATCTACTCGATGCGTATTTTGTGCATTATCTGCCTTCCTATTTACGCTGGCAAGATGTCTTACTTGTTGTGAGTGTCTCGCTACTGTTAAGCCTACTCGCAACAATTTATCCAGCATTACGTGCAGCTAAAGTTCAACCTGCGGAAGCATTACGTTATGAATAGTGCATAAATATTGAATTAGACCTCTTGTTAAAGCCCTGAAAAAGGGCTTTAATTTTGTCTTTAGAAAAACTAAATCTAATTTTAAGAAATGTTGAAAATTGTTTTAATCAGCTGGATTGCTGGTATTGCCCTGATGGGACATGATTTTAGCTTTGCCGCACAAACTTGGTGGATTTGGCTAACATTAGCAGCCGTGATATTTGGTCTGGGTCTATATAAAAGAACGTTATATTCTGAATCTGTTGCCTATAGGTTGTTACTCTTATGTAGTGTCAGTTGGGCCTTGTTATGTACAGGTTTTTATTATGCAGATTCAGCCTTGCAGCAACGGCTAAAACTCAAAGAAATTGAAGTACAGCCTTTTGAAGCCATTATATATATCAAAAAGATTGACGAGTTAAGCGACGATGGGCAGAAACAAATCGCAGAAGTACTTAATCGGCACACACAGCCCGTTGATTGGGTACTTTATATAAAACAACAAAATAATCCAATTGTTCAGCAGCAAGAGTTGCAATTAGGTCATTATTATCGTCTATCTGGGAGGATAAAACCTGCACATAGCTATGCTGTCGCAGGTGCATTTGATCAGGAAAAATGGTTTTTACAACAAAATATCATGTCTGCTTATCAGGTCAGCGACATCCAGTCTTTAAGTCAGGATCAGATCTATCGTTTGGGCTACCACCAGCATCTTAAGCAACAACAGACCCTACAAGAAAAATTTTTGCTCAATGTTGAAATACTGCGCTTGTCATTCCGTGAAATGTTACAAGCGAGTACGCTACAGCACAAAGGGTTGTTATTGGCTTTGCTGACTGGTGACGAAAGCTTGTTATCAAATCGTTTAAAGCAACAATTCCAACAATTAGGTCTTTCACATTTATTGGCAATCTCTGGGCCACATGTCTTGGTTTTTGCGCTGATGCTGACTTGGGTATTAAAGTGCATGGTTCAGCGTTATGCGCCAAAATTATATTTATGGCAACCACGACAGGTGTTAGTACTGTTGCCTTTTGGATTCAGTGTACTGTTGTATGTGGCCTTTGTCGGTTTTGAAATTCCTGCATTGCGAACTTTATTAACCGTAATTATTGCCAGCATTTTTCTATGGTTTAGACAGTCGATTCAACCATTTGCATTATTGATTTATAGCGCAAGCTTATTGCTGATCTTTGATCCATTCAGTATTTTGTCTGCTGCATTTTGGTTGTCCTATGGGGCGTGCTTTATTCTGCTGCGCATCTATCAAACGATTAGGGATGTACCTCAAGAACAAGTCATCACAACGACTCAAAAACTACTTCTAGCGGTGAAGCTTCTGATTGAGTCGCAATGGAAAATCTTCATTGCATTACTCCCTTTGGTACTTATTTTCTTTCAGCAGATTTCATGGCTTGCGCCGATCAGTAATTTGATTGCCATCCCATTGCTTAGTGGCGTAGTAGTGCCTTTAGGGATTATCGCAGCATGTATTTGGTTGTTGATTCCTACGCTTGGGCAACTACTATTTCAGTTGAGTGATGGATTACTGGCTATTTTGTTATGGCTACTCAATAGCCTACAGCGCATTTCACCTGAGTTATATGGTGTCAGTTACACTCCCTTGATGATGTTGGGTTTTATTATTGGTATCGTGATTCTATTTCTGCCAAGAGGCACAGTCTCCAAGATCTGGTCGCTGGTGTGCTTTTTACCGATTTTTCTTGGGATAAAAGTCCAATCAACGGTATTTACTATTCTTGATGTTGGACAGGGACAGGCTATATTTTTACAGCATCCAGAACTGAGTCTAATGATTGATACGGGTGGGTCATATGATGAAACTAGGTTTAGTTTGGGCGAGCGCGTCATCATTCCTTTTTTAAGGCAGCAAGGGATACGGGCATTGGATCATGTGATTTTGTCTCATCTGGATCAAGATCATAGTGGTGCATTTACAGCAATTCAAAATGCTTTTGCAATCACTCAAGTGCAGTCCAATGACCGCAATGAAAAAATGCCATTTAAAAATAATTTCTCATTGTGCCAACAAGGTCAGACTTGGTCATATTCAAATCTAAAAATAGAAATTTTATCACCCGATCAAGAGGGCTTGGCTGTTGCCACATACCAGCAAAATGAGCAGTCTTGTGTCGTTTATTTACAATTCCTGAATGCACAACCGTATCAAAATTTTCTGATTATGGGGGATGCGGGGTGGGAAACCGAATATAAGCTATTGCAGCACTATCCTGATTTAAAAGTGGATGTTCTAGTTTTAGGGCATCATGGCAGTAAGTATAGCTCTGCCTATGATTTTTTAGCGACATTAAACCCTAAATTAGCGATTGCCTCAGCTGGGTTCGATAATCGTTACGGCCATCCAAGCCAAGAATTACAAAGTCGTCTTCAATCCTTAAATATTCCTTTGCTGAATACAGCACAGTCAGGCAGTTTAACTTTTTTATTTGAAAATGGTGTTACTGAATTAAAGCAACAAAGACAGCAATGGAAGTGGCTACAGCGAGAATAGTCTAAGCTTCTTTATTTTGCTGCGTTTGTTGACGAACTTCAGCCACTTTTGCCAGTGCTTCTTTTTCATCAATATCGTAGATTTTTTTTAAAGCGGGATTAGCGCGAAAACGTTTGTAGCTCCAGTGATAATGTTCTGGATAACGTCGAATCAGTTGTTCTAAAGTTTGATGGATAATTAACGTGCCATCTTCGGCATTACCTTCATAGATTTGAGGATTGATCGGTTCGACATACATATCAAAGCCATCTTGATCATTTCTTTTTGTATAGATGAGGAGGGCCTTGGCCTTGGTTTTTTGAATCAGTTTGGCACTGAGGCTACTGGAGGCAAGCGGAATACCAAAGTAGTTGATCATGTCCCCGCCATGATCAGGGGTATGGTCAGGTAAAATCGCAGTAGTTCCACCTTGTTTCAAGGCCTTAAAAATCTGTCTAACCCCGCTTTCATCGGTAGGAACCAGATGGGCTAGTTCGCGACTACGTGCATCACGGACAAACTGGTCAGCATCGGGATTTTTAACTGGTTTATAGAGGATCGTCATTTGGGTGTATTGTGATAACCATGCGTTCATGACTTCCCATGTACCAAAATGAGGAACGACTAATACCAACCCTTTCTTTTCTGCAACAGCTTCATGGAAATAATGTTCACCCTGAATGCGATGGATGCTCTTGATATTTTTTTCATTTGTTGAACCCCAAATACTCAAAAACTCGAAATAAGAGGTCAGTTCGTTTTGTATTGCTTGTTTGGTGAGTTTTTGTCTTTGTTGTTGTTCCATTTCAGGAAAAGCAATTTGTATATTCAAGCTGATAATTTTTGAAAGCTTAGACAGCGGGAATGTATTGACTAAGGCTGCAACCAAGCGTGCAAAAAACCGTCCCAATTGGAGTGGCTGATGACTAACAAGCTTGATAAGACGATAACTTGAATTGTTTGATTTGGGCTGGGTCATGTATTCAAAATTAGAAAAATTACAAAGGAAAGTATAAAGCAAAAAATAATTATAAGTTAAGACAAGTTATTTAAACAGTTTTACTCAAATCCGCGTATATAATAAAGTCACTTTTTAAAATATATTGGATTGGAATCTTATGTCCGATTGGCCACCAAAACCACAAAATGAATCTACAAATAGTAATAATGTGACAGGCAAAGAATGGCAAATTTTAGAAAAAGCTGTTCTTGCTTCTGTGGAAGAACAACGTCGTAGCCGCCGTTGGAGCATCTTTTTTAAATGCTTGGGTTTTGCATATTTGCTGATTGTATTATTGGCAATGACCAAGAGCTGTACCTCGTCATCAGATAAAGCAACCACCAGTATCAGCAGCAATCACTTGGCTGTTGTTGATATTGTGGGAACCATCGATTCATCTGCTGGCCAGTCTACTGTGAATAGTGAAGATACCAACAAAGCTTTAAAACGTGCATTTGAAGCGAGTGGCAGTAAAGCAGTTGCATTGAATATCAATTCACCAGGCGGTTCACCAGTGCAGTCGGATGAAATCTGGCAAGAAATTCGTTACTTGAAAAAACAGCACCCAGATAAAAAAGTCTATGCGGTGATTGGGGATATGGGCGCATCGGGTGCATATTATATTGCCTCAGCAGCAGATGAAATCATTGTCAATCCATCTAGCTTAGTGGGTTCGATCGGTGTAATTATGCCGAACTATGGCTTAAGTGGCTTGGCGCAGAAGTTAGGCATTGAAGACCGTACTCTGACTGCGGGTAGTAATAAAGATATTTTAAGTATGACCAAGCCACTTGATCCAGCACAGAAACAACATGTGCAGTCGGTGCTTGATAATGTGCATACTCACTTTATCAATGCAGTGAAAGAAGGGCGTGGTAAACGTTTGAAGTCAAATGACCCAGCTATTTTCTCTGGATTGTTCTGGACAGGTGAACAGGCTGTTGCTTTAGGTGTTGCTGACCGTAGTGGTAGTTTGACCACATTGATGCGTGATCTGAAGATTGAGCAAAAAGTAGATTATACCGTTCAACGTAATCCGTTAGAATCAATTCTAGGACGTATGGGGGCGCAGCTCGGTGCAGGTATTAGTAGTTCGCTTGCTGCACAGCTAGAAACTCAGCAGAACGCGAAAATACAATAATAGATAGGCTTTGATCAAAGCACTATGTTGATTTTAAGGAGGCTGTGTATATCACAGCCTTTTTTATGCTAAAAATAACTGGACAGTTATCCTTTTAATTTGCAATACATATGTAGAGCAGGATAATTGACCAATCAGTGAAAATAAAAGACAAGCTTATGAAACCTTTGATTCATTTTGCCCATGCCAATGGCGTTCCATCTAAAGTTTATCAAAAGCTGTTTGATCAATTAAAAGATCAATACGACATTATCTATGTTGCAGAAATTGGAAATGACAAGCGCTATCCAATTACCCATGGTTGGACGCACTTAGTCGATCAGATTATTGATAGCATTGTGCAGCAAGCACAAGGGCGTAAAGTGATTGGCTTGGGGCATTCATTGGGTTCAGTTTTGACACTGATGGCTGCTTATCGCCGTCCTGAACTATTTTCACAAGTCATCATGCTTGATCCACCACTCATTATTGGTAAAGCATCCTTTGTTTTTCATCTTGCTAAAATCTTTAAACCTAAATTAGTGGATAAAATCACCCCAGCTGGCTTGTCGGTACGTCGTCGTGATCATTGGGAGTCGCGTGAACAAGCTGCGGAGCTGCTAGGTTCGAGAGGTTTTTATCAGTACTTTGATCCAGATTGCTTTCAAGCTTATATCGACTATGCCCTGACAGATGACCCACAAAATGGTGGTGTCACACTGACCATTGCGAAAGAGGATGAAGTGGCAATGTTTAGGACTACGCCATCCATGTGGTGGTTACCGATGCCAAAACCTCCTGTACCTGTACATTTGGTTGTGGGGCAAGACAGTATTTTCTTAAAAGAAAAATTCCCGCAAGTGGCGAAAAAGAAATTGGGTATCCCTTTTTCTGTAATGGAGGGCGGACATATGTTCCCATTAGAGCATCCGATGGAAACAATAGAGAAAATTAAAAGTTTAGTGGTTTAAATCAATAAAAACGCATCCTAGGATGCGTTTTTATTTTTTAGAACTGTGCAAACTGAATTGGCCGTTCTAAAGGTTTCTGATTGAAATAGGCTTGACCATTTTGCCAGGTCAGTTGACCTGTACAGAACCATTGTGCAACTTGAGGATAGATAAAGTGTTCAAGTTCATGCACACGTTGCGCCAAGCTTGTTACCGAATCCTGCAAACCAACTTGAATTGCCGATTGCGCAATACTTTGTCCTGCATCGAGTTCTGCTGTTACAAAATGAACGGTACAGCCATGCAAACGATCTCCGGTATTTAATACACGTTGATGTGTATTCACACCTTTGTAGAAAGGCAGCAGAGAAGGGTGGATATTTAACATTTTGCCTTGCCATTTGCTAACAAAACTTGGTGTTAAAATCCGCATAAAACCAGCAAGGATCACGAGATCAACTTGCCATGCTAATAATTGTTGATGCATGGCGTCATCGAAGCTTTCGCGATTTGGATAATCTTTATGTGAAATAACAGCGGTCGCAATATTGGCATCTTTGGCACGTTGTAATGCATAAGCATCAGCTTTGTTGGATAAGACACCAATGATTTGCCCTGAAAGATTTGCATCGATCAGGGCCTGTAAGTTGCTACCGTTGCCAGAGACAAGGACAGCAATTCTCATTATGCAAAGATCACGCGAATTTTTTCGTCTGCGCCTTCAACTGATTCAGCATTTTCTTGGATATAACCAATTTTCCATGCTTTTTCGCCTTGAGCATTTAAGAGATCGATAGCTTTGTCTGCTTCACTTGCATCAACTGCAATCACCATACCTACGCCACAGTTAAATGTGCGGTACATTTCAAAGCGTTCTACGTTGCCTTCACGTTGTAACAACTGGAATAATTCAGACCATTCCCAGCTTGCTTCATCAATGACAGCTTGAGCACCATTTGGAAGTACACGTGGTAAGTTACCTGGTAAACCACCGCCAGTGATATGTGCCATTGCATGAACATCAACTTGTTTGCAAAGTTCAAGTACTGGTTTTACATAGATGCGTGTTGGTTCCATTGCCACGTCGGCAAGTGGACGACCATCGACGATTTGAGTTAAGTCTACATTCTTAACATCTAAAATTTTACGCAATAATGAGTAACCATTTGAGTGTGCACCACTAGATGCTACACCAAGAAGTACGTCACCAGATTTCACTTTAGTTCCATCGATAATTTTGCTGTGCTCAACCACACCAACAGCAAAACCAGCAAGATCGTAATCTTCACCTTCATACATACCTGGCATTTCAGCAGTTTCACCACCGACCAATGCACAACCAGCAAGTTCGCAACCTTTACCAATACCTGTTACGACATCTGCTGCAACATCAACATTTAAATGACCAGTCGCATAGTAGTCGAGGAAGAATAATGGCTCAGCACCACAAACAAGTAAGTCGTTTACACACATTGCAACGAGATCTTGACCAATCGTGTCATGACGGTTGAGGTTTAGTGCTAAACGTAATTTAGTCCCTACACCATCTGTTCCTGATACTAAAACAGGTTCTTCATAACCTTTTGGAATTTTGCATAGGGCACCGAAACCACCAAGACCGCCCATTACTTCAGGACGAGTGGTGCGTTTAGCGACAGATTTGATACGATCGACCAATGCGTCTCCCGCTTCAATGTCGACGCCAGCATCTTTATAGCTTAAACCAGTATTTGGGGTAGAAGTTGAGTTGCTCATAGTGAAGTCTCCGCAGTGGCGGCAGATTATAACCTGAATATACGAAACTCTTATGTTATTTATGCTCGAAAATGCTATCTTTAATTAAAATTTTTTTCCATTTATAACGATTACACGAAAAAAGGCTAGATTTTATGCAAGATCAGGTACTACGTCGTATCTTTATCCTCGCTGGGCTCGCATTACTCCTTTGGGTGCTCTATCTATTAAAGCCCATTGTGATTCCTTTTGTAGGTGCTTTTTTCATTGCCTACTTGTTTAGCCCGCTTGTGGATGTTCTTGTCAAAATTAAATTGCCCCGTTGGCTCGCAATCAGCATCGTATTTATTGGTATTGGTGTGACTTTGACCATGGTTTTATGGTTCTTAGTACCATTGATCTGGAAGCAATTGATGTATGCGCGGGATAGTATTCCTGCGGGAATTCATTGGATTAATGCAACCTTCTTACCGTGGGTATCACATACTTTTAATGTGGTGCCGATGGAAATTGATACTGAGCAGATTACCAAAGCTTTTATGGATTATATCCAGACCAACTACAGTGCTGACAGTATTCAAACCATGGCATTAAGAGTTGCCCAATCTGGATTGAACTTTATTCAGTTGGGTGGTGTGGTGATTTTAATTCCAATTATCTCATTCTACTTTTTGCTTGATTGGGAAAGAATGCTGCAAAGCTTTAGACGTTTAATTCCACGTCCTTATGAAGCGTCAACGTTAACCATCGTTCGTGAATGTCATAGTGTATTAGGTGCTTTTGTTAAAGGCCAATTCCTTGTCATGCTTCTGTTAGGCATTGTTTATGCTGTTGGTCTACAACTGATTGGTCTTGAGGTTGGCTTGATTATTGGAATGATTGCTGGTTTAGCAAGCATTATTCCTTATTTAGGCTTTGGTGTCGGGATTATTGCTGCCGTAATCGCAACACTGTTTCAGTTTGGTTTGGACTGGACGCAGCTACTTCTGGTTGGTGTTGTGTTTATGATTGGACAGATGGTCGAAGGCTATATTCTTCAGCCATTCTTGTTGGGAGATAAAATTGGTTTATCTCCAGTCGCAGTGGTTTTTGCTGTATTGGCTGGTGCACAACTTGGTGGTTTCCTTGGAATGTTAATTGCCTTACCTGTGGCTGCTGTCATTGTTGTATTATTAAAGCACGCACGTGATAATTATGAAAAAAGTCGCTTATATGGATTACCAACAGAAGTTGTGTTGGTGGAAGGTGAAACTCAACATATAAATATTGAATCAGGTCATGTAGAGCTTGATATTCAAATTAAAAACTCTCAAGATACAGAGACTTCAAACTCGAATGACTTAAAGTAATTGAGGAACAAATTAAGTATATGCGTCAACTACAACTGGATATAGAACCTCAACTCGATGCTCGAATCAGTGATTTTTCGGGACCGGGTTGGGGACCTGTGGTTGATGCAGTTCGACAGCTACATGCTGGGTTGGTGAGCCGCTTTTATGTCTATGGCGGTGCTGGAACAGGTAAGAGTCATTTGCTTTCAGCGATCTGTGATTCATATTTAGAGTTAGGTCGACCTGCAATCAAAGTTTCATTATTAGAATTATTAGATGCACCCATCGAAGCAATCACGTCTTTAGAATTTTATGATTTAGTTGCATTAGATGATATTGATTCGATTAGTGGCGTTCCACATTGGCAGAAAGCCGTTTTTCATTTAATGAATAATCATGAAGGGCAGTTGGTTTTTTCTTCTCGTGTTGCGCCAATTGAGCTAAAGCTTGAATTACCAGATTTACAGTCAAGGTTGACTCAGGCTGTCAGTGTAAAAGTGCCGAATGGTAGTTCCTATATTGATCGGCATGCTTTACTACAATCGGTTATGACTCGACGTGGTATTCATTTTGATCAACAGATCGTAGATTACTTGTTAAGCAATGGTCCGCATCAGGCATCAATTTTATTACAGACACTGGCTCAGTTGGAAAAAATGCTAAAGGGTGAAAAAACTAAGCTTTCAAATACAACACTTAAGCAGATTTATGCTTTGATTGATGAATATCGCCAATAGCATAAAATTTCTTGAGTAATTTCGAGAGCTATGACAAAGTACGCACAAAGGAATGTGGTTGCAAACATTGCGTTTGCAATACAAAGAAAAATGAAAAATAGAAGGAGATCGGTATGCTCAAACGGACGCTTGCCTGCGCTTTATTTGCGATTACTGGACATGCATATTCTGCGGATATTCAAGTTACAACATTGGCTGATGAAGACAAAGATGATGCCGTTTGTTCATTACGAGAAGCTGTTGAGTTTTTAAATAAAAGAAGTCAAAAAGAGTTTGAAAATGGTTATCACGGATGTGGTAATAAAGATGCAACCAGTAACATCATTTTGCAACGAGACCAGACTTATCAAATCAATTCAGCTTTAAATATCAAAGCGGCAGCTACAATTCGGACGGCAGCTAGTGATGGCTTTAATGACAATAAAAAAGGCTTAAATAATGCGACGATTAAAATGGTGGGTTCTGATCGTCTTTTCGTAATTGATGATAATAATGTTGAAAGTGCACTACTTGCAGTCGGTTTGATTGAGCTAAATTTACAAGGAGCTTCCAGTAAGGTTAATGATGGCGGTTTAATTCTCAATCGAGAAAGTTTATCGATTCAATACTCAAGGTTAGTGGGTGGTTCAGCAAATCGGGGCGGTGCAATTTATAATGCTGGTGTCTTATCGGATGCGAAAAACACAGCAGGGTATGTCTATATTAATAATAGTATTTTACAAAATAATAAGGCGGATCAGGGCGCTGTCATTTATAGTGAAATGCCAATGTATCTGATTGCACAATCGGTAATACGGGATAATGAAGGTGTAGCAGGTACCAATGGTGCTTTGCTCTATGTCCAAACTGGTTTTAATAACGATACTATTGGTGGGGCATTGGGAACAGGTATTTCAGGTATTCGCAGTAGCACTATTTTTCATAATAAAGGGGGCTATGTTGCGAATATTCGTGAAGGGATGATCCTGAATAATAATACAATTATTAAAAATGCTGCTGGGTTACATTTACAGTCTTTAAATTTCAAAATAACCACTACAACTGATGAAAATGGCGAGAAAAAAGAAACAGTTAAAGAATACCCTAGTTCTTATGTTTCAAATAGTATTTTAGTTGCGAATGGAAATACGAATTGTACGAACACTTCAGATGATACGACCATTGTTCAAAGTAATTTAACCACATCAGATTGTGATCGTAATGCAGAAAAACGTTTACCAAACTTTATGTGGAATCAGAATGATCCTGAGCAAGCCTTAATTGCGGGGGGTACAAATGATGAAGGAATTTGTGCAGCTCCACCAGCGAAGGGGTTACTGTGCCCTTATTCTATTCCGAAAGATCAAATGCTTGGTTTCTTTAAACCCCGTTTATTGGCTTCTTATAAACAGTTGTCAGATTCACTCATTGTTAATAAAGGGCGCATTTATAGTGATGGTACAACCTTCAGTACAGCAAATTGTGAGCCTACAGATCAACGCGGGAAAAGCCGTACAGGTTTTAATGAATTATGTGATTTGGGCTCAGTTGAGTTAATTGTCAATCGTGGTGAGATTCCAATTGTTGGTCAAGATATTTTATACGGACAAGTGGCTAAGTTTAGTATAGCGGAGAGTTTGTTAGACGGTGAGTTGCTAGATCCTGCAACATGTGAAGCACAACTTGGTAAGCGTTCAGATGGTCAGCCTTGGAAAGTCGGTTGTTTAGAAGTCGTGCAAACACAAACGCCATCTAAAGGCAAGACCAGCATTGATCAGGATGGTAATGTGACTTATGTGCCTGATAGTGATTGGCATGGTGCAGATAAATTTAATTTACGAGTAATGACGACTACGACTCGTTTTAATGATGTATCAAACTATTTTATTGATATTCCAGCAACAATTGTACAAGATCCACCGAATACCTTTAAAAGCAAAACAGTGAGTACGGGTAGCTTTGGAATGGGTGCGATCTTGATGTTACTTGGATTGGTAGGATTGCGCCGCATTAAATCATAATCAGGGATGAGATGAGATGAGACATTATAAAAAAACAATTTTAGCAACCATGGTTCTGGCGACAATGCCACTGTTAGCGGCAACTAGTAGCACACCTATTAAAGTCACTACTTTTGTGGATGAAGATGGTGAAAACCCTTCTGCTTGTTCATTGCGCGAAGCGTTAAAAACAGCCGAAACACGCGTTGCTTATGGTGGGTGTGTGGTCACAGATACGCTTTCAAGTACGCAGAAAGTTATTCAGCTTGAAAAAGGGGTCTATACCCTTAAGAAGGAATTAACGCCAAATGTGAATGTCGCAATTTGGGGTGCTAGTCCAGTTGATTGGCAGGAAAAAAATGTTCTATTAAATGATGTAGTTAATCAATATCCAGCACAAATTCCTTTGCAAACTACGATTAAAGCTGAGAATTCACGTATTTTTAATACAACATTAGGAACGAAAGCTCTCAGTCTCAGTAATGTAATTTTGACTGGTGGTCGGACGGCAGATCGTGGTGGAGCGATTTATGCAGGTGCTGATGTTGTCTTACAAAGTAGTCAAATTTTAGATTCCCACGCAAAAGAGGGGGGGGCTGTTTATTTAGCAGGTCCCTCAACAACACTAACTTTGACGAAAAGCTTGATTCAGGGAAATCAGGCTGATAAAGGTAGTGTCTTGTCTATGAGTTGTTTTAATGATGTGACGTATGCAAAACGTACGATTAATTTAACATCAAACAGCTTTGTTACAAATGGTTCTGGAAACTCAAGCAGTATGATTGAGTTTTGTGGAGAGTCAACTGCAACATTAATAACGAATACGATTGCAAAAAATATTGTTAATTCCTCATCTGGTAATTTAATCAAATTTACAGGTGATACTAAACCAGGAACTGAAGAAAATAATAATTCCAGTATTCTAAGTAATGCAAGTAATATAATTTTAACCAGTAATACCATTGTTGAAAATCAAGCTTTTACAACTCTGCTTTATGATAAAATTGGTGGGAAAGTATTAACCTATAACGTTCTTGCTTATAATGGTGGGGTGAATAGTTATGCATGTCGATATCTATTTGGTGATGTCGTCAATCAGGAAGAGGTTAGTTTTGGTATAGCTTATAATGCGCTTTCATTAAAAGAGGGCGATTCTACATCTCCAATCAATAATGTCTGTGATGTTCCAAAAGAGTCACTTAAAAATAATACAACCAATTTAAATGTCAGTAATATTAGTATTGGAACACTATTAAGTCCATTACAAGCAGCTTCTGCTTATACTGCATTTCTACCAATCTATTACCCAAAGAAAAATGTAACAGAAATAGAAGTTAAGGTAGATGATAAGACGACTACAAAAATAGTTGGTTTATTAGATGTTGATGGAATTTCTTGTAGTGCAACGGACCAACGTGGTTTGGCGCGTATTGTAGATGGTACTTTGTATTACAATCCTGATGCGAGCAACCGTTGTGATATTGGTTCAGTTGAGTTAATGCGATTTACAGCGGGTGATTTACAAGATTTGACTAATACCTCTATTAGTAGTGCAATGTCAACTTATCAATCTCAATATAACTTCTTTGATAATTTGGTCAAAAATCCAAATAATCCTGATTTTTTAACTTACTATAAATCTCGTTTGGATCAATATCAAAAGCTATTACAATATACAAAAGCTAATTTGAAATATCGTGCAATTTACATTGATTTAAGTAACTATCAATTACCATTACCTCAAGATACTGAGCAAGCTGATGGTAGTTATAAATTAGAGTTTTTTAATCCTGATTTATATAATGTCACGACAGAACCTCTTGGTAAAGGTCAAATTAATGATACTGTCACTGATATTGATGCAAGTGACAAAGAAAATTTAGTATGTGCTTGGAATAAAGACCTTCAGCAAATTATTTTTTACCGTAAGGATGACAGTATTACCCAAGCAGGAGACAAGATTTTCTGTAAATACACGATCACGTCAAAGTCTAATCCAAATATAAGTTCGTCTGGCTTAATTCGTGCAGCTTTCGTAAATATTGCACCTGTGGCAACTGATACATCTTTAACGTTTAAATATAAGGAAAAGCAAAAACTTAGCCTGAATTTATTAAACTTTGCCAATGACAATGGTGACACTGGAGAAGGTGGGACTGGTCCAGAAAAAAATCCAAATAAATCTCAATTTTGGAAGAATGCAGAAGGTATTGAGTTACCAATTCGCTTGACCAATGTGCCGACCAATGATTTGAGTATTACAGCTGATCGTAAAGGTGCTTGTCCTGCACCAGATGAAAAAGAGACTTGCTACGGTGGGAATATTTACGTTCAGGAAGTAAATGCATTTAACCCATTTAACTTCTCATTTAACTATCAAGTTTATGATGCTGATGGTATATCATCAAATTCAGCTACTGTGCGAACCATTAGTACAGCAACCACGACTGATGATACTCGTCCAGCGAGCAGTGGTGGGGGTAGTATGAGTTTCTATTCGATATTTGGTTTATTGGGACTATTAGCTTATCGTCGCTTTAAAAAGTAAGTAGACCAAAGATAAAAAAATAGCGCCTTTTAGGCGCTATTTTTTATTGTTATCAATTTAAAACTCAGTGCTCAGCGTATTTACTGAGATATTCTTCTCTGATATTTACACGCTCTTCGCTACTGGCATTTAGCATGCGTTTACGAAGAATGTTACGTTCTTGCATACTCATTTTTTGCCAAACATCACGCATTTTCTGTTTTTCTTCTTCAGGTAATTGCGTGAACCACTCCATTCGTTGTTGAAGCTGTGTGCTTTGATTGGTTGGTACTTCCTTTAATGTCTGATAGCGCTTGATTAAAACGCGTTGCTCCTCAGGTGATAAGTCATCCCATGCTTCTTCCGTTGCTGGTTTATTCGGTTTGGAAAATACCCAAAAACGTTCTGAACCTGCAAAACTGGTTTGTAATAAGCCGAGCGTACACACAACAAGTGCTAATTTTTTAGCTGCCATGTGGAACTTTATCCTCACCTAAGACCAATAACATTTCCATATCTTCAACCATTTGCGGTGAAAGTTTTGGATTCACGACAACTTGGTTTTGTGGTTGATCTGCCAATTGCAACGAACTAGGTAGAACCACAATCCCCATGAGGGCAGCAGCAAACGCAAAACCAGTCATTTTCCAAACACTGTAATAAGAGGTTGGTTTCTTTTGTACAGTATCGAGAACATGATTCATCACCATCATTTTATTGTGGTGCTGTTCTTTCGCAAGTTGGTCAAGTCTGGAAGTCACATGTTTAGTGAACTCATCTTTTTTCATCTGATGATCCTCCCGTATGCGGGTTTAAATGCTCTAAAGCAATTCGGAGTCCCTGAATTGCACGGTGGTAATGTGTTTTCACACTGCCTTCACTGCAATCCATAATTTGTGCTGTGGTCATCGTATCAAAACCTTCCCACGCTCTTAGCATAAATGCTTGTTGTTGACGGACGGGTAGTTGATTGACTGCAGCTTGAATTTCCTCCATCGTGACTTCTTGATCAAGAAATTCAAACGGATTAGGGGTCGATTCATCCACAACATCAATGATTTCTTCGTCATCATCTAAACTAATTTTTTTAAATAATGAAAATGGACTCGCACGGCGAGCTTCTTTGCGTCGCCAGTCTTGGAGTTTGTTATTTAATATGGTGTAGAACAGGGGATACCATTCTTCAGTACTTTTATCTGCATATGATTTGTGCAATGAAATGAAAGCTTCTTGCACTAAATCCATTGCAATGCCTTGTTGTCCCTGCGTTGCACTTTCCATCATAACCAAGGCACGACCTGTAACGTCTTGCATAAAAAAACGCAGACGTTGTTCAACAGTACTGTGATCAGTACTGTTTTCGGTTCGAGCCTGTTTCGGTGCTAAATCCATAGAGATGGAAAATCCTGTCATGGATACCCACCATTAATTCCAATTCATTAATCATATAACGTTGAAAATGGTGGGCGCGTTGACAACTTAAGCAATTATTTTTAGTAGTGTAATTGATTTTCTCAGTAAAAAAATCGTATTTAAAATAATTTAACGTTTTTACTGACGTTGGCGAACCATTTCAAAGAAGCATACTGAACCTGCAATGGCGACATTGAGAGACTCTTGTCCACCAGGTTGAGGGATCGCTACTGCCTGAGCATGCTCAAGTGCATAGTCACTTGCACCTTGACCTTCATTGCCTAAAATCCAGACGCAGGCTTGAGTTAAATCTTGGCTATATAAACTGGTTGAGCGATGTGAACTGGTCACAAAAACTGGAATTTGAAATTTTGGAAGAATATCTGTGAGCTGGAAGTTTTCAAAACATTGAAGACTAAAATGAGCGCCCATACCTGCTCGAAGCACACGTGGAGACCAAAGTGCAGCTGAGCCTTGTGTACAAATCACCTGTTTGATGTTTGCAGCGGCAGCAGAGCGGAGTAGTGTCCCTACATTTCCAGGATCTTGAACATTTTCTAGAATTAAAGTATCCGCCTTAAAATCAATCGTGGCGGCAGTTTTGGGTAAATCAACAATCGCGAGACAAGGCAGGGTTGTGCCTAAGGTACTTAAATCCTTATACAGGACTTCACTAATAACAAAGATGTGAGCTTGATGGAGTTCAATCACTTCTTGTAAATCTGGATGTTCTAAGGCTTGTTCGGTGGTAAATAAAGAAAAGATTTTTTTCTGCTGTTGCAACCAAGCCAAGCACAGATGTGTACCTTCTAGAACGGTTTGCTGATGTTTTTTTCGAGCACTGTTAAGCTCGATCAGACCACGCAAATGTTTAATTTTTGCATTGTCTTTTGATTCTAGGAAAATAACCGCCATAAGATAAACATCCAAAAGGGCATCATAATTTTATAATGCCCTGATTATAAAATTAATTAGTGGTAGCTTGTTACGCGTTCCACTTCGTTTTTAGAGCCAATAATCACAGGGACACGTTGGTGTAGTTCTGTTGGTTGGATGTCCATAATACGAACACGACCTGTCGTAGACGCACCACCAGCTTGTTCGATCAACATACTCATTGGATTTGCTTCATACATCAAACGTAAGCGACCTGCTTTTTTTGGGTCTTTTAAATCGTAAGGGTAAAGGAAAATACCGCCACGACATAAGATACGGTGAATATCACCTACCATACATGCAACCCAACGCATATTAAAATCTTTTTCACGGACTGATGTTTTACCCGCTAAAAGTTCGTCAATATAACGTTTTACAGGGTTTTCCCAGTGACGTTGATTCGACGAGTTAATTGCAAACTCTTGTGTATCTGCTGTGACTTGCACTTGTTCTGTCGTTAGCAAGAAGTTTTGTGTTGTTGGGTCAAAAGTAAAGAACGCAACACCTGCACCCACTGTAAGTGCTAACATGGTTGACGGGCCATAAAGCACATAACCTGCGGCAACTTGCGCTGTACCAGCTTGCATAAAGTCTGCAGATTGAGTGACAGAATTCTTTGCAGGAAGAATAGAGAAAATTGTACCGACACACATGTTAATGTCGATATTGCTTGAACCATCGAGTGGATCAAACAAAACTAGATATTTACCATTTTCTTGGGCAGGGGTGAAGTCATCTAGCTCTTCTGAGGCCAAACCACCCACTTGTGGGTGTGCTTTTAAAGCATCAATCAGGTAATCATTAGAAATAACATCTAATTTCTTTTGTGTTTCGCCTTGAACGTTCTCGTTGCCTGCACTGCCCAAAATACCAGCTAAAGCACCTTTTTGAAGTGCCTGATCAATGGTTTGGCATGTAGCCGCAATTGTTTCGATGACTTGTGCCAACTCTGGAGTCAAATTCCCATTTTGTTGTTCTAGGTATTGGGTCAAAGTAAGGTTTGACATATTGAATAGCTCCGATTTGGCCGTGTCAAAAATTGATAAAAAAAGAATGTGGGTATTCTAGATGAGATCGTCCGAAAATAAAAATTATCTTACTTTATTTATGTTGCTTTTATGATTACAAGTGCAGCATTACATGCTATGTTGCATAGATACTAAACAGGATGTTTGGAGGCTACCGATGTCAACCAAGAATTTTGAGGCAACGCCCACGCCGAGTGAGCCGATTAGCTTAGATACGATTTCCAAAGAAAATGTGAAGGATGCATGGAAAGAGTATGAAGCTAAGCCAGAATATAAAGAGTTTAATAAGCACGATTTGATTGAATCAATGCAAAACAAGCCTGATGCTCAATCTTCGTCTTAATAAATGAAATAAAAATGCTCACATGAAGTGAGCATTTTTATTTACAGCGAAACCACAATTATTTTAATAGTGGTGGAACTGCTTCGTAGTTAATTTCTACGCGGCGGTTTTCTTTCCACGCCGCTTCATCATGACCTGCATTCACCGGTGATTCTTTACCGTAGCTAACTGCTTCAAGTTGCTGTGGGTTTACACCGTTGGTAATCAAAAAGCTTTCAACTGCTTTTGCACGGCGTTCGCCAAGTGCCATATTGTATTCACGCGTACCACGTTCATCCGTATGGCCTGTCAGAGCAACACGAGAGTTAGCGTTAGCAACTAGGAATTGAGCATGTGCTTGTAGGGTTTGATAATCTTCATTCGATAAATCACTGCTATCAAAGTTAAAGTGCACCACGCGTTTTGCCAAGAATGCTTTATTTGCAGCAGTGACACCTTTAGAAGATGCACCAGCCAAGTTTTGCGCATTTAATGCTGCATCTTCACTTAAACCATCTGTGCTGACTGTGGTTGAGCCATTTGGATTTGTGCCAGTAGTAATTTCAGCGGCAGGCTTACGGCTTGCACAGCCTGTAAATACAAGTGTTGCAGCAATCAGTGGAAGCGTTAGATATTTAATGTTCATATGATTCTCCAATCGATTAAACTTATTTTGGTGCCCAAGCTGGTTCACGAACTTCACCTTGCTCGCTTGGTAAATTCATGCGGAAACGGCCATCAGTCGACATGACGGATAACAAACCACGACTACCTTCACGTGTTGCATAAACCACCATCTGTCCATTTGGTGAGAAGCTCGGTGATTCATCTAAACTTGTCGGTGTCAGAATATTGGTGATACCAGTATTGATATCTTGGATTGCAACTTTGTAGTTACTGCCACTTGGACGATGTACTAAAGCAATCTTTTTACCATCAGCACTCAAAGTACCGCGTGCATTAAACGCACCTTTGAAGGTCAAGCGTTTTACAGAACTATCATCAAAGCTATAGCGATAAATCTGTGGTGAACCACCACGATCAGAAGTAAAGATAAATGATTTACCATCTGGAGAATAACGTGCTTCAGTATCAATCGCAGAGTCATTGGTCATGCGCTGTACTTGACGTGTGCTTAAATCCATTTGATAAACTTCTGGGTTACCATGCATTGATGCAGTGAATAACATCGATTTTCCGTCTGGAGAGAAGCTTGGAGCGCCATTTAGACCGCGGAAGCTCGCTAAAACTTCACGTTGGCCCGTGGCTAAGTCTTGTAAGTAAATTGCAGGGCGTTTGGTTTCAAATGATACATAAGCAATTTTCTTAGCATCAGGTGTCCAAGCTGGAGATAAGATAGGATCACGTGATGACAATACTGTTTTAGGTTGCTCACCATCTGTGTCGGCGATTTGTAATGTATAGCGTTGGGCAGGTGTCGCTTGATTACGCAATACATAAGCAATACGACCACTAAAGTCACCAGCAATACCTGTTAAAGCTTGATAGATGGTATCACTGATCAGGTGGCCTGCTTGGCGTACACGTGAGCTTGGTACAGTCAGTACTTCATTGAGTAAGTATTGTTGTTTCTGTACATCATATAACTGGTAATGAATCTCAAAAGTATTGGCATCAACCGCCTTAAGTTGTCCAACGACAACATACGGCACACCGGCATTCTGCCAATCACCCGCTTGAACCTGATTAAGGCTTGCAGTAGCCGGCAAATTTTGAGATGCGCTGGTAAAACGACCTGAACGATTCAAGTCGCTTTCCACAATTGGATAGATCGCATTGTCATTTGCAAATGGGATGATCGCGATTTTAGGTGCTTGTTCAGGTGCTTTAGCAATTTCGAGGTGTAATTGTGCGAAAGTTGCTGTTGGAACAACTGTACTAATCGCAGCAAATACTGCTAAAGAGAGGAGGTGTTTACGAGTCTTGTCCATAGTTACAATTACTTGCGTTCGTATTTTTGTGGCTGTTGATTATTTAACATAGTTACATGCTTTGTGCTATTAAAAGCATGTAACGTTAACTATTCATTACTATTTTGCAGTAAAACTTGAAGTAAAGCTTCTTGCTTCACGACGGGCGGTTGGATCATCTGGCATCGGGTAAGGAGCAGCAGCTCTTACCGCAGCTTCGACACTCGCCTTAACGTCTGGGTCACTCGCTGTTACAACGACAGAAAGTACGGCACCGCTATCGCTTAAAGTCACACGAGCGCTCGCACGCTGACCCGATGAGCCAGATGGCATATTCCACGCACGATAGATTTTTTGTTCGAAATCACGTTTCGCAGTTGAAGCAACACGTTTTGCATCCGCTTTTTTCTGGGCAGCTTCCTGCTCAGCTTTTTTAGCGGCTGCAGCTTTGGCATCTGCTTCAGCCTCAGCTTTACGTTTCGCATCTGCGTCAGCTTTTGCCTTCGCATCGGCCTCGGCTTTACGTTTCGCGTCTGCATCAGCTTTTGCCTTGGCATCTGCATTTGCTTTACGTTTCGCATCTGCGTCAGCTTTTGCCTTCGCATCGGCCTCGGCTTTACGTTTCGCATCTGCGTCAGCTTTTGCTTTGGCATCAGCATTTGCTTTGCGTTTCGCGTCGGCCTCAGCTTTAGCCTTGGCATCAGCTTCGGCTTTACGCTTCGCATCAGCGTTGGCTTTTGCTCTCGCGTCGGCCTCAGCTTTACGTTTTGCATCGGCTTCAGCACGTGCCTTGGCATCAGCTTCGGCTTTACGCTTCGTATCTGCGTTGGCTTTTGCTCTCGCGTCAGCCTCAGCTTTACGTTTTGCATCTGCTTCAGCACGCGCCTTGGCATCTGCCTCAGCTTTGCGCTTGGCATCCTGTTGCGCTTGAAGTTTTGCATTTTCAGCAGCTTTTTGCTGTCTTAATTTCGCATCTTGTTCCGCTTTTTGGCGTGCTTTGGCTTCAGCCTCGGCTTTGGCATTTTGTTCAGCTCTACGCTTCGTATCTGCTTCTGCTTGGCGTTTCGCTTCAGCGTCCGCACGTTGTTTCTGTGCTTGAGCATCTGCAAGTTTACGTTGTTCTTCAACTTGCTGTGCACGAGCAGCTTCATCTGCTTTGCGTTTTTGCTCAGCAAGTTTGGCTTGCTGTGCCTGTTCAGCTTTTTGCTTTTCAGCCGCAAGTTGTTGTGCAGTTGGCGGCGGAGGTGTTACAGGAATATTTTCAGGAAGTGTTGTATCCACGATAGGGCTTTGCACTTCTTCTGCCTGATGTTCAGCAGAGACTTGTTGTTCGGGTTGTTGTAATGACTGTGGTAAATCTTCTGGCTTCACCAAAATAGTGGTCAGTTTTTTAGGTTCTTCAGGGGGTTTACTCAAGCCTAAAAACAACAAGCCAACAATTGCGATTGCATGAACACCGAGGGTAAAACCCAGCGCAATCGCATTTTGCTTAAAAGGTGGCTCTTGAAATTTTTTCATAGCTTATTTTAAAGACTTCGTGAGTAAGCCGACTTGAGTAAGACCAGCTTCTTGTAAACTAGACATAAGAGCGACAACTTCACCATATGGACGAGATTCCTCTCCATTGACTAATACCATCAACTTCTTATTTTCTTGTTCAGCTTGTACTTGAGCTTCGCTTAACACAGTTTCGAGCTGTTCAAGTGAAAGTGGTTCACTACTTTTATGTTCTTTATACTCAAGGTAGATATTGCCATCTTTACCTAAAGTCACCATTGCTGGCATATCTTTTGATTCGATAGGTTGATTATTGGCTTGTGGCAAATCTACTTTAATACCGCTGGTAATCATGGGGGCGGTCACCATAAAAATGACCAATAACACCAACATGACGTCGATATAGGGAACCACATTCATATCACTTTTGAGCGGTTTTTTAATCCGCTCAAAGCGTCCAGATCGTTGAATCGCCATTATGCATCTTCCTGTGTCGTTCCAATCGCTTGACGCTGTAATAGGGCAACCATTTCTTCTGCAAATAAAGCACGATCTGAATAGATTGATTCACCTTTAGCGGTAAAGTGGTTAAACGCAAGTACAGCAGGAATTGCTGCAAACAAACCAATCGCAGTTGCAATGAGGGCTTCGGCAATACCAGGAGCAACAGTTGCCAAAGTCACTTGGTCCACGGCAGCAAGGCCGATAAAGGCATTCATAATCCCCCATACCGTACCAAATAAGCCGATATAAGGTGCAACTGAACCAATACTAGCAAGTGCACCCAAGCCGACTTCTAAACCACCTTGGTCACGGCTTAAACCAACACGCAGGATACGTTCAGTTCCTTCGATGGTTTGATTGGTGTCTGCTTTACGTTTTTGCAACTTAAAGAACTCACCTAGGCCTTGGTAGAAAATATCTTCTAGACCACGACGTTTAGAGTTCAATTGTGCATTATTATAAAGCGTGTTTAATTCGGCACCTGACCAGAACATTTTTTGAAAATGCTCATCCTCTTGTCCTGCTTTTTTAAAGCCCATATATAATTTGGCAATCAGATACCAGCTATAAATTGAAGAGAGTAGCAGGATCAGCATGACCAGTTGTACAACAGGACTTGCTTGTAAAATTAGGTCAGAAATATGCAGGGAAGATTCTAAGTTAGTTGCCATAAGTTGCTGTGCCGAAAGTTTATTTTAGTCCTGTGCTAATTCTTTTTGAATCAGATCACGAATTTCATCAGGAAGTCTACGTGGCATTAACTCTTTGTTTAAACATGCCAACACAACCTCACCTGAAGCCAGCAAGATTTCACCACGATAAATATTTTGTTGCAACACAAAAGATGCGGCTTTACACGAAATAACACGTGCTGTAACGGTAATTAAATCATCCATTAATATTGGGCGTACATATTTAACAGCGATTTGATGTACAACGAAGCTGTAATCTTTTTGGTGCCAGTAGTGATCAACACCAGCTGCACGTAGCCATTCGGTACGGGCACGCTCCATAAAACGGATATGATTGGCATGGTAAACGATACCGCCTGCATCTGTATCTTCGATATAAACGCGAATGTTGAACTCAAAATGATTTGCCATTTCTATTACCTATTTTTGCGTACTGTCAGCAATCAGGAATGATATTGCCTCAATAAGGTTAAGGAAATAGTAATAAATAACATATTGTTGAATGAGGTAAAAAAGAAGCCCTTGAATAGGGCTCTTTCTTTTAATAGTTGAGTTCTTCCCAAGCGACGACTTTAGGGAAGCCTGTGACGGTAACGCCATTGGCATATGCACGCATTAATGCTTTATAGTCAACGGTTTTAGTAATGGTGATTGCATTTTTATTGTTGTTAGTATCTTCAATAAAAATTTCAGCAAAACTTGGATAAAATACTGATACATCACCGACACTTCCAAATTTGATTTGATTGTCAAAATTTACAGAGAATTCTTTATTATTGGATATCCCAACTAGACGTCCTTTGGTAATTGATCCAGTTGACCAAGGCTCAAAGCTATAGTTTGTAAGTTTATAGACTTCGGTATATTTTTTATCAGCCCATGTGAATTCCATTTGAGCAATGTCATATTTGAAGGGGCGAGCATCAGCATAATAAGATAGACTGCTTTTGCTTCCATTAAAGGTTGTTATTTCATTATCAACTTCTACTTTAAATTGGTTCAGTATCGTATCGATTTTAAAGTTATCCTGTGACCAGTATCCTTGTGTGCTAACACTTCCAGACAGAATCATTGGTTCCTCAGAAACAGGTTGAATAACGCCATCTTTTGTATATTGTAAATCACATTTATTCAGCGTAACAGTTTGGCTATTTCTGCTAAAGCTCCCTTCTTTATTTCGGCAGAAGGCTTTGTAGCCCATTTTTTCTCCACCTTGAATTAAATAAAAAACGGATTCAGCAAGCGTGATCGTATCAATGAGTTGATTTTCATTAATGCTTGATAAATTGATAATGGGTGCATAAATCAATTCAAGATTTTCTGGTTTGCTATAATCTAGTTTTTCTTTAGCTTGAAATGAATTGCCATTATTTGCATTATCACCTCCACCCCCGCAGGCTGTTAAAAATAAGCTACTCAAAAATACGGAAGTTAAAGTTTTATTTTTCATTGTTACCCTAAAAATAATGAGATGATTAAAATCAGGCATATCCTATTCTAATCATCCCATTATAAGAAGCACTAAGTTGAAAATATTTTTATGTTTCAGGTGGCGTCATCCCAAATTGTAAATACGCCATATTGGTTGCAATACGGCCACGTGCAGTACGCATCACATAACCTTGCTGGATTAAATAGGGTTCAATCACATCTTCAAGCGTTCCACTATCTTCAGCCATGGCTGCGGCCAAAGCTTCCACACCTGTTGGTCTGCCTTCAAAACGTTCCAATAACATACTGAGATAACGACGATCGAGTGTATCTAAACCAGCTTTATCGACATTAAGCATGTCTAAAGCACGTTGTGCCATATCTTGAGTCACTTCGCCTGTACCTTTCACTTGCGCATAATCACGCACACGACGTAATAAACGGTTGGCAATACGTGGGGTGCCGCGGGCACGACGGGCAATCTCTGTTGAGCCTTCTTTGGTAATCGGGACATCCATCAAGTTAGCTGAACGCGTCACGATATGGGTCAGGTCTTCAACTGAATAGAACTCTAAACGCTGTACAATCCCAAAACGGTCACGTAACGGAGAGGTGAGTAGACCTGCACGTGTTGTGGCAGCAACTAAAGTGAAGGCGGGTAGATCGAGCTTGATTGAACGAGCAGCAGGGCCTTCACCAATCATAATATCGAGTTGATAGTCTTCCATGGCTGGATAGAGAATCTCTTCGATCACGGGTGAAAGACGATGAATCTCGTCAATAAATAGCACATCACCTTCTTCCAGATTGGTCAGCATGGCAGCTAAATCACCAGCACGTTCTAATACAGGGCCAGAAGTTGATTTTAAATTACCGCCCATTTCTCTTGCGATAATATTCGCCAACGTGGTTTTCCCTAAACCTGGAGGGCCAAAGATCAAAGTATGATCTAGGGCTTCACCACGACCACGCGCTGCACCAATGAAGATTTCCATTTGCTCACGAACCACAGGCTGACCAATATAGTCAGCCAATGAGGTCGGACGAATGGCACGATCAAAATGATCTTCAGGTTTTTCTGTTCCGCTAATAAGACGATCTTGCATATATCTATTACTTCATCATGGATTTAAGCGCAGCACGGATAATGTCAGCAGATTCAGTATAGTCTGCTTTAACTGCTGCCACTGCTTTTTGTGCTTCTGCTGGTTTATAACCTAAGGATTGCAAAGCAGCTTCAGCTTCGGCAACTGGTGAATTTGCCATAAATTGAATTTGAGCAGCAGCATTTGTCGTACTGCCAGTTGAATGTGCTAAGGCTTTGAAACGATCGCGTAATTCAATCATTAATCGTTCAGCAGTTTTTTTGCCTACACCCGGAACTTTAATCAGCGTATTAATATCATCATGTTCAATTGTGTGGATGAGCAGTTCAACACTTAATGTCGATAGAATGCCCAAAGCCATTTTGGGGCCAACGCCATTCACTTTGAGTAGGGTACGGAAAATGGTTTTTTCTTGTGCATCTCTAAAGCCGTAAAGTTGTTGCGCATCTTCACGAACGACTAGGTGGGTCCATAAAGTAACTTTCTGTCCCTTTTGTAATTGGCAAAATGTCGAAAGTGGTGTGTCAATTTCATAGCCAACGCCATTTACATTGAGTAATACGGTTGGGGCTTCTAGGGCAAACACTTCGCCAATTAAACATCCGATCATGAGTTAAATTTCACTATTTTTAAAAACAATTTAGTTTGGGTATAAAAAGGAAAGGGTGCCAACTCATCTAGTGGCTAAAAGAACCCTATCTTATTGCCTTGCAGCTCTTGCGCCAAGCTATAAGCCTGATGATCCGAGAACTTACTAATAATATCGAGAACTTGCATAATATTATTATAGTGGTTGTTTTGCAGATTTACCCCTGAATGTTGCAAAATTGACATCAACCGCTGTTCTTTAAAGCTTAATGTCTTATGCGGCATGGTCAATGGGATAAAGGCGTCCAAAATCGTTTGTAGGCTTTGGTGTGCAATAATTTCTAAACCAGATTTTTGAGGATGCTCAAAAATACGGTCTCGGGCAAGATTCTTCGCCGTTTGGATACCTGCTTCAATATCCGGTGAGCAATATTGCAATAGGCTGCCTTTGAGCTGACCGGTTAAAATTTCATACTGATGTTTGGCAAATGCCGTGGTCACCTCATCGACTAAACGCTTCATTACACGCCCACGGAGAGCTGCAATTTTTTGCTGCCATGTGGTATGTGGTAAATGGAGTTCTTCTGGATAACCATAATCTGCAATCAGATTCAGAAAAATTGGCTCGACTTCGGCATAGTTCAACATGTTCAGAATAATGCCATCTTCTAAATCAATGAGTGCATAACAAATATCATCAGCTGCTTCTAATAAATAGGTCAGTGGATGGCGGCAATAGTGATAGTCACCAAGCTGAATCAGACCAAGTTGCTCTGCTAACTGTTTTAAAATTTCTTTTTCAGATTGATAGCAACCAAACTTTGCCCGTTGATGGGACGGCATATCGCCTTGTTCTTCGATGGTTTTAGATAACCACGGATATTTTAAATAGGCACCGAGTGTTGCACAGGTTAAGCGCATACCACCATCATCGGGGTGATAGTCAATACGGCTGAGTAGTCGAAGTCCTTGGGCATTGCCTTCAAATTGACGTACATCGGCTGCTTCTTCTGGGGTGAGTTTTGTCAAGAAATCACGATGCGATGCATCATCAAACCACTCACGAATCGCATATTCGCCTGCATGACCAAAAGGTGGATTACCAATATCATGCGCTAGACAGGCAGCTTGGATAATCGCACCAACATCAGCAGGTGAAATCCACATCGGTAATTCATCTTTGATTTTTTCTGCGGCCAACATGCCGAGTGAACGCCCAATACAAGACACTTCTAGCGAGTGTGTGAGACGGGTATGAATCCCATCATGTTGAGTCAGTGGGTGAACCTGTGTTTTTCTATTTAATTGACGGAAACTTTGAGAAAATATAATTCTGTCATAATCTTTGTGGAATGGGCTTCGAGCCAATTCAGTACTACTTTTTTTACTACCTAAACGAATTGCAGAAAGCAATTCTACCCAACGCATTTGTTCCATTCATCATTATTCACTACGAGTTCAGGATCATCATGCCAAAAAAAAGATTAAAGCACTAGAGTAGGGCGACATAAGTTGTCTTGGATCAGTATGTTGTCGTTTATAGTTTTGTATTCAATCATAATTTAAGGCATTTATTTGCTCACATATATGGCTTTTAAAGGTGTTGATGGTGGGGTAAAAGAGTCACTTGCAAGCAATGAGCAATTCTTTATTTAGTTTGGTATTTCCACAAAAGAAGACTTGCAAACAAGAAATATGAGTTATACAGCAGGCTAAATGAATTGTTACGAATAAAGTAAAATAGATAAAGCTACAAGAAATTAAGCCATTTGCAGTAGAAAACTCTGATTTTTAAGATGGATATAGCTAGCTGAAATGAGCCTTTCACAGTAGAATATGCGCTCTTTCATAAGTCACATTGTGGTAGGTTCGTTAGACCCACCCGTGGAGCCAAAGTCAACATGTTTATCGTGGCCGGTGCATCAGCACATTCTTCTTTCAAGAAAGCTCAACTCTTAAACCGATTAACGTCAATGAGTTCTGTTCAATCTTTTGACAGCCAGTGGGTTTATTTGTTTGATCAAGCGCTCAACGAGCAGCAACATCAATCGGCATTACAACTTTTAAACGATGGTCAATCTTTCGAACTTCGCCAAGCTGCAAGTGATGAAATCCAGATTTTAGTGACACCGCGTGTGGGGACAATCTCGCCGTGGTCATCTAAAGCAACCGATATTTTCCAAAACTGTAATACACCTATTCACCGTTTAGAGCGTGGTCTGTTATTTACACTTAAAGGTGTGAAAGAGATTTCGAACGAAGTGAAATTGGCCTTACATGACCGGATGACAGAGAGTGTTTTTGCTCAAATTGATGATGCAAAAGCTCTATTCTCAGAAACAGCGCCGAAGCCATTGAACTCAATTGATATCTTGGGTCAAGGAAAAGAAGCACTAGTCAAAGCCAACAATGAGTTTGGCTTTGCTTTATCTGAGCAAGAAATTGATTACTTAACCGAAGCATTTACCAAGCTTGGTCGTAATCCAAACGACATCGAGTTGATGATGTTTGCACAGGCAAACTCTGAACACTGTCGTCATAAAATCTTTGGTTCTGAATGGACAATTGATGGTGAAAAACAACCATTATCATTGTTCCAAATGATTAAAAACACTTATAAAGAATCTCCAACCGATGTGTTATCAGCATATAAAGATAACGCCTCTGTCATTGTGGGTTATGACACGATGCGTTTTTATCCGAAGGCGGATGAAAATGGTCACTTCGTTTATAAATATAAGAGCCAAGCTGCTCATATCTTGATGAAGGTTGAAACACACAACCATCCAACTGCAATTGCTCCATTTGCAGGTGCTGCAACAGGTTCGGGCGGTGAAATCCGTGATGAAGGTGCAACAGGTCGTGGTGGTAAACCAAAAGCAGGTTTAACTGGCTTTACGGTTTCAAACTTAAATATCCCTGGTTTTGAACAACCTTGGGAAGATAACTACGGTAAACCTTCACGTATGGCATCGCCATTACAAATCATGATCGAAGGTCCATTGGGTGGTGCTGCGTTTAACAACGAATTTGGTCGCCCAGCATTAAATGGTTATTTCCGTACTTTCGAACAGAATGTCAATGGTGAAGTGAAAGGCTTCCATAAGCCAATCATGATCGCTGGTGGTTACGGTAATATTCGTCCTGACCATGTTGAAAAAGATGCGATTCAACCGGGTGACTTGCTCATTGTATTGGGTGGCCCTGCAATGTTGATCGGTCTTGGCGGTGGCGCAGCGTCTTCTGTAGACAGCGGTACCATGGGCGAGAGCTTGGACTTTGCTTCGGTGCAACGTGAAAACCCAGAAATGGAACGCCGTTGCCAAGAAGTCATCGATACCTGCTGGCGTTTAGAAGACTTTAACCCAATTGTGTCTGTACATGACGTCGGTGCAGGTGGTGTATCTAATGCCATGCCAGAACTTGTGAATGATCATGAGTTGGGTGCAGTGCTTAACCTACGTAAAATTCCATCATTAGAGCCAGGTATGAGCCCGATGGAGATCTGGTCAAATGAAGCGCAAGAACGTTATGTACTTGCTATTCGCCCAGAGTCTTTAGAACAGTTTGAAGAAATTTGTGCACGTGAGCGTTGTCCGTTTGCGGTATTGGGTGAGGCGACTGAAGCGCGTCACTTAACGGTTGAAGATCCGTTGTTTGAGAACAAGCCTGTTGATATTCCAATGCAGGTGATCTTAGGCGGTACACCGCGTATGCAACGTTCATATGAAACGATTGAGCGTACGGGTAACGACTTTGATGCTGCGAAAGTTGATTTAAAAGATGCGATTTTCCGTGTATTGAAAAATCCAACAGTTGCGTCTAAATCATTCTTGATCACCATTGGTGACCGTTCGATTACGGGTATGGTTGCACGTGATCAGATGGTGGGTCGCTGGCAGGTTCCTGTAGCTGATGCTGCTGTAACCACCACTAGCTTGCAAGGCTTCACAGGTGAAGCAATGGCAATGGGTGAACGTCCACCAGTAGCGTTGTTAAATCCAGCTGCATCTGCGCGTCTAGCGGTTGCAGAAGCAATCACCAATATTGCTTGTGCCAACATCGAACAAATCAGCGATATCAAGCTTTCTGCAAACTGGATGGCAGCGGCAGGTCAAAAAGGTGAAGACCAAGCCTTGTTTGAAGGTGTGAAAGCGATTGGCATGGAAATGTGTCCTGCATTAGGTATCGCAATTCCAGTCGGTAAAGATTCACTTTCAATGCGTACCACTTGGAATGATGGTGAAGACAAAGCAGTGACTTCGCCTATGACCGGTGTGATCACTGCATTTGCTCCAGTGTTAGATGTTCGTAAAACATTAACGCCTGAATTGAAAAACTTAGCAGACTCAGTACTGGTACGTATTGACCTATCTAAAGGTCAGTTCCGCCTAGGTGGTTCGATCCTTGCGCAGGTGTATAAAGCCATTGGTTCAGTGACACCTGATGTGGATAGTTTTGATGACTTCAAAGCATTCTTTGCCTTGATTCAAGACTGGAACAATCGCGGTGTGATTAAGGCTTACCATGATATCGGTGATGGCGGTTTATTGGCGACTGTTGCTGAAATGATGTTTGCTTCGCGCTTAGGTGTTGCTTTAGAAAATCAATCAACTGAAAGTTTATTCGCTGAAGAAATTGGTGCTGTACTTCAAATCACAGCGGCGGATTGGGCTCAGTTAGAAGTTGAAGTTGCAGCATCTAGCCTGAAAGATGCCATTGCAGTTGTGGGCCGTGTCAATACAACCGATCAATTGGCTGTGAATGGTTTAACTTTAGAGCGTGCTGAATTGCAACAAGCATGGGCAGAAGTATCGCATCAGATCCAACGCTTACGTGATAACGTTGAGACTGCTGATCAAGAGTTTGCATTAATCGCAGACAAAAACCACAAAGGTTTGATTGCACAAGCAACTTATGACTTGAATGAACCTGTTGAAGCGCCGTTTATCAATACACGTCGTCCTAATATGGCCATCTTGCGTGAGCAGGGTGTTAACGGTCATGTTGAAATGGCCGCTGCTTTTGACAAAGTTGGCTTCAATACCATTGACGTACACATGAGTGACTTACTAGCAGGTCGTGTCAGCTTGAGCGACTTCGAAGGTTTAGTGGCGTGTGGTGGTTTCTCATACGGTGACGTGATGGGTGCTGGTGGTGGCTGGGCGAAATCAGTCTTGTTCAATGCGAAATTACGTGACCAGTTTGAGCAGTTCTTCCATCGTCAAAATACATTCAGCTTAGGCGTATGTAATGGTTGTCAAATGATGTCGCAACTTGCACCACTGATTCCAGGTGCAGAGCATTGGGGCCGTTTCCACCGTAACACTTCAGAAGTATTTGAAGCGCGTGCCGTGAACGTTCGTGTAGAAAAATCAGTTTCTGTATTACTTGAAGATATGCAAGGTTCGATTTTACCAATCGCTGTTGCGCATGGTGAAGGTCGTCTGGTTGCAACTGAACAGCAAATTGCTGCTTTAAATGCTGAGAACCAAGTGATCTTACGCTATGTGGATAGTTTGGGTAATCCAACTCAACACTATCCATTGAACCCGAATGGTTCACCTGAGGCGATTACAGGTTTAACCTCTAAAGATGGTCGTGCAACCGTGATGATGCCGCATCCAGAACGTAACTTCCGTGCTTTACAGCATTCTTGGAAGCCTGAAGATTGGGCAGAAGATGGTGCTTGGTTACGTATGTTCCGTAACGCACGTAAATTTATTGGTTAATTAAAGTCATGAAATAAGCCACCGTCAGGTGGCTTATTTCATTCCGTATAAAATAATCATCAATGGACAAGAAAAATGAAATCAAAAATCCATTTCCGCGAATTTGCACTGCTGATGGCATTACTGATGTCCATCGTCTCATTCTCAATTGATGCTGTTTTACCCGCACTCGGTGAAATTGGTCGTGTTTTTACTTTGCAAAATAGTAATCAGGCGCAATGGGTCATTATCAGTATTTTTTCAGGCATGACCATCGGGCAACTGATTGCAGGACCATTGTCCGATGCAATTGGACGGAAACGGATTTTATTTACAGGTATTGTCATCTACTTTTTAGGAAGCTTATTGTGCTATTCCACTCAAAGCTTTGAATGGTTCTTGGTCGGACGTTTTATTCAGGGTGTAGGTGTTTCTGGACCTTATGTCGCTTCGATTTCGATTGTGCGTGATAAATATAGCGGTGCCCAAATGGCCCGCATCATGTCTCTGATCATGATGGTATTTATGGTCGCGCCTGCAGTTGCACCGAGCTTGGGACAGTTGATCATCCATTTCTTTGGCTGGCGCGATATTTTTGTGTTGTATATGGTCTATGCTATCGCTGTTGGAGCATGGGTTGCTTTGCGCTTGGAAGAGACCTTAGTGCCTGAAAATCGTCTGCCAATGCGGGTACAAGCATTTAAGGATGGTTTTAAGGAAGTGGTGAGTAATAAAACTACCATGAGCTATTTGTTGTGTGCAGGCTTTTGCTTTGGTGGGTTTATTGGCTATCTTGGAACGTCACAACAAATTTTTATGCAACAATTTGGCAAAACAGGGCAGGAGTTTAGTGCTTACTTTGCTTTATTGGCAGGTGTGATGGGGATTGCATCTTTTACCAATTCTAGAATTGTCATGAAGTTTGGCATGCGTCCCATCTGTATTTATGGCTTTCTTGGTTTAAGTCTAATTTCGTTGCTGTTCCTCATCATTCAGCTTTCTGGCGTATCCATCTCATTCTGGATGTTTATGCTGTATGCCTGCATTCTATTTTTATTGTTTGGAACACTATTTGGCAATCTAAATGCGATTGCAATGGAACCGATGGGGCATGTGGCCGGTATGGCTTCTGCGATTATTGGTGCATCGTCTTCGGTATTATCGCTTATTCTCGCCTCTATTATTGGTCAGTTATATAACGGAACTTTAATTCCAATGACCTGTGGTTTTGTGATTTTATGTGGTTTGGCTTTTGTGCTGACCTTATATGAAAAACGACAATTAACTAAATTAGCAAGTTAAATCTTATAGTTTGATTTTTGGACTGAAATACATTTAAAAGCCATCTGATGATGGCTTTTTTATATTTAGCTTTTGATGCAACTCATTAATGCATCGCGAGCTCTAAATCCACCACTAATGGATGATGCGTAGATTGTTTTTCCTTGCAGTAAAATTTCCATTGCACCGACATCATCCAGTTTGGGGGCTGTCTGTACCATACTTACAGGAACGAGCAGCATACCTTTCTTTGGGCTAGGAAGTAGGGTAGCCTCCGTTGGCATGACTGAATGATCAGTCCGTATCACAATGTCGAGTTGTTGATTACTGGCCGTTGTTGGTATATGAGGACCTGTAAATACCAATGCTCCAGTACTTCTTTCTGAAGGACCGAACAGAGTAAGTTGATTCAAACCAGAATTATAAGAGACGGCACATCCTCCTTTTCTGCCACGATGTTTAGAAAGAAACCATATTCCATGTTCACCTTGATAAATTTGTTTCATGTTTTTAGAGCTTGTTAATGGATAGTGTGAATTTGAGTCAGCTTGAATAAGCTCATTTGCATAGAGAAATGTTGATTTTGTTAAAGCACTAAAAGCGAAAATTAAGGTCATTAGAGGTTTATGGGGCATATAAATACTCTTTGCTTTGGATTCTAGTTTTAAAATTCTATTGATTCGCTTTAAAATCTAATTGAGCGAATCAAGGGATATTTGACTGAGCGTTATATATCCTGATTGATCTTTTATATATTTTTTTAACATCGGTTAAAAGATCATAAGATGAGCAATAGCTAAAATTGTCCTAGGATGTTTATAATTAAAGGATAAGATGTTGGATAATATGAGCACTCATTTTTTTAGGCAGATCGATGGGGTGTTGTGGCTGATGATGGCAAAGGTATGTTTGGTATAATTTCGAATAAGAGTAGTAAGTGAATGGTTGAGAACAATGCACTTGATGGGTGTAAAATAAAAAAGGTAGAGATTGTAAAATTAAAGAATTAGAGATTTTTATATATGGTTGATTTTGTTTCTGAGTTGATAAGCTGTCGACATGAAGATACGCATTTGCCTTTTTATCCAGAACATATTCAAGGCTATACAGAGCAAGAAATTGATCAAATTGCTGAAATTTATAATCTAGAGATTCATGGGCAGTTCCGAGAGTTTTTATCGCAAATGGGAAGATGCTCAGGCGGTTTGTTGTGGGGTACTGTATCTATGTTCAGATATTCATGGAATAAAGAGGCATATACAGGCTATCAAAAAGTTTTAGATGATGAAGATGAAATAAATAAACCTAATGGGTGGATTAGTGCCGTTGAAAATAAACTCTTCCCATTAACAAATGAAAATGAAGGCAATCAGTTTGCATATCTGGCGACTGCTTTAAAAAATGATTATGTTTGGTTATGGGATGATGGACAACCAGAATCTGAATTTAGTCGTACTGGATCTACACTTTTAGAATATTTAAAATGGTTAGTAGAATATGAGACTAAACAAGCACGGTTTGGAGACAAATCGGCCAACTTTGAACAGGATAAACAATATATTACGGGGAAATTATTAGACTAAATTATTGGTTTAGAAATAAAAGTTTTATTTATATAACTTCGAGCGACTAAAAGTGCAGTGCTATGAGAAAAGTTGTCCCTGTAGTTTTAAGACATAAAAACCCAGGTATAGATATATTGGCTTTTCATCATCCACTTGCTGGGACTCAATTGGTTAAGGGCACAATTGAACAGGGTGAGCAATATGAACAGGCTGCAATTCGTGAGTTGTTTGAAGAGTCGGGATTGAGTGCTCAGCCTAATCCCAAGTTTTTGGGTAAGCTCATACTTAAATTTAATCAGCAAAACTGGTATTTCTATGTATGCGAGGTGAAGGGTGAGCTGGCTGAAACGTGGCAACATCATTGTCAGGATGGCGGTGGTTTAGAATTTAGGTTCTTTTGGTATTGTTTAGATCAACAACCAGATGATCATTGGCATGAAACCTTTAGAGAAGCGTTAAGCTTTTTAAGGAATAGCTTAACGTCGTTATAATCCATCTGCTCTTGGTGAAAGCCAGTCTTGATATTTGTTTCTTAAATCATTTCTTTTCGCTTCATCAAAGATAATAAAATCAATGCCGCCATCATAAGGTGCAACAATTATATTTTTCTCGAAAGAAATCATAAAAGCCCTCAACTCATCATCAGCAATTTTTTTTAATAATTCATTGTGAGTGTTCGGTTGCCAAGTTGTTTCTAGAGAATATGGTCTAAAAAAAGAATCTTCTTCGTCATCATCATAATCTTCAGGATTGAGTTGCTTTAAGTTTATTTCTTGCTCTAAATGAAATTTGTAGGGGAGTATAAAGGCTGGATCATAGGCTTTATTGTTACGGGAATGGCTAAAATAGTGACCTGAGACAATGAATATAGAAGCATCATCCCCAAAGCAGTCTGTAATAATTTTATTATGTCGATTTAATAACAATTCATATTCGGCAGTCGTATCCGCATATCTTTTTGACTTGGGAAGGCTATGAATTCTGAACCAAAATTGTGGAAAGTAGTGCTTAAGTAGATGAGAAATTGGAAGTTTGTCGGCATAGAACTGATCCCATAGGGATTGAAATGAGTTGCTCATATTTTGACATAGAAGAATTTAGTAATATATTATTAATATAATTTGGAATAATTAATTTAAGAAGTAAAAAAATTAGGAGAATAGGTTCATATTAATTTTCACTTTGAAAAAATGGTTCAATTTTTGCATTCTCAATAATGATCATAAGAATTGGAGAACAACATGATAAAACATGAAAATTATTTAAGAACATTGCATACAAAAGATCGAGGTTGGTTTTGGTTTGGCTTGACTGTCGTTATTCAAATCGTACTGATAAGCGTGAGCTATTTGATGATGAATATTTCACTTTGATTGTTAAGCTTTTATCGCGTTATGATTGAAGTCTGATCTACGCTTATTTGAGCTATTTAAACGATGCTAAAATTGATTTATTACGTGCCAGAGTCTCACCTTGAATCTACAAAATCTGCCATTTTCGAAGCAGGGGCAGGTGGTATTGGCAATTACGAGCATTGTGCTTGGCAAGTCAAAGGCATTGGACAATTTAAGCCTGTAAAAGGTGCAAATCCTTTTTTAGGGCAGTTGGATGAATTAGAGCAGCTCGAAGAATGGCGAGTTGAAACTATTGTCACAAAAGAAAAGGCCAGTGCTGTGGCAAAAGCTCTAAAAGCAAGTCATCCCTATGAAGAACCTGCTTTTGAGTTTATCCAGATTTTAGAGATTCAATAAGCTTTATTCTTTTCTAAGCATACTGCTTTGAATCAACCGAGCGATATCTGTTGTCCGTGCGCTCACCAGTTCTGCTGCATTGGTACAAGCTTCTTCTAGGCTGATCGGGCCTGAGGTTAATGAAAAAGCAGCAGTAATACCATGGGCGTAAAGTGCTTGGTAATTCTCTCCAAGCGTTCCTGCAATCACAATCACGGGTACATTGGCGGCTTGTGCAATTTTAGCGACGCCAAAAGGTGTTTTGCCGTTTAAAGTCTGCTCATCAAACTTTCCTTCACCTGTAATCACCCAATCAGCTCCTTGGATTTTGGCAGCAAGTTGATTCAGTTCTGCAATGACTTCAACTCCAGATCGAAACTCAGCCTTTAAGAATGTTTTAGCAGCAAAACCAAGTCCGCCTGCGGCTCCTGCACCAGCTTCATTACGTTGATCGACGCTAAGCAATTGAGCAGTAACGTCGGCAAAATGGGAGAGAGCTTGATCTAACTCCAACACTTGTTGAGGCGAAGCGCCTTTTTGTGGCCCAAAAATATGAGATGCACCATTTGGGCCACATAAAGGATTGGTCACATCGGCAGCCAATAAAAATTTAGTCTGTTGAATTCGTGAATCAAAATTTTCTAGATCGATCTGTGCCAAGTTTTGCAAGGTAAGACCACCAGCAGGCAAGACTTGATGATCTGCATCTAGAAATTTAGCACCTAATGCATTGAGTAAACCTGTACCTGCATCGTTGGTTGCGCTACCGCCAATTGTCAAAATGATTTCCTGAGCACCCGCATCTAATGCTGCGAGAATCAGTTGTCCAGTACCGTATGTACTGCTATGACATGCATCGCGTTGTGATGGTTGAAGCAGTTGAATACCACTGGCTTGTGCCATTTCAATGATGGCGATCTTTTTAGCATCTAACCAGCCCCATTTTGCCAGTACAGGTTCACCAAGAGGGCCTTGTACCATTTGCTCACGCCATTGCCCAGAACAAACTTCCAATACAGCCTCGATAGAGCCTTCACCACCATCTGCCATAGGGCATTGAATGATTTCTGCTTCAGGAAAGACCTGTTGCCAACCTAAAGCAATTGCCTGAGCAATACCATGTGTAGATAGGCTGTCCTTAAATGAATCAGGGGCAATCACAACTTTCATAAATTCTTTGCAATCTAATTTTAATCTAGCTTGAGCTTAGTCTGTCCGATGTTGAATATCTAGATGAATGACAAAAATAAAAAAGCCACTAAGTAGCAACTCAGTGGCTTGGTTTAATCAACGACTATTGCATTAATTAAACTGAGAAAAATCAGGTTTACGCTTTTGCATAAAGGCTTGTACTGCTTCCATCATTTCAGGAGAGCGCACACGTTGCATAAAAATTTCTGCCTCATCATCCACACATTGAATGATTTCAGCCAAGTCTTGTTTCATCAACGCTTTACTTTGTTTGATTGAAGCCAATGGCAACGCAGCTAAATGTTGAGCTGTTTGTTGTGCAGTTGCATAAACATCTTCAACCACGTCGTTCACCAGATTGGCTTTCACCGCAGTTGCTGCATCAAACTTCTTCGCAGTAAATAGCAATTCAGCAGCTTTTTGATAGCCCGCTTGTTTGACTAATAAACGACTTGCAGCACCTTCAGGAGACAGGCCAAGGCTGACAAATGGAATTTGGAACAGGGCGCTTTTATCTGCGAAAACAAGGTCAGCATGTAATAGCAGCGTTACACCAATACCAATTGCTACACCTTTGACCGCAATGATCAATGGCTTAGACAAACGTGCAGCAGCTTTTAACAATACAAATGGAGGTTGATCGCCAGCTTTACCTTCATGTGGCTTTTGGATAAAGCCCATAAAGTCTTTCATGTCATTACCCGCAGTAAAGTCTTGTTCTGCACCACGGAAGATCACCACACGAACGTCTTTATCTGCATCTGCTTCATCCAAAGCTTTTGCGATCCAAAGATAAAGTTCGCCATAGAGTGCATTTTTTGCTTCTGAACGGTTAATGGCTAAGGTGAGTACGCCATCTTCTAAATTTGCTTGCAAATGTTGATGAGGTTGTTGAATACAGCTAAGTGTCATCGTACTATCCTTGCTTTAATCCAGATTGATTTTTAAGTGCCCTCATTATGTCGCATATTTATCTGAATGACACAACTGATGAGTTCACAAAAAGTGAAATTACGCCTATGTACACATTTGACTATCTTGTTTTTATTGGACGTTTTCAGCCTTTTCATTTGGCGCATATGCAAACCATTGAAATTGCGTTACAGCAAAGTCAGAACGTGATATTGGCTCTGGGTTCGGCTCAATCTGAACGGAATATCAAAAATCCTTTTTTAGCCACTGAACGTGAACAGATGATTTTGTCGAACTTTTCTGAACAAGATCAAAAGCGGATTCATTTTGTGCATGTCGTGGATGTCTATAATGATGAAAAATGGGTTAAACAAGTTAAAGATTTAGTCAATGCCGTCATTGAACCCAATGCGAAAGTGGGCTTAATCGGTCATTTCAAGGATGAATCTTCGTATTATTTACGTTTATTCCCTGAGTGGCAGATGGTGGAACTGGATAGTTTGAAAGATTCAATTTCAGCAACGCCAATGCGTGAAGCTTATTATCGGGGGGAGATTCAAGCTGAGTTTTTCCCTGAGGGGACAATACAGTTTCTGAGTGAGTTTCAAAAATCAGCGATCTATGCTGAATTACAGAAAAAATATTTAATGGATGATCGCAGTAATATTGAATAATTTAATTGGCGTTTGTTAACTCGTTGACCAGGAAATCAATCAAAACACGGAGATGAAAAGATTCGTGTTTTTTCGATGGATAAACCAAAGAAAAAGGGCGGGATGCACCAGAAAATTCAGTTAATACTTCAACAAGCGTATGATTTTCGATTTCTTTTTCAACAATAAAACGATAGGTCTGTAATAAACCTGCACCGTGCTTGGCCAGGGTAACTGTGCCTAAGATATCATCCAAACAACGTATTTTTGCAGTCGTTACATATTCTACAATTTGGCGATTTAGATTGAATAGCCAAGGAACATTTTTTCCTGTGCTAGGTAATACAAATTGAATGCATTGATGATGCTGTAAATCCTCAAGGTATTGTGGGGTACCAAATTGCTTTAGATATTCTGGTGATGCAACTACGATCAACTCAGCTTGTTCAAGTTGACGTGCAATCAGATTCGAATCAGCGAATTGCCGGCCACGAATCGCTAAATCATACCCTTCTGCTATAAAGTCCACATTTTTATTGGTGAGTTGTACATCAATTTCAATCTTTGGATATTGTTGTGAGAATTTTGCCAGTAAAGGCAATATTCGATAATGCCCATAAGGTGTGGGAACGCTGAGTCTGATGAGACCTGTTGGTTGCTGATTTTGATTCTTTAATTGTTGTTCTGCTTCAAGAATTTGATTTAATGCTTGTTTGCATTCATCAAAATAGATTTTTCCTTGTGGGGTTAAACGGACTTGGCGTGTCGTTCGGATAAACAATGGAAGGGTTAAATGCTTTTCAAGGCGTGCGATTGAACGACTCACAGCGGCAGGACTAACACCTGCATGTAATGCAGCTTTAGAAAAGCTTTCGTATTCAGCAACTAAACAAAACAGTTCGACGCTGCTAAACATCATTCGTCTAAGTTGCTGTGACATTCATTACACCATGTAAAAAATGATTTGAGTTGTACGCTATTTAAGCACATAAATGTAAATAATAAGATAGCTTCATCCCTTGTGATGGAGTGATTGTATGAAACTATTTTATTCACCAAACGCTTGTTCTTTAGCCCCGCATATTGTTTTAAGAGAGCTTGGAATTCCATTTGAATTGATCAAAGTCGATTTACAGCAGCATTTGACTGTATTAGGCGACGATTTTTATCAGCTTAATTCCAAAGGGCAAGTTCCTTTACTCCAGTTGAATGATGAATCATTTTTATCTGAAGGCAGTGTGATTAGCCAGTTTTTAGTGGATCAGGCTGGGCGAAAAGATCTATTACCAGAAATCAATACACCTCAACGTTATCAGGTACTGGCGTGGATGAATTTTATTGCCTCAGAAATTCATAAGGCATATACGCCTTTTTTTCATGACAGCTATGCTGATCAGCGTAAAGCAGTATTTAGCTCAATATTAAATAAGCATTATAGATGGATAGATCAGCAATTAGCTGAGCAGCATTACTTAACTGGACCGGATTTTACGATTGCGGATATTTATCTGTTTGTGGTGACACGCTGGGCAGCATTCATTGAATTGGATCTAACAGATTGCATACATTTGACCAAATTTATGCAGCGAGTTGCCAATCGTGAGACCGTCAAAAATGCGATTGCAGTCGAAGCCGCTTAGCGTATTGATCTCAATAAAATTATTCTAGAAGAGAAAAATCATGCCTTATATTTTGATTCAAATTACCAAAGAGAATGTTTCAGTACAGCAAAAGCAGCAATTGATTAAGGAGGCGACAGAGCTTGTAGTTCGGGTACTGGATAAGGACCCTGCAACCACATTTGTGGTGATTGATGAGGTGAATACAGATAATTGGGGAGTGGCGGGAGAGACAGTATCAATGCTGCGACGAAAGCAACTCGTCCATAATGATGAGGCGACGGGGTAATTATGGTTAACGATGTAATTTCAGCGATCCATTCGCAACTGCATCAATATTTTGATGCTTTATATTTTTGTGATGTGAACCGTTTGCAACAAGTATTTCACCCTGATGCCATTTATATCAATGCAACGGATCATCCTTTGTTAAAACTGGATATGGCAAGCTATTTTTCTATTGTGGAGAAGCGTATTTCACCCGCTTCTCAAAATGCGCTAAGACAAGATAAAGTGGTTTCCATCAACCTGATTCATGAGCGATTGGCAATTGTGCATGTTGAATGTGCAATTCAGCCAAAATATTTTTATGACGCATTAACATTGATATATGAACATCAACAATGGAAAATTATAAGCAAAGTTTTTCAATATGAAATTCTATAGCTATAAATCCTTTAAGTCTAAACGGAAAGCTGCTTGAGTTTATATTGCTTAAGCATCTTCCCAAAAGATAATTCGATTTGAAAATGGATCGGTGATACTCAGTTCCAATGTTTCCCAGTCGGTTTTCTCTACTTGAGGTTTAGCAAATTTATAGTCTTTTGCATCTAATTCTGCATGCAGCAAACTGAGATTTTCCCAATAAATACGAATGGCGCTATGCGGGCTAGTATCACCAAAATGTTCCGATAAGTGGATAATGCAATCGCCTTTGGAAATCTGTAGATAAATAGGGAAGTTATCCCCAAACGTATGTTGCCAGTCCAATTGGAAGCCGAGATACTCAAGATAAAATGCTTGAGCAAGTTCAATATCAAAAATACGAAAAATCGGGGTAATTAATCCAGATTGCATGGTTCTTCCTCTTAGCGAACACCAAACTGTTGAGTCCAATAACTCTTTTGCTTGGCTGATGCGTCGACTGTACAGGCTAGCGCATAATCTGTAAATTTTGGATGCATTAAATTATGACAATGCACAGGGCTGGCAAGCCATGTAGCCATCACATCATTTAAATTTTTTTGTCCACGTGCTACGTTTTCACCGCCGCCTCGACCTTTAAATTGTGTTTGTTTTAGACGGGTTCTAAAATCTTGCCCTGTGCTACTGACATGTCCAAGCACACTGTACTGCGCCATATCTTCGGCATGCGCCAATGCACTTTGATATAACTGATTGTTCCATCTAAGTGGTGCAACTGCGGGAAAATACTGTCCACCACATTGATGTGGATGTTGCCGAATTTCATTAATTGCATCAAGAAGCACTTGTTGATAGGCCGGGTTTTGTAGGTCTTGGCAGCGTATTTCAATCGGTGGTTTTTGAATTTGTGCGACTAAGGGGGCAGAATCTTGAGAAGTCGTAGGTGCATTGGAGTTACATGCCGCTAGAAAAAATAACAAGGATAGGGGCAAAAAAGCATTGGGCTGAGTCATTTTAAATGTCTTTAATTTAATTCTTTTAATCTATTTATCATACGTCAATCGCAAAGCTGAGGGCAATTTGCTTGAATAAAAAAAGCGAGTCTTTAACTCGCTTTTTTGTTACTTAACATGATTATGCTGATTGTAACGCTTTTAAGTCTTCAAGCACTTGTTCTGCATGTCCAGCAGCCTTGACCTTACGATAGCTTTTGACCAATTTCTGGTTATGGAAAATAAAAGTTGAGCGTTCGATGCCCATTACTTGTTTGCCATACATATTTTTCTCTTTGATCACATCGAAATGTTTACATAACACTTCTTCTTTATCACTGATTAAATCAATCGTGAGTGCTTGTTTCTCTGTGAAGTTCTGATGTGCTTTCACTGAGTCGCGTGAGACACCAATAATTTGACAGTTTAACGCTTCAAATTGGTCTTTTAAGCAAGAAAAGCCAACGGCTTGAGTGGTACAACCAGGGGTTGAATCCTTTGGATAGAAATAAAGTACCAGCCATTCACTACTCAGCTCTGCAAGATTCACTTCACCCTGTGTGGTTGGGAAGGTGTGATTCGGTAATTGAATATTCTCAGACATTGTTCATCCTTCGATAAAATTAATGTTGTTCAAGCTCAAGTGGCAAAAAAGCATATTCCTCATGATAAACAATATCGCCTTGGCGTACAGGAATAGCTTTGTTAAAAATTGGCCCATCAATCACGGTGGTGTGGAATTCACCGCCTTCACCACATGGATCAATGCCACGATTTTCTAATTCTTGGATGTATTCCAGCGTGAGCGTTTTGCCTAAATCTTCGACTTTCATGCCGAGTTTAAGATTAACCGTTACGAGAATACTGCGAAAACCCAGATTGATAAATTCTTCAACCACTTCTTTATGTGGGCGTAACCACAGCGGCATACCCAATTGCAACCCTACTTGTTGGGTAACACGATCATGCCAACAGCCATGTTGAGGCATATCTAGATCACCGGTTACCAATACTTCGGCACCGTGTTGTTTGGCTTGATCGAGTAGGGCAATAAATTTACTTTCATAATCCGCCCAACTGGAAGATGCCATATACACTGGCAAACCAATGGCCTCTGCTTGTGCGCGAATAATATCCAGTGGCATTGCATGTGAACGAGAGCGTTGCCCTTGTTCTTCTAACATCATAATTAACCCGATCACTGTGCCTGTTTGCATGGCGTGATATAGGGCGAGGGAACTGTCTTTGCCACCACTAAAAGAGACGATAGACTGCCTTTGATCAGCATTGGTTTTCCATTGGTCTTGCATGGTGTTGTTCAACTTATTCACGATAGGAGGGATTTTAACAAAGCCTAATAAAAAAGCCCGCATAAATGCAGGCTTTGTTCTGAGCAAGACAAGCTTATTTTTTCGGCGCTTGTTGCTGCTGTTGCTGGGCAGCTTTCATTGCTTCTTCAGTGAGCTTTTCTAACTTGCTCACAAGCGGTGCACCTAAGCAAGCTTGTAAATCTTTATTTTGCTGTTGTACAAAACCTAAAGTACTTGGGCTTTTCTTCGCATTGATTGCGCTTTGGATTTCCCATTTTTGTGCTTCAGTTACTTTACCTTGCGCGTCAATTTGACAACCACAGAATTTAGTTACTTCTGCTGCTGTTAATTTGCCGCCTTTCGCAGTTTGGTCTTTACATACATTGACCAACGCTGCTTTTACATTGGTACTTTTATACGCAGTTTGTAATGGATTATCAGCTGCGTGAGTTGCCGTTGCAAATAATGCTGCAGCTGACATCATTGTAGAAAGAATAAGATTTGATTTAGAAAACTTCATATAATGTACCTAATTTTTACCCTATATCGGTTATTCAGCGTAACGCGTTGGATCCGCAATACCTGCTTCGATAAAACCTTGTTGACGTAAACGACAGCTGTCGCATTTGCCACATGCACGTCCTTGAGCATCTGCCTGATAGCAGGATACCGTTTGACTATAGTCTACGCCATGTTCGATGCCTAAGCGTATAATATTCGCTTTGGATAAATGTAACAAAGGTGTTTCAATTTTAAGGGGTTTTCCTTCCACACCAGCTTTTGTCGCCAGACGAGCCAAATTGGCAAAAGCATCAATAAATTCAGGACGACAGTCTGGATACCCTGAATAATCAACAGCATTGATCCCAATGACGATGGCAGCAGCGTCAAAAACCTCGGCTGCAGCAAGTGCATAAGATAAGAAAATAGTGTTACGTGCTGGAACATAAGTTACAGGAATGCCTTCTTGTAATTGTTCTGGGACTTCAATGTTATGATCTGTAAGCGCAGAGCCACCTAAATTACCCAAATCAATATTAATGACACGGTGTTCTACGCCTGCACGTTGTGCAAGTGCTTTTGCTGCATCAAGTTCAGTCGTCGAACGTTGACCATACATAAAGCTTAGGGCGATACATTCATAATTTGCCTGTGCCCAAGCAAGACACGTTGTTGAGTCTAAGCCGCCAGACAATAATACGATGGCACGAGAACGCATATTATTTTCCATGATTCAACCTAAAAATAAATTTGAGAAAAGCCGATCTATTTTGCAGAACGGATATGGTGAGTATTTTAACGACCAGATTCATCATTCCATAACAGCTTATGCAACTGTAATTGGAAACGAACAGGGAGATGGTCTTCTAAAATCCATTGGGCTAAGTCACGCGCCAAAGCAGGCAGGGCAACAGCACCTTTTTCAACTGCAAAAGCAGGCGAGAACCATACTGTACTCACTTTATCTTGCAACTGGAATTGTTCAAGTTGTTGTTTCGACCACTCATAGTCCGCACGATTACAGATCACAAATTTAATCTGATCATGTGGCGTTAAATAGTCAAGATTGCTGTATAGGTTCCGATGATCTTCTTTAGAGGTCGGTGTTTTTAAATCCAGTACTTTGGAAACACGTGGATCAACTTTAGACACATCTAAGGCACCACTGGTTTCTAGAGATACTTCAAAACCGAGGTCACATAGGCGCTGTAATAAAATCAGGCAATTCGGCTGAGCAAGTGGCTCGCCTCCTGTGACGCAAATATAGGGTGTTTTATGTTGGCTTGCAGTTTCGATAATCTGTTCAAGCGATAAACGCTCACCACCTTCAAAGGAGTAGGTCGTATCACAATAACTACAGCGTAAAGGGCAACCTGTTAAACGAATAAAAACGGTCGGTAGACCAAAGGTATTCGCTTCGCCTTGCAAAGAGTAAAAGATCTCCGTGATGCGTAAACCCGCCGCAGGATCGGAGACAGGAATTGCAGAAGAACGTAAGGAAGCCATAAACAGTTACCACAAACAGTTGCTACACAAGCAGCATGCTACATAAAAAACAAAATCTCTACGACCATGACTGATCGTAGAGATGGGGAACGATCAAGTTCCGCAATAAATATTACAAATTAGTCTTCGCGTAATAAATCGTTCAAGCTGGTTTTAGCGCGAGTTTTCGCATCTACTTTTTTCACGATGATTGCAGCGTAAAGGCTGTAAGTACCGCATTTAGATGGAAGGCTTCCCGCAACAACCACAGAACCTGCTGGTACGCGGCCATAATGAACTTCACCAGTCTCACGATCGAAGATCTTGGTTGATTGACCAATGAAAACGCCCATTGAGATGACAGAACCTTCTTCAACAATCACGCCTTCAACGATTTCAGAACGTGCACCGATGAAGCAGTTGTCTTCAATAATGGTTGGGTTTGCTTGTAATGGTTCTAAAACACCACCGATACCAACGCCACCAGATAAGTGAACATTTTTACCGATTTGCGCACATGAACCTACAGTAGCCCATGTATCAACCATCGTACCTTCATCTACATAAGCACCGATGTTGACATATGAAGGCATCAAAATCACATTTTTCGCTTGGAAACTACCACGGCGAGCAACAGCAGGCGGTACAACACGTACACCCGCAGCTTTGAACTGTTCTTCAGTCCAACCTGCGTATTTAGTATCTACTTTGTCATAGAAACGAAGATCACAAGCTTCAATTGGCTTGTTGTCATTGAGTTTGAATGACAGTAAAACTGCTTTTTTTAACCATTGGTGAACAACCCACTCACCATCGATTTTTTCCGCTACACGAAGTGTACCGTTGTCTAAAGCAGTCAATGCTTCTTCTACAGCTTGACGGATTTCTGTTGGGCAGTCCGTTGCGCTATAGTTGGCACGGTCTTCAAATGCTTGCTCAATGATTGTAGAAAGCTGAGACATGATCTTCGTTCTTCCAAAAAAATTTTGAAGATTTTACACTAATTTTGTAGGGTCTGTTGCCATTTTATAAATAGGTTGCGTTATAAGCTAAAATTTTATCAGACGAGGCATGAAACGCAGGGAATGGCTATTCCCTTGCCAAGTTTCATAACGAAGTATGAGGAAATTTTAGCTATAACCCTTTGGGACAAGAAGTTTTTTTGTCGCTACATCGTTATGTCTTGTTCATTTAGAAAGCCTAAACTTCACAAGCCATGCCTTGTATCGCCTAAAAAATCTTGCGCCGTATACGGCTCATGTCGCAACCATAGATAAAGTGGCAGCAGACCCTCAGAATCTTTGAAAAAAGTAGTTACAATATATTGTTTTAAATTTAAGCAACAAAACTGTAATAAAAATGGAGACCATTGTTTTTTATCTATAATTTAGAAATACATAATTCATTCGAATTTGTATCAAAAAATAACAAAAAGTAATCAGTTTCTGTATAAAAAGTTAGCGATCATTCTTTTATGCTTATTCCACAAGCAACAATTATATATTTATTTAAATAAAAGCGTTTTGTGAGGAGACTTCAATGAAAGCTTTGCGTGTTATGTTAGCAGCAGGTGCATTAACAGCGATTGCAGGTACTGCATTTGCAGCGGATAAACAAGTGGTGAAGGAATCAGTTTATGCATTCCCTTCATACTTAGATCCAGTTTCTGTTCGTGCTGAGGTAGGTACTACAGGCTACGGTGGTGCAATTTCATATAAAGTCAACCCATACGTGAGCTTAAGCCTTGGTTATAATGGTGGCGATATTTCTTGGTCAGACAGTTTGAAAATTGATGGCACGAAATATGATATGGACATGGACAATAAAACAGCATATTTAAATGCTGAAATTTATCCATGGGGTACTAACCAAAATGCATTTGCTCGTGCACTTTATGTAGCGGCAGGTGTTGGTTATCTTGATAATAGTTATGATTTGAAAAAATCTGTTTCTAATACAAACGATACAATCAAAATTGATGGTTCAAACTACTACGCTCCTGGCGGAAAGGGTTCGGTTAAAGGCCATTTAAATTATGATAACCAAATTGCTCCATACGTAGGCTTAGGTTTAAATAGTCCTGTTTATAAAAACTTTGGTGTATTTGGTGAAGTCGGTGCGTACTATACTGGTAATCCTGAAGTTGATTTAAAGTCTGAAGGTTTAATTAAAGTAGGTGGTACCGAGTCAGGTCAAGCTGCGGCTGATCGTGATGCTGATAAAATCGCGAATAAGAGCAGATATGAGTGGATGCCAGTTGCAAAAGTGGGTGTGAGCTTCAAGTTCTAATCCATGCATTCAGCATAAAAAAACGAGCTCAATGCTCGTTTTTTTATGCGTTTTAATAAGCAAAACAAAAGGCTCATATGAGCCTTTTGTTTTTTTGGATAATTTATTCTTCTGGATAAGCTACTTTTTTCAGTGCTTTAATATCTGTTTCTGGTGAGCAGAGCGAAATAAATTCATAACCATAGCCACGGAGCAGATGTCCTTTTCGTACCGCAATCCAAGTGGTATTAACACCAAATATATCTGTTTTAATTTGTTGTAAACGATAATCACGCTCCGCATCATAAGCGACATCGTTGACAATCCCGACCCCCATATTCAGTTCGACATAGGTTTTGATGACATCGGCATCGAGGGCTGACATTACAATGTCGGCATGCAATTGTGCATCTTCAAAGGCTTTGTCAATTTTAGAACGGCCTGTAAAACCGCCATGATAGGTAATCAACGGATATTCGGCTAAGACGTCCAAGCTGATTTTATCTAGTTTCGCTAGAGGGTGGTCTTTTGGGGTGATGATACTATGGTGCCATTCATAATAAGGTACGCTGGCCAAATTATCTTCTGTTGTTAATGATTCGGTTGCAATACCAATATCTGCTTCACCTTGTAGCAGCATTTCTGCAATTTCAACTGGGCTGGCCTGTTGTAAAACCAAATGGACTTTTGGAAATAATTTTTTAAACTGATTCACAATCGGTGGCAGCACATAACGTGCCTGAGTATGCGTGGTTGCAATGGTCAGTGTGCCTTCATCCACTTTATTAAAATCATCGGCTAGACGTTTAATATTGTCAGCATCGACCAACATGCGCTCTACAATGCTTAATAAGGATTGTCCTGGTTCGGTGAGGCCTAATAAGCGTTTACCTTTACGTACAAAAAGTTGTACACCTAATTCATCTTCTAAATCTTTAATGTGTTTACTGACACCAGATTGGGAGGTATAAAGTGCCGCAGATGCTTCAGTTAAATTAAAGTTTTGGCGAACAGTTTCTCGAATAATTCTGAGTTGTTGGAAGTTCATAAAAGTTTTTCCTCATAAGAGGATGGGGCGTGTTTTACCCCATCAATATTATTTTAAGCAACTTGCGTTGTTTGATCTGCGAATAAATGAAGTTGAGCTGCACTGATCCAAACGGTTTGATTTGGTTTGAATTGATGTAAGTTCGCTTCTTCTACACTTAATAAAATTTCGATAGTACGTCCACTACGATCTTGTAATTCCGCCACAACTCTACCTGCAATCCACACTTCACGTAAGAACGTTGCCTCAAGGGTATTGGCTTGAGGTTGGGTATGAATATGTAATTCATTTGGTCGTGCAAATGCAATGACTTTCCCTTGTGGCGCATCTAATAGAGTCGGTAGCTGAATACGGTCATCGCCGATACGGATAATACCGCCAGTATGCTCACCTTCAAAACGATTTGCTTGACCAAGGAAATCAAAAACAAATGGGGTAGCAGGTTTTTCATACACTTCACGTGGTGAACCAATCTGTTCAACGTCACCTTTGTTCATCACGATGATCTGGTCAGCCACTTCTAAAGCTTCTTCTTGATCGTGAGTCACGAAGATCGAAGTAATATGCAGCTCATCATGTAAGGTACGTAACCAACGGCGTAATTCTTTACGTACTTTGGCATCAAGTGCACCAAATGGTTCATCAAGTAACAAAACACGTGGTTCAACTGCTAGTGCACGGGCTAAAGCAATACGTTGGCGTTGACCACCAGAAAGCTGAGCAGGGTAACGATCTGCCAAGAAACCAAGTTGCACCAGATCAAGTAAGCGTGTCACACGTTTTTTGATGTCAGCTTCCGAAGGGCGTGTTGCACGTGGGCGAACGCGTAAACCAAAGGCAATATTGTCAAAAACAGTCATGTGGCGGAATAGGGCATAATGTTGGAAAACAAAACCAACCTGACGTTCACGCACGTGGATGTCTGTTGCATCTTCACCTTCAAGTAAAACCTGACCACCATCTGCAGATTCCAATCCTGCAATGATGCGTAATAATGTTGTTTTACCGCAGCCTGAAGGACCAAGTAGGGCAACCAATTCACCTTCAGGAAAATCTAAAGAGATATTTTTTAGCGCATGGAATGCACCAAAGTGTTTTTCAATATTTTTAACTTGAATACTCATGTGTTTATTCCTTAGTGATTGGGCTGATGTTTATTTGCTTGTTCTTGGCGGACTTCGAGCCACGTTTTCAAGATCAAAGTGAGAATCGCTAAAAATGCCAGTAACGATGACACAGCAAATGCAGCACTAAAGGTATATTCGTTATAAAGAATCTCGACGTGTAGCGGTAAGGTATTGGTTTGACCACGAATATGACCAGAAACCACGGATACTGCACCAAACTCACCCATTGCGCGGGCATTACACAAAATCACGCCGTAAATCAGACCCCATTTGATATTGGGTAAAGTGACTCTCCAGAAGGTTTGCCAGCCTGAAGCACCAAGTACAATTGCGGCTTCTTCTTCCTCTGTGCCTTGTGCTTCCATTAATGGAATGACTTCACGGGCTACAAACGGAACAGTAATGAAAATGGTGGCGAGTACAATCGCAGGTACGGCATAAAGAATTTTGATATCGTTATCCATTAACCAGCCACCCATCCAGCCTTGCGCGCCAAAAATCAAGACTAACATCAAGCCTGCAATCACAGGAGAGACCGAAAATGGTATATCTATAATCGTGGTAAGAATGGCTTTACCGCGGAAATGGAATTTCGCAACGGCCCATGCTGCTGCGACACCAAACACCACATTAATGGGTACAGCAATCGCGGCTGTAAGTAAGGTTAACTTTACTGCAGATAATGTGTCCGAATCGGTTAAGGCGTTAATATAAACATTCAGACCTTGCTTAAATGCCTCAACAAATACCAAGATCAGGGGAAGTAGTAGGCAACTTAAAAAAAAGATTAAGGCAACACCAATCAAGGTATAGCGAACCCAAGTTGGTTCTCGGGTTGCATCTCGGGTTTGTAATTTGATTGCTAAAGCGTTGCTATTGGTATTTAAGCTCATTGTGCAACTCTCCCTGTGCGACGGCTAGCCCATGCTTGCACCAAGTTAATTAAAAATAAGATGCCGAAAGAGAGGATGAGCATAACCACAGCAATGGTCGTTGCACCTGCGTAATCGTATTCCTCTAAGCGAGAGATGATCATCAATGGTGCAATTTCTGTTTTATATGGTTGGTTGCCTGCAATGAAAATAACAGAGCCATATTCACCAACGCCACGTGCAAATGCTAAGGCAAAACCTGTTAGCAAAGCGGGGAATAAAATCGGCAAAATGATTTTGGTAATGGTCTGCCAGCGATTGGCACCTAGTGCTGAAGCTGCCTCTTCCAATTCGGTTTCAATATCACTGAGTACAGGTTGTACGGTACGAACCACGAAGGGTAGACCAATAAAGATTAAAGCAAGTGTGATCCCAATCGGGGTATAAGCCACTTCAATCCCGAGTGGAGAAAGGTATTGTCCAATCCAGCCTGTTGGGGCATATAAAGAGGTTAAGGCAATACCTGCAACAGCAGTCGGTAGGGCAAACGGCAAGTCCACCAAAGCATCGACAATGCGTTTGCCTGGGAAGTTATAACGCACAAGACACCAAGCCAATAACAAACCAAAAATAACGTTAACCAAAGCGGCAATCAGTGCGGCACTAAAGCTAAGCTGTAAGGATTTTAAAATTCGTTCTGAGGTTAAGATTTCCCATAAGCCATCCCATCCAATCCCTAAAGATTTGATAAAGACAGCAGATAAAGGAATAAGCACAATCAAAGACACGTAAGCGAGGGTGAAGCCTAATGAGAGACCAAACCCAGGCAGCACTCGGGAACGCTGCGACATGATATTTCCTCAAAGAGAAATGTTTGCTAAAACAAGCAAATAAATAATGCGAATACTAAAATTACGGAAAGCTGGGGTTAGGCAAATTTCAAATTAAAATTTGCCTGACTCATTCGGACGATAGGCTGCATCTTTTTTTCAGGTAGCAGGTAGTTCAGGATCTCAGGGAAAGGACCAAATCCAGAAGCAACATTGATATGACCAACTGGACCTAAATTGATTGGTGTTAATTTCCATGCTTGAGCAAGTTGTAGTGCATCGACATAACCCAACCACGGATCATTTTCACTGATCAATAACGTGGTCGGCACGTCAATTTTCAGTTGCTGAAAATACTGTTTATAGTCAGTCAAGCTATGACGAGCGAAGCCTGCTTCACCAAAACGTGCTGGATTCGCGGGTGCAACCAAAATCAGATTTTTAACTTTTGCTCTGAGTTCTGGGTGTTCAGCCAGCGCAGCAACACTGGTTAAGCAGCCAAAGCTATGTGCAACGATTTGAACAGGCGCTGGAGCTGCAACAACAGTTTTAACAAATTGAGCAACCCATTCGCTTAACACAGGACGATCCCAATGTTTCTGTTGAACGCGAGAGCTAGACACGAGTTGCTGTTGTAACCAAGACTGCCAATGCTGCGCTTCGCTACCACCTACACCTGGAACAATTACGGTATGAATCATGTCTATTCTCCTTAACCCCTTAGAATCCCTCCCAACCTCCCTTTAAGAAAGGGAGGAGTAACACGAATTTAGTAACTAAACTAAAATCTGTGTAATTCCCCTCTTTCAAAAGAGGTGAGCTGCGTTTATTGCAGCGCAAGGGAGATTTTTATTTGCCTGTGCTGTTGATCTTGACGATTTGGTCAAAGATACCGCCGTTATCAAAGTGTGTTTTTTGTACTTTGGTCCAGCCACCAAATTCTTGATCAATCGTTACCAATTTAAGTGGTTTAAACACGTTGCTGTATTTCTTTAATACCGCGGCATTACGTGGACGGTAGAAGTTACGTGCAGCAATCTCTTGTCCTGCTGGTGAATACAGGTAGTTCAAGTAACCACGAGCGATTTGCAAGTTGCCTTTTTTCTCAGCATTCTTTTCTACAACAGCCACTGGTGGTTCAGCGAGAATCGATAGAGAAGGGGTAACGATTTCGAATTTGCCCGGTTGTTCACGGACTGCAAGGTAGGCTTCATTTTCCCAAGCCAGCAATACATCACCGATACCGCGTTCAGCAAATGTTGTGGTTGCACCACGTGCACCTGAATCTAGTACTTTGGTTTGTTTATAAATTTGACGAACAAATTCTTGAGCTTTAGCGTCGTTACCACCTTTTTGATGTTTCGCCCAAGCCCAGGCACCTAAGTAGTTCCAACGTGCACCACCCGATGTTTTTGGATTTGGTGTAATAATTTCTACACCTGGCTTAACCAGATCACCCCAATCTTTGATTTGTTTTGGATTGCCTTTACGAACAAGGAATACAATTGTTGAGGTATATGGCGTAGAGTTGTTCGGTAATTTCTTTTGCCAGTCTGCTGGAAGAAGTTTTGCATTTTCAGCGATTTCATCGATATCTGCTGCAAGTGCAAGTGTGACTACATCGGCATTTAAGCCATCAATCACGGCACGGGCTTGTTTACCTGAACCGCCGTGTGATTGTTTAAAGTCGATGTCCTGACCTGTACGCTGTTTCCAGAACGTACCGAATTGTTTATTGAAATCTGTATACAGCTCACGCGTTGGGTCATAAGAAACGTTTAAGAATTCTTGTGCCGCGAATGAAGAAACTGAGAGTAATGCGGCAATGACGCCGACTTTAACTTGAGAAAAACGCATGGAAAACCCCTTAAAATCTAAATCACTGTTTGGAATATGTACGCAGCATAACGCCAGTTTTTTTGCAAAAAAAATAATTAAAATCGAATTTGTTATGAAAAAAATAGAAATAGATAAAACAGATAAGCTTTGCTGAATTATTGATATATAAGTGATTTTTAATTTTAGATTTTAATTGTTATACTTATTTAAAATCAATAGCTTATTGGTTTTGGTGATGCTGGCTTATAAAGTGGAAAGGTATCTAGATTATGCAGTGTTATAAAAATGGACAATTAATTGATTCCATCCCTTTATTAGACCGAGCTTTTCATTATGGCGATGGCTGCTTTACCACAGCACGTATTTTTCACGGAATTTTTGAACTAAAAGAACTACACTTTGCACGTTTAAAATTGGCATGTCAGTCCTTACAGCTGGATGCAAATTTATCTTGTATAGAAAAGTCTCTTGTACAATTACAGCAGCAATATTCAAATCTCAATGGCACATTAAAAGTCGTGATTAGCCGTGGTGAAGGCGATCGTGGCTATAGTTTGCCATTACATGCGGCTGATGTGTATGTCTGGTATTACCCAAGAGTGACACAGGCTTTTCAGCCTGAGTGGATTGAAAGTGGCATGTTAAATCATGCTTTGGGTTTGAATATGCCGCATTTAGTGGGTTTAAAAACGCTGAATAGATTAGAACAGGTCTTACTCAAGCAAGAAGCTGATCAGCGTGGTTGGTTAGAAGCCCTTGTTAGTGATGTACAAGGTTATATTGTTGAAGGGGTAAGCAGTAATTGTTTTATTCGTATAAATGATCGATGGATTACGCCTGAACTTCGTTATAATGGCGTCCACGGTGTGATGAGAGCCAAAATCTTGTCGAGAATGCAGCAATATCAGATTGAATGTGAGCAGCGGTGTATCGATATGAATGAGATTGGCCATATCCAAAGTTTATTTTTTTGCAATGCGTTACATCCAATGAAAGCGGTTGTTCGATTTAATGATCAGGCCTTAGCGCAGCAACCCTATCTTGATTTATTTGAAACTTTAAAACTTAGCCAGATTGATTAATATGCCAAAGCCGCCAAATTCCAGCAAAAGTAAGAAAAAGCCCAAAGCGAAACCGAAATCTAGATTTTCTTTTTTTAAAGCCTTTTTGATCGCCATTGTTATTTTTGTATTGGCGATCTTTGGCATTGTATGGTCGAGTTTATTTAAAAATTACCCTGTAGACAGTAAAAAACAGCTTTTGGTGATTTCTTCTGGTGATACCTATTCACGCTTTATTGATCGTTTAGCCAAAGAAAATAAGGTGAATTTTCCAATAGTTTTAAAGCTGTATCAGAAGTTTATGATTCATGACACCATGAAAGCGGGCGTTTATGAAATTACAGAAGGCATGAGTATTCGTCAGGTGATGGATATGTTGTCTGATGCAGACAATGCACAGATGAACCGTATTTTAGTGATTGAAGGAACCACTTTTTCACAATTGATTCAGAGTTTAAGAAAAGACCCAAATGTCACCAATACTTTGCTTGATCTTCCGCACAGTGAATTATTAAAACAATTAAATATCTCATATACGCATCCAGAAGGCCTATTTGCGCCTGATACTTACTTCTTTGCCAAAGGCGAGACCGATAAAAAAATCTTAACCGATTTGTATCGCCGTCAAATGAAATCGCTGGATGAGGCTTGGGCCAAGAAAGCACCGAACTTACCGTATAAAGATAAGTATGAAGCGTTGATCATGGCTTCGATTATTGAGAAAGAAACTAGCCTTGATAGCGAGTTAGAACAAGTTTCAGGTGTATTTGTCCGTCGTTTGAAAATGGGTATGCGCTTACAAACAGATCCAACGGTGATTTATGGTATGGGCGATAACTATAAAGGCAATATCACCCGTAATGACCTGCGTACGCCAACGGCTTATAACACCTATACCATTAATGGTTTGCCACCAACGCCAATTGCTTTGCCAAGTAAGAAAGCAATTGAAGCAGCGATGCATCCTGATGATGCCAAAAATATTTACTTCGTTGCCACGGGCAATGGTGGGCATAAATTTACCGCGTCTTTAGAAGACCATAATCGTGCAGTGCAAGAATATTTAACTGTGCTACGTTCAAAGAAAAAGCAGGGCGAATAATGTTTATTAGTTTTGAAGGGACGGAAGGTGTAGGAAAAACTACGCTGATTCGTAAAATTCATCAGTACTTTGAACAGCAAGGTAAAGAAGTGGTGTTGACCCGTGAACCAGGTGGAACACCATTGGCGGAACAGATTCGCTCCTTATTATTGGCGGTGAATCATGAAGAGCAAATGAGTCATGATACCGAGCTGTTATTAATTTATGCAGCGCGTGCACAGCATTTACAGCAAGTGATTTTACCTGCATTAGAGGCGGGTAAGATTGTGTTGAGTGATCGTTTTACCGATGCCAGCTTTGCTTATCAGTGTTCTGGACGTGGTTTAAGTCAGGAAAAGTTGCAACTGTTAAATCAAACCTTTGTGGCGAAAATGCCGAATATCACCTTTTGGCTGGATGCCCCAATTGAATTGGGCATGACCCGTGCGCGAGAGCGTGGTGCATTGGATCGTTTTGAGCAGGAGAAATTAAGTTTCTTTGCTAAGGTGCGTGCAGGTTATGAGACCTTATGGCAAGCAGAACCTGAACGGATGAAGCGTTTGGATGCAACACAGAATGCAGATGTTGTGTTTGAAGAGGCGCTGCAATATTTGAAATGAAAGCAGCTATATACTCAATCTGCATCATCTAAAAAGTTTGTGTGATGCTTTGGCTTTATTTCTTATGCCTTACTTTTCAGGGATGAAAAGTAACAAAAATCCTTTGTTGAGCTGACGGTACATCCTTGATACCGCAGCTCAACGGGCGACATCCCTGTCGCTTACCGCGATAGTAAATATTAACTAAGAGTCTTCTTTGAAAGTATCACTCATTCACCAACGGCTGTTCCACTTTAAAATTAGGTGGTGTTAACACTGTTTTACGAATCTCATTTGAAAGTTCAGGATAATCTAGCGTGTAATGTAAACCACGTGATTCCTTACGTTCCATTGCACAACGTACAATCATTTCCGAAACTAGAACTAGATTACGCAATTCAATTAGATTCTTACTGACACGATAATCCTGATAATACTCAGTGATTTCACGTTTCAACATTTCAATACGGTGCAAGGCACGTTGTAAGCGTTTGGTGGTACGGACAATACCCACATAGTTCCACATGGTAGAACGAAGCTCATCCCAGTTTTGCAGGATTACCACATCTTCATCTGCATCTGTAACTTGCGTTTCATCCCATGTTGGAACATCAGGGAATTGAAACTCAGCATCAAATTTCTGTTCGATATCTTCTGCTGCACTCATGCCATAAACGAAACATTCAAGTAGTGAGTTACTCGCCATACGATTAGCGCCGTGTAGACCTGTATAAGAGGTCTCACCAATGGCATATAAACCGTCTAAATCAGTTTGGCTATGTTCATCTACCACCACGCCGCCGCAGGTGTAATGTGCTGCTGGAACAACAGGGATCATATCTTTAGTGATATCAATGCCGAGTTCAAGTAAGCGCGCATATAGTGTCGGGAAGTGTTCAGTAATAAATTCGGGTGATTTATGGGTGATGTCTAACCAGACATGACGAATACCTAAACGTTTGATTTCGTGGTCGATGGTACGTGCCACAATGTCACGTGGAGCAAGTTCAGCGCGTTCATCAAAACGCAGCATAAAACGTTCGCCATCTGGTAAGCGTAAATAAGCACCTTCACCACGCATCGCTTCGGTGATCAAGAACGAACGCGCTTTCGGATGATATAAACAGGTTGGATGGAATTGGTTAAATTCCATATTCGCCACGCGACAACCTGCACGATAAGCCATGGCAATACCATCACCTGTGGCAATATCAGGGTTTGAAGTATATAGATACGCTTTCATTGCACCGCCACAAGCCAGTGCAGTAAATGGCGCGAGGAAAGTATGCACCTGTTCATTAGCTTCATCTAAAGCATAAAGACCAATTGAACGATTGGCTTGGTTTTGATGCCCAAGCTTGTGTAGGGTAATCAGATCAATCGCAATATAATTTTCAAAAATCGTAATATTTTCTCGTTCTTTCGCACGTTCAACCAAGGTGGTTGAAATGGCTTTGCCGGTTGCATCGGCAGAGTGAATGATACGACGTTGTGAATGACCACCTTCGCGGGTAAGGTGCAATTGTTCGTCATCATCTAGCGTAAATTGCACGCCTTGTTTGAGCAGGAAATCAACGGAAGGTTTGCCACCTTCGACGGTATGTTTGACGGCATCTAATTCACAAAGATGACCACCTGCAATCATAGTGTCATTAATATGTTGTTGAATAGAATCTGTTTCATCTAATACTGCAGCAACACCGCCTTGCGCATAGAAGGTACTGGCTTCCGTCAGCGCCGCCTTAGCTAAAATTGCAATGTTGTAATGACTTGGTAAAGAGAGTGCAAGACTTAAACCTGCACCGCCACTGCCCACAATAATCACATCAAAATGGTGAATTGTTTTTAAATCAGGCATGTCAATCTGCTTCAGTTTTAAACGTTTGCTAATGACACCGCTTTTTTATCAAAAAGGCAAGGGCCAATCTGCCTAGAATTGAGTGAATTTTTAGCGAATGAGATTTATTTGCCGATTATTTTTTGCTTAATCTATATGGATGAGAAAATGATTACGTTTCAGTACATTGTTTTAATCTATCGTTAAGCTGTTCAGGATAAAACCATTTCTATCGGGTAAATTATGGTGTGTTTCTCCATAGTTTATTCACATTTCATCATTCTAGATCGTTGTATGCATTGAAAATATAAACATATTTTTACGAAAAGAATGATGGGTGTGTGCTAGAAATATAGACCTAAATTTCATTTTAATTATCAGTATGTAGGTTCTTGCTTCATGAAAAGTCGCTATTTACAACAAGGAATGTATGCTGCGGTATTTACGATAGCAGCATCTCAAGTCAATGCTGCATCGCCAGTAGATTTTTCAAATCTCGTTGAGCAGGTCAGTCCTGCGGTTGTGAGTGTCAATGTTGTTAAGAAAATGACTCAGGAAGAGTTATTACAGCAACAAGTCCCAGAAATTCTACGTCGTTTTTTTGGTAACCAAGTGATTATCCCTCAACAGCAGGGACCTCAAGAAAAAACGGCATATGGTAGTGCCTTCTTTATCGGGAAAGATGGCTACTTACTCACGAACCGTCATGTAATTGCAGATGCTTCACGTATCAGTATTACCTTAAATGATCGTCGTGAATTGGATGCGACACTTGTAGGAAGTGATGAGCGTACCGATATTGCATTGCTTAAAGTGAATGGCAATAATTTTCCAGAATTAAGAATTGGTAATGTAGACCAACTCCGAGTTGGCGAACCTGTACTCGCAATTGGTTCGCCATTTGGTTTTGATTATTCGGCTTCGGCAGGGATCGTCAGTGCAAAATCAAGAAATATGAGTGGAGAAACTTCGGTTCCATTTATTCAAACTGATGCGGCTTTAAACCCAGGTAACTCAGGTGGTCCATTGTTTAACCAGCGTGGTGAAGTAGTGGGAGTCAACTCACGTATCTTTAGTGGTACGGGTGGTTATATGGGCTTATCATTCTCGATCCCAATTGATGTGGCGATGGATGTCGTACAACAATTGAAAACAACTGGTAAAGTCACCCGTTCTTATCTTGGTATTATGATGCAGGATATTGATCGTAACTTGGCAGAAGCCTATAAGTTACCGAAGCCAGAAGGCTCGTTGATTACTCAGGTTGCGCCAAAGTCCCCAGCTGAAAAAGCAGGTCTAAAATCTGGTGATGTGATTTTAAAAGCCAATGGTGCGCCAATTTCGCGTACTAGCGATTTGCTTTATTCACTCAACCGTATCGCGCCGAACCAAACTGTTCAACTGGAAATTCTACGTGATGATAAAACACGTACAATTTCAGCAACATTGGGCACTGCACCAGATGACACTGCTGCTGATGCTGAGAAAAATAACCCAACCAGTGGTTTAGGCATGAGTATCCGTGATCTAACGGCAGCTGAGCAAGCGCGTTTAGATGTGCGTGGTGGTATCTTGATACAAGATGTGAAGCGTGGTGGTACTGCGTCGTTATCAAATCTGGTTGCGGGTGATGTGATAGTACAGGTGAATGGTACAGCGATTACCAATAGCCAACAGTTTGCAAAAACTGTTTCTGCCTTACCAAAAAATAGTGTTGCGCGTGTAACGATTATTCGCCAAGGTCAACGTGCAATCCTTGGATTACGTTTACCTTAATGATGGCATGAAGGTTATGTTGCTAAAACCACTCTAGATTAGGGTGGTTTTTATTTTGAAATACTTTCGTGTTTAGACTAGTGTAGCTAGCGGCACATTGTTTGATGAAGTATACAAAATTATGAGTACGATTTTTGATTTAAAAATACAAGTCCAGCCCAAGCATATCGATGTATTGGGTCATGTGAACAATGTGATGTACATCCAGTGGATGCAAGACGTTGCTTCAGCGCACATCGAAGCATTGGGTTTAGGTTTGGCACAATATTTAGAACTGAAACACGCTATGGTCGCGGTTGAACATCATGTTCAATACCGTAAGGCTGCACTGGAAGGCGAAGAAGTCATTTTGCGGACATGGCTAGATGATATTAATGCACTTTACTCGTTCCGTCAGTACGCCTTCTATCGACCTAAAGATCAGAGTATTTTATTTGTTGGCAATACCAAATGGGCGTGTATAGAAATTGATTCAGGGCGACCAAAGCGAATGTCACCAAGCTTTACCCAAGCGTATCAGCCAATTGCAACCAGTTTAAATCCAATGGACTTTAGTGTGACCTATTTTGAATAGAAAGCATTAAGTTTCGACCAGATGAGAGAGTATTTGATGCAACCATTGAAGACTTTAGCAACAGAACGTTTGATTTTAAATAGCCTACATTTAGATGATACTGCATTCGTTCTCGATATGTTTTCAAATGCTCAAGTACTCGAATTTTATGATTTAGATGCTTTCTCTGAGATTGAACAGGCGGAAGCGCTGATTCATCGAATGCATCATCGTTATTGTTCAGCATCGGGCTTTCGTTATGCGATACGTTTAAAGACCGGCGAAATGATAGGTGGTTGTGGTGTTAATCGTATTGTTGAGGAGGAGGGTGATCATCGTGCGATTATTGGTTATGACTTACATCCGAACTATTGGGGAAATGGTTATATGCTTGAGGCGATTACAGCGATGTTAAATTTGATTCGAACCGAGTTGTTGTTTGATCGAAAAATTCGCCATGTAGATGCACAAGTCATGCAGCAAAACCTTAAATCACAACGACTGTTACAGAAATTAGAATTTCATCAAATTCAACCTGTGGTCGAAATGGGGCGAACTTTCTTACAATTCCGATTGTCGTTATTTTGATATTGAGCTATTTGGGCCTAATGCTATACCGCATAAAACGTCTAGGCATAAATTTCTTTCGTCTTCATACCGAGCTTCTGTTATAATCGCGGGCAATTTTATTAAACCATTTGGCTCACTACTTTTTGAAAGTATAGGGCGTTCTATTTTGTTAAGGTAACCCATGGCGCAAGCTAAAAAATCCGTAGATATCAAAAATATACGCAATTTCTCGATCATTGCTCATATTTATGATTGAAGTGGAGTAGCTAAAAGTCGCTATCGGACACAATAAGTCAAGAAATCAAGTAAAGCCCACATGTTGGGCTTTTTTTCACGGTCACTATCGGACATAATCAGACACTAAGCGAACCTATAAGCAAAGCAAATTATGTACACAAATGAGTACATATTTGAGGGTTTTTCACTGTTCCTTCAGTTTAGTGTTGGTATTTATGGCTCTTACAGAATCTTGGTTAAAAGCGCAGCTCGGAAGGGATAGAGATAAGCTAGAAGAATTTTCAGATCGTGATGCCATGGGGGTGAGAATCACACCCAAGGGCAAAGTTATATTTCAATTACGATACCGCTATAACGGGAAACAACACCGACTTGATCTTGGCTCATATCCAAACATCACTTTAAAAGAGGCCCGTTTAGAGTCGGATCGTTTACGTGCTCTATTGGAAAAAGGCCATGACCCTAAACAAGTAAGATTAAAAGAGCTTTCAAGCATTCAGAATGCCTATACATTTGAAAAACTATTTTCTGAATGGTATGAAAAATTCTGTTTTCCTAACAAAGCTAGTCATCATGATATTAAGCGTTCATTCGAAATTTATGTTCTGCCGAAATTTGGAAGCCAAAATAGTGATGACATTACAGCTTATCAATGGATTTCATTATTAGAGGATGTCGTGCGTCATAGCCCATCAATTGCAGCACGTTTACTTTTGAATGCTAACCAGTGCTTAAAATGGGGCGGTAAGCGGGGTTTAGTTACTACGAACCACCTTGCCAACGTCTCAGCAAAACATGACCTTAGAATCGAGAAGAACGTAAAAGAGAGGGCATTAAGTGATTATGAAATTCATATCTCATTTGATGCGTTGAAAAATACAAGAATGGCCGAAAAGAATAAGCTATTTTTAACGATGCTATTGGTATATGGATGCCGAGTAGGAGAGTTAAAATTAGCCAAGAAATCAGATTTTGATTTTGAAAAGAATATTTGGTCAGTACCAGCAGCAAACCATAAAACTGGCAAAAAAACTAAAAAACCTTTAATCAGGCCAATTACCGAAAACATCAAGCCATATTTGATGCAAGTTATGAAGTTATCACCTGAATCAGTTTATCTATTCACTGCAGATGGATCAGATCAGCCACTTGGTGAATCATCACACCTGACAATGCCATATAACATTTTTCAATGGTTAAAGCGGCATAAAGGGATTGAGATTCAACACTGGTCAGTGCATGACTTGAGACGTACCATGAGAACAAACATGTCTACGATCGCACAGCCGCACGTATGTGAGATCATGCTAGGGCATGCATTGCCTAAAATTTGGGGAACATACGATAAGCATGATTATTTAGATGAGCAATATGAAGCTTATACGAAGTGGGTAGAACGGTTAGAAAATATTTGGATAGATGAAACGCTAGCGAACTAGCGTTTTTTCTTTTTGCGGAGTGGCAACGATTGAAACCATGTAAGGATTTTGCCTGAGTCATAATTGTTGCCTGAATTACGGCATGCTGAGAATGGCTTAGGCATAGGGTTCTCAAATTCTTCCTCATCTTGCCAGCGACATAATGTACGTGATGAGCGTTTAAGAATTTGCTCTAGATCTGCAGTCTTTAATACCGGTTCAGACTTCAAAGCTTCTTCAATTGTCATACCTTGAAAACTAGCCATTTATTTGCTCTCCACATTTTCTTTTCTATTCGCATCGCGTATAGCTTTCGCCCAAGATTCAATTTTTTCTATAGTTTGGTACCGCCATTCTGGAACAGCTTTTTCACCTTCGATATTATCAATCACTAGGTCATTGCAGATTTCAATAATTGCATCAGCTGCTTTTGCAGTTAATTCATTCATGCTGCAGCCCTCACGCTTGTATTGGATCTAATGCCTCTAACTTTGTATCCGAGTTTGGTGCGACTCATGCCGATCTGATCTGCAGCTAAACGCTGATTACCTTTGCTATAAATTAATGCTTTTTGAATGATGGTCATTTCAATATGCGATAGGATTCTTTTAACCGCCGTACCTTCGACCTCAATTGCACATTCAATATCATTCTCACAAAGAACAATCCCTGTATTTTTAGCTTTTAGCCAGGTATCCCAAAGAACTACAATTTGATCGAATCTAAAAATGCAGTTTGTGTCACGCTGGATAGAATGGATACTGCCTTTCTGATCCCATTCAATTTTCAGCACACCTAAGGCTTTAACATGGTCTGTAAAGTATGCTTGCTCAACTTTGATATTTAACATGACGCACCGCCTTTAATTACCTGGTGTTTTTTCGATTTCACTTTGGCCATAAGTAGGCAAGTTTCATTTGTTGCTGAATTGGCCAATTTGTAAAAGCTTTGGCTATAACGAACCATTTCAGCTTTGGTCATAAGCATAAGGTTATCTAAACGGCAGTCAGTTTTATCCATGTTTTTAAATGCTACCACTTGGCCGTCTGGAATAGGGCCGTGAGCTTTTTCCCATACAACACGGTGTTTATGAGCAAATTCACTTGGTTCAGCAATTTTAATAATTACATAACCATCTTTAGAGCAGATTCGCTCATAGCCAATTGGCTTTTTATTCCATGCAATCTGACCAGATTTAAAGTTTCCAGAATTGGGTTTAACCAGGCCTTTAGTACCAGTATTCCAAGGCTTGTCACCTTTTCCAAAACAACCGGTTCGGCCAGTGTTCCATTTATTACGTGTGCAAAGTGATTTGATTTGATCAACAGTAAAATTCTCGTTGAATTTAAGATTCACTTTTGCTGTAAGTTCATTGCGCCCAAGGCTGCAATTAGACTTAATAAAGTCTAATTGCTCAGGCGTATATTTAATCGCTTGACCTTTTGGCATGTTATCCCTCGTATTTCACGTCTAGTAGTGGGGCGGTTTGGTTTTCACTTAAACCCTTGTATTCAGCAACCAGTTTCACTGCTTCAAGTTGAGTTTCATGTGTTTTAATGATTTGCTCGCTAATGATTTCCATGTTTTGCGCACGAACAACTTCTGTAGCCAGATCTTCTTTACTTGCATTTGAAAGTCTGTCGAGTTGGTCAAATAGAGCTTTATTCAAATCACCTAATGTATTCATGAAGTTCTCCCAACTACTTTAATCAGAGCACGGTATTGTTCTTGTAATTCCACAGCACGTTTCTCAATCCACCGACTTTTTTGGCGTGTGAGCTCTTGCTCTGTACAATACCGGTTCATATTTATAAAGATGCCAAAGTTCTCGGCCAATTGTTCTTCTGCACGTTTAGTGGCAGTTTCTAGGCTCAACTCGGCAGGCATAAGAATAAATTTTTCTTGATCTTGATTTGACATTACTTTCTCCAAATCGATTCTTTAAACTTGGCGTTGGCCACCAGGTCCGTTACTTCTGATTCATTCACATTTTGAAAAATGTGCGTCATATTCCCACCGAATACATAAAGTATTCGGGTTTTGGTTGAGTAGTTGAATTTCATGGCAGATCCTCATCGATGGAGGTTGATGCAGATTGTTCCAACTCTGCTCTGCGAGAACGGATATAACGCATCATTTCCGGTTGGGCTATTGGGTCCAAGCTTGATACATCGATCTCAAGAGCGTCCAGTGTAGTTAAATCTGTTGCATTCTGGATCTGAACCATTAAAGAGGGTTGAGCTGCAGCTTTTTCGTTTTGCAGTTCTTCTAATCGCTTGTGCATATACTTGATTAATGGCTGGCGTTGATTTGCTGACCAAGAATTAGTTGATTTAATAACAGTATTGACCTCTTCAGGTGTCGTGGACTCATCAACACGTTTCTTCAAACTGATAAGTTTGTTTTGGTATTTTTCCTCTTCTTCTTCGATTGGCTTGAGCTCATTGTTTTTTTGCACAGTTTCAACATCTATATTTTGAGCTTTAGCAACTGCGGCGGCGGCTACTACTTCAATATCAACAGGCGGTTCTTGTGCTGTAAATGAGGTGTATTTTAATTCTAGTTCTTTGGCCAGAATCTCATGCTCAAAACTTTCCAATCCTGTGCTTGTATTTATACGGCCATGAATAACATTTAGTTTAGCGGGGGTGGTTGCTTCCATTATTTCCCCGATAAATGCCTCACATAAAACAGATAACTCAGGTTCAGATTTGTCCTGGATAAACAGCTCATGATCTTCGCTTTCAGCTGCAACCTTTTCTTGTGCTAACTGTTCCAGTTTTGCAAGTTTGGCACCAGTGATAGCTTCAAGTTGCGCTTCATTAAATCCATTTCTATCTAAACCATAACAAGTGGTTTCAACTTCTTCTGCAGTCAAGCACGTACCGATAGCATCAATAACGAGATCCTTGTTTGACTCAATCTGTGGATCTACATCAACTTTTTTGCTTTCCCGTTTCTTAGGTTGTTTCCTTCCTGCATCGGCGACACCATTAATTGTTATTGCCAGGTCTAAACCCAAAAATGCGTGATAGGCTTTCATCTGTAGCGTTGCGTTTTCTAAATCTCGCTGCACAACGCCGCAATACACAAGATTGTTTGCATCAGGAACATTTGATTTAAATGCCATTTCATTAATTGTTGCTTGAGAGAAATTAACAACAAAGATTTTTTGGCCATTAGTGAGTTCTTCAACAGTGCACGGTTTGGTAAATGAAATACCGGCTAATTCAATCTTTTCCAGGTCGATGCAAAATTCATAACCATCCAAACCAAAAACCGTAGCAGGGAATTGATTTAATTCATCAAACTCGCCACCAATCATGCGACATAATAGATTTTTTCCATTTTGGAGGGCTGTGAAAGCATCCTGTGCATTTAAAATAATTTCCATGTTATTGTCCTTTTACTAATGCTTTTTTGATATACGGATCGAGGTCATCTTGTCTGAGTAACCAGGACACATAATCAGCAGGCAGATCTTTGATAAGGGTGTTCTTATGTTTGCCGTAAGGCATGCGGGTAGGTACGCGAGCTTGCTCTGAGAAAAGATAAAGAGATTGCATATCTTTGATGCCAAGTGATTTGCAGATCTGTTTAAGTAATACTGCAGTCAGCAAAATATCTTTCTTTGCATTGTGAGCATTCCGGATAGATTCGCGTGACTTAAAAGATCCTTTGGCCAGCATGTAAATTAATGCTGAAAGATTGTGTGCAGCATCTGGCCAAACCATTCGAGATAAAGCCAACGTGCATATAGCTTTTGCATCAACCGATTTATCAGCCAGTTTTATTGCTTGAATGTCATAATCAACATTGTGGCCAATGATGTATTGAATGCCTGTAGGTAAGCGAAAAGTTTCATAACCTGGCTTGCCTTCAATATCTGATTCAAGAATGTGGTGGACCGCCATAGCGCCGTAGCTAATTGGCTTAGGGCATGAAAAGTACTCATCAAAACAAGCATCTTTATCAACAGATAGTTCACCGCTTTCAAGAAAACTTACAGGCACATGAGCAATCTCGATTGGATAACCATTCATGTCATGGGTTTCTGTATCTAAAATTATTGCGCTCATGCCTTTATTTCCTGTTTGGCTAGTTTTTCAATTTCTTGCTTTGCTTCATCCAAAGCATGCTCTTGGATCTTCATTAATGTATCGATACCAAAGTGCTTGCAAACCTGGCGAACATCTAAGCCGCGCTCATGAATAAATGCCTGCAGATGATCACGTTGCTTGTTGGTGATGCATGGGGAGCCTGTATTATTGGCAGTTGTTGCTGAATTGCTTTGATGTGCCTGGTTGGCTTGCTTTTGTGTATCACCAGTTTGATTTGAGGAATGCTGTTGCTGACCTAAAGCCTCTAAATGCTGCATGATTGCGTTATATTTCGCACAACCAGCATCAAAGATTACCTGGTTAAATTCAGGGTATTGTCGACGTAGGCCGTCAAAAATAAATGAGGCCTGCTCAAGTGAAGTGTTTAGAGGTAAATTCTCAATTTGCTTTAATGCACGATCACAATCGGCTTGTGTTGCTACACGATTGTTATTTTGGTTTTGGTAATTCTGTTTGTTCTTTGACTGGTGTTCATTTTCGATATTCTTATTGGTAAGAGCATCAAGATCATTCTGTGAGTCATCAATCAATAACAAATTACAAAGCGCATATTTTTTGGCGTAACTTTGATAAGCAGCATATTGCTGGGTTTTTGAGATTTTCTTATTGCTGGCTAGATCTTTAGCAAAGTCATAAGTTGCTACACCAGGTAGGTCGCAGCGCATATATTTTTGATCTTTGAATACGATATAAGCGTAAACCTCAAAACCATCCTCAAGATCAAACTTACGGGTAAATACCGTGCATTTGTATTTGAGTAAAATTGGTTTTAGAGCAGCTTGAACATCTTCAGCAGAACGATACTTATAACCACCAAAATCACTAGTGTGGCCTTTTGGCGCTTCCAGTTCGTTAATTACTTTCAAGAAAGTAGGGTGGTGATATACCTGTTCAAGACCAGGTAAATCAAGAATATTCTCAGGGATGGCATTCACCATCACGTCTGGATGAATCGCAGCATTCATAGTGAGTACCTCTGTTATCCGTTATAACGTGCATTTTTATATGCAATTTTTTGGTTTGCGCTGTATGGGGTGCGCTGAAAACAATCCTTTGCGAACATAGCTTTACGCTCTTCGTCTCGCTGCTTAGCTACTTCTTGTTTTAGATTGCGCAAAATCCATGGCTTAGATCTCAAATACTCAGGTTCAACTGGTGAGCCGCCGTGCTCGTTTTCGATACGAATATCCGTAAGCTTCCAGTTTGTAGAGAATATTTGAGGACCCAAACGGACGTGATAGCGGCCCATGTCATCGCGAGTAATGAACTCGCGGAATGGGGTAGTGAATTTAGTAATGCTCATGATCACCCCCGAATCATCTTATTTTTTCGATATGGGCGGTGATGATTGAAATCATGTTTCGGATATCATCAGAGTTTGTGAAATCGCCGTAGTTGCCACCATCAGGAGTGAATATCTGGTCAACAGCCAAGTTGGTGATATGTATTGTTGGTTTTTCACCACCTATTGCACCGTTCCATTCTTCTATTAGCTCAAAGTCAAAGCTAACGTAGACACGGAAACCATCAAGATTAACTACGGCTTGTCCTGTGGTATCAGAAGTGATTTGAACCGCTACTGGCCCATATACAGATTGCGTGTTCGCATAAGAGTAAACAGGTGCAGGATTCATTGGCTTAGTAACAAGTGCATAAGCACCAGTTAATACACCAGCACCAAGAGCTGCAGCTGCGCATTTTTTTAACACTCTCTTGCTTATTGCAAAGCTGCGATTGTGATTTAAAACATTTTGTTCCATAATGAAATCCTCGTGAGAGAAGTCCTGCGTCGCCAAACAGTCAGGACTTTTTTTATTTGGTGAAAAATTAGTAATTCCAGCAACCATTGCTTGTGAAGTCCAAAACCTCCCAGTTTGCGCGCGTGTTATTTGTCTTATTGATAACTTCAGCGTAGTCCTTGATTGCCTGATCTTTAGCAACCGCCGAACTTGTCTTACTGGTGTGGATTACGGTTTTATGACCAGTTTTTTTGTTGCGTAGTTTGAACATATTCATAACCATTTCCTCATTTGAGTAAGAAGCCCTGATTTCCTGCAAGTGGTCAGGGTTTTTGCTGTTCATGAGGTAAATATTAGGTATGCCTAACAAATAAGTCAATAGGTATTCCTAATTTTATTTTAGGTATCCCGAATTTTTATGTTTTAATAGACAAAAGAAAACCCACCATAGGGGTGGGTTGATTGGAGTTTATTGAGATGAGTTTATCAAATTCACAAAAAATCGAATTTCGTCAAGCAATGTGTGAAAAGTTAATTGATGCTGGTTTGACGAGTGGTTGTGAGATTAGGCAAAGCGTTGAAATTTTAGAGCAGTTCATTTTTCTTCAAGAGAAAGAACAAATAGAAGTTGCATGTATGGAATCTGAAAAAGAAGCCCTTGCTAAACATATCAAGAGCTTTTGGGATAATTAAATACTACCCAATACATCCTTTTCAATTTTTAAGGGTTTCTTAGGCGATTTTAAGCCATCAAGACATTGGTGGTAAATCTCAAGCCAATAATCAACATCCCCAATTTTTTGTTGGAATTGAAGAGATGATGATCCCATGGTGTTTACATCATCTCTTGCAAGAACAATAGATTTTGTCATCTCAAAAGCTATTTGTTTTTCAACATCACTGCTCATTATTTTCTCCACCCGATCATTCTATGGACTGTGTCGGGTTCACAGTTTTTTAATTTCCAGTTATTGAAGTAAATACCTTTTAAGCGCCATACTTTTCTAAAAACTCATCAATCCAGCCTTGCGCCTGATCTAAATTGCTTATATCCGCCAGTTTTAAATTGGTACTTTCTGCTTCGTTAAAACCCTCAATAATGGCTTCAAAAATATTAGCTTCATTAATGATCTCTTGCGCCATTTCCGCAGCATCATAGCTTTGCTTCGCCTTTTTAAGAGACGCCACTTGCTTATCAATACCATCACCTATTTTGGATAATGCTGCTTTAAATTCTTGTTTGTTAATAGATAAAGCAGTTTTTGATTTGTTGAGTGTTGCGATCATGGTTTTATTCCTGTGAATCTCTATAGGGTTTGCAGCTTTCCTAAGGTTTAATATTTATTAACTCGGTTTAATTTTTGATCTTCTTTTAGATTTATAAACATATCTAATTGAATCAACCACCTCTCCAACAAAGATACACTCTTCATCAAGTGGGATTATATTGGGCTTAAACTCAGGGTTAAGTGCCTGAAGGTACCTGGTATTGTCGGTTTCAATCACAAGTCTCTTAAAGGTAGCATCTTCATTTTTCCGTACCACAATCACATCACCAGACTGCATATCACAATATTGAACTGTTGGATCAACAAGAATGTAATCACCCTCGTGAAAAATAGGATAATTACTAAGACCTTGTACTTTTAAATAAAAGCAATCCTCGCAATCATCAGGAAGAGGCAACCATTCTTCAATTTGGGATAAATCAACAGCTTGAACGTTTGTAAACTCACCAGCCTGCACCCATGATAAAACAGGTGCCATCTTTGCATTAACCGGAGAGGTGTTACCTAAGTCATTTTTACTTCTAGCTTCATCATTCGCCACTACAGGCTTTCCTGTTCCACTAGCAAGCCATGAAGCACTAACACCTAGAAATTTAGATGCTTTAATTAAATTCTCCCCCTCCATAGTCTTAGACTTCCCGCTTAACCAATCACTGACAGAGGGTGGCTTTACTCCAACAGCGCGCGCAAGATCAGCCCCTTTAATTTTTTTTGGCGGCAAAACTTCCATGGCGTATCGAAGGCGATCAGAAAGAGAACTCATATAGTAGATACTCCAAAGTGTTAGGCAATCCTAACATGAATAAAATTAGGTTTACCTATTGATTAATTATAAGGTTTGCCTAATAATTAATGTAAATATTAGGAGAGACACATGAAAGACACCCAACTAATTAAAGCTTTAGGCGGATGCAGTGCGGTCGCTAGGCTTTTGGGGATTACTAGCGCCTCGGTAAGCGGATGGAAGAATATCCCCGACGATAGAAAAATTCGTTTAGCTGTAATTGCAGAAGATCGTGGCATTTGCTCACGGAGAGAAATATTTCCTGATAATTATCAAGATATTTGGATTGAATTAAGAGAAAACGCACAGGATCAACCATGCAAGACGTAAATATGCAAATTAAACCAGGCGAAAAACTACTTGAGCCTATGACTACCCGTGTGCCTATTGAAGTTAAGCAATTAATTGACGATCTAGCAGATGGAAATAGGGCGGGGTGGATAAGAGAGGCCATAGTTTTAAAACTTCAAATTGATTTAGGCCAATCATCTGTTGAAGCGCTTAAGAAAGCAAAGAATACAACGTATTCAAGCGAATACATGAATGTATTCAAAAGTATTTTTTCTGTATTCCAGACAAGCAAAAAGCCCGAAGTTGCGATTCGAGCTTTTGGCAATGTTCATTAATTTAATGGGACTAAAGAACATGACAAATATATCAAAACCCAATCAACCAAACAACACTGATTTTATAGAAGGCGACACAGTTGTTTTTATAGATCCAAGTAAGCCCGATCATTTAATGACTATTTATCAAGTTCAGAAAAATGGCGTGTTATTGGATGGGAATAACAGCTTTGCACTTAATCACTTGATTCGTCACGCCACTGTTTTTGAAGTATTAGCTAAAAAACGTCACACCACCACAATTGATGATCTTTTTGATGCATTAGGTTTTGGAGATGATGAATTTATTGAAAATCGAATCTCTCCTCAATACAAATCAATTTCCAATGATGTACAGATCCATTTGAGTAAAGCACTTGCAGCTCAAAAGGAGGTCTCATGAACACCGCTAAACTTCCTGAGCATAAACAAACGCAGCAGATCCAGTCTTGGTATGAGCCAGCATTAAGAACTCTAAATAGTTTGCTTGATGTGCGAAAAGCTAATTTGCGAAAAATCAATCGTGATGAGGCTAATGCTGCAGTAACGCGTGATGAGTTTATCGAGTCTTTGAGCCAGGCACACCGTATAAGTTATTACGATGCTGGCCAAATCATCTCAAGTCTACATCGAGCTGACAAAATCATCATGTTCGGCCGCTTTATCCAGGTTAAAGACCAGGGCGGTGAAGCATGATACATGAATCAGCGCTTTCTGAAATTCAACAAGGTGCTTTGTTTGTCGTTAATCATTCTGGCGGCAAGGATAGCCAAGCCATGATGATAAAGCTACTTGAGTGTGTACCTAAGGAGCAGATCCTTGTTGTACATGCCAGTTTAGGCTTTATGGAGTGGCCAGGTGCAATGGCACTGGCCTGTGATCAAGCTGCTGCAGCTGGCGTTCCATTCATTGTGGCCAAATCTAAAAAGTCATTTCTTGACATGGTCCTCAAACGTTTCCAGGAACGTCCTGAGGTGCCATCTTTTCCCGCACCAAAATACCGGCAGTGCACCAGTGACTTAAAGCGAGATCCAATAAAGCGGGAAGTGCGCCGTTACGCCAAGGCTAATGGGTTTGATCGCATTGTAAATTGCATTGGGTTACGTGCCGAGGAATCAGTCGGCCGTGCAAAGCAGGAAGTTTATAAGCCAGCTGCAGAAAATGGGAAAGCTGGCCGTGCTTGGTTTAATTATCTGCCGATCCATGATTTTAGTATGAGTGCGGTTTTTAGGACCATTCAAGAAGATGGCCAACAACCGCACTGGGCATACCAGGATAACGATCGACTGAGTTGCATTACCTGCATCATGGCCAGTGCTGCAGATCTCATCCATGGTGCAAGTCAAAATCCACAAGTCTATGCATTGATGTGCCTGGTAGAACAGGTCACAGGATATGCATTACACGCAAGTATGCGAACCCTGCCAGATCTAACTGGTATTCAGCCAGATTATTCACTTTTGATGGAATACCAGGATCTAGTTTCAAAATTTTTAAATACGCGCTCTTACAGAAAACGTATTCCAGTGCTGGAGGTTGCAGCATGAGTAAATACACCCCGAATACCTTTCATGTTGTAATTAAAGCTAATTTTACAGGAGCTACAACATGAAAAATGAATATGTAATTTGCCAATATTGTGAAGAAGAGTATGCGGTCGATTATTACAGCAAAATTCATCCAGCAGTTATTTTGTGCAACCCATGTGCAAACATGATTTTGGATGCTGTGCTTATGGCGCAATATGGCCGAGACGTTTTTGGGCGGAAAACTGAAAAAACACCGAAAAAATATATCAAAAAGAAAATTGGTATGAAGCTTCGCCTTGAGGTTTATGAGCGCGATGGATTCAAGTGCGTGACGTGTGGTGTTCAGAAAAATTTAACACTTGATCATATTAGGCCAGAGATTTTGGGCGGGGTATCAACAATAGAAAACCTCCAAACAATGTGTAAGTCATGTAATTCATCGAAAGGCACGGAATACGATGAACCTGACGAGGGGGGCGAATGAGTTTAGATGCAACAATTTGGGCGTGGCGAGCAGAAGTTCAAAACAGCAGTCAACGTCTTGTCCTTTTAACTTTGGCTGATAGAGCTGGCGAAAACCATAAGTGTTTTCCCAGCCTTAAGCGTATGGAGAAAGATACCAAGCTAAACCGTAAGACAATCATCAAGGTTTTGGATGAACTTGAGTCTGGAAAATTAATTAAATTTACAGGTGAAACGGCAGGTAATGGCGTAAAAATTTATCAGCTAATTGGTGTTTTAGGTCGAGAAGAGGAGACTTTAACCAATACCAAAAATGGAACTAGTACCAATAACGGAACTGGTTCCAATTTAGGCACTGGTTCCAAAAACGGTACTAGTACCAATATTGGGATGCCAACTAGTACCGAAAACGGTACTGCAACCAGTACCAATATTGGGACACAGAACCTCCCAATGAACTTACCAATAGAATCTATAAATAAAAAACATTGGCTTTGCTCAAAAAAATTGAGCTTGGAAATTGCTCAAGCAAATCCAGCAATCAATCCCAATGAGGTCATCTCTTCAACTTGGTTTAATCGAGAGTTCAGAGCTTTTGAGATTTTCAATGCTGAAAAAACCATGTGTGACGATCTGATGATTTACCACTTTGCAAACTGGTTGCTTGAAGCCAAAGCAAAAATGGACCGACTGAACCGTTCGGCTCAGCCAAACCACAAACCAGAATCTAAAGCCCCCCTCACTGAAAAACAAATCAAGTTTTTAGCAGGAAAATTATCTCGCTTGCCTGACTTCGGTAAATACGCCGTGGGTAACGAATCACATGAACAACTTGCGGTGCGTCTAGAGACCATGCTGAAAGATCCAAAGAATCTCGAAAAGTGGTCTGAATATTTAACGGAAGTTGGCTTTAAACAAAAAGGAGCTGCAGCATGATTAATTTAAACACGCCTGCAGGTATTCAAAACCTGAAAGCGATCATTCAAGAGTTTGATAATTGTTTGTATGTCGAGCGCGATTATTTCTTTGATAAACACTACACGCTGGTCCAATGCGAGTCAGACATTGAAAAAATACGTGATGCAGTGAAAGCGGCTGAATTGCGCAAAGGGGTCCAGATCAAAGTTGATTTCTACAACGAACCAGATAAGGGGATGCGCCGTATTCGATTCAAGGGGCATGGTGTTGTCGATCGTTGTGAAGATGGTCGGGTATTCGGCCGCCTGAATGACGGCAGACCATTTTGTTGTTTTATTTCTGATGTCGATTTCCTAGATCCAGATTCTGTGGCCAACAAACCAAAGGGCTATGCAGAAATGATGGTTTTGCGCAGTGCATATGTGCAGGGCAATAGATCACCTGAGGCGAAGAAAGCAAACAAGCAATACATGCTGATCCGTAGGAAAGGGCTATTAAGCCAGGTTAAGACGTTGGCGGCTTATAAGGAGCATGGGCTATGAATTTACGAATTTTAAAAAAGCTTTCAAAACGTGTTGCGCCGTTGGTGGTTGATTTAATCAAGGATCCTGATGCGTTGTTTAAGGCTGAGAAAGATTATAACTACACAAACACAGGTAGACACGATCGAAAACACTGGGAAAGAAATCATTCAAAACATGGTGATTTACTAAGCCATCGAGATATCAAATCAAAAGTGAGAAATGGCGAGGGCTTTGTCTTGCTTAGCCAGCGATACATCCATCCTTGGGAAAATACTGAAATGGTTGGTTGGACATCTGGGTATTACGAACCTGAATGGGAGGAAGAAACCACTTGGGATTATTTCAGTGTTCATGTGTTTAATGTTATTGGCTGCTATGAAGCTATTCCAGGTACAGAGGATGAGGATGGATACCCTAATTTTGATTGGATTTTAAGTAGAAAATTAAACAACCCCAGTGATTACTTAAAAGCATTTTCTGAGCTTCAGGCCAAAGAGGTGAAAGCCAATGAAATGTAATCGATCAGATTGTCTTGTGAATATTTCAAACGACCTGCCATGTTTTTGGGGATACGCTGGACCTGAGGAATGTGAATACGGTGTAAAAGTTAAAGAACGCCCAATTTCCCGCAGACGTAAACGCAAATTAAGCAAGCAAGGCAAAACAGTTTACTGGTCCAAGCAATTAGAACAATACGTTTACGTGATGGGAGATAAAGCATGATTCGAGTTGGTATCGATTGCGGCGTTAAGACTGGCTTCGCCGTTGCGGTAAATGGTGTTCTAACTCGTGTAGAAACATTAACGATTACGCAAGCTATGGATGAGGTCAAAGTATTACATGCCCAAGATCCTGATTTAGTTGTTCGAATTGAAGATGCACGATTACGCACCTGGTTCGGATCTGCAGATGCGCGACAAGCTAAGTCGGGGGCTGGTGTACGTGAAGGTGTTGGATCTGTTAAACGTGACTGCAGTATTTGGGAGCAATTCTGTATAGAGCAGGGAGTTAAATATGAATTGGTTCATCCCGCTGCAAATATGACAAAAACAAAGAGTGATTATTTTAAAAAAATTACTGGCTGGCTCGGTAGAACAAGCGAGCACGGCCGTGATGCAGGAATGCTTGTGCATGGGCGGTTTAAATGAGACAGAAAAATAACGATTGGGTTTACATAGCGGTTTTTATTGTATTGGCGGTTTTATGTCTAGCACTAAATACATATAACGCCGTACAGGTTTGTAAGACAGCAGATGTTTACTGGGTTAAAGGGACCCAGTACAGCTGCAGATGGTTGAAGTAATAGGAGCGCAAAGTATGTTGATTGAAAAGTTTGATTTTTTAGAATTATTGCGACTAGCTATTGCTCAAAGTGAGGGTAAGGGAAAGATCACTAAAAGTATTGTTTTGGGCGAAATGGCATTATTATCACCTGGTGCAAAGTTGTGGGCTGAACTACTTATTGAACGTGTTGATTTTGAGAGGATTGCAATAGTTACAGAAGCTAAAAAGATTTATGAAACAAATATCATAAACGGCGTTGAAGTAAAAAAACGTATTGATGAGATACCAGGCAAAGTAGAAATAAAGAAAGGAAACATTAACTCAGCAGGTTTTTTCCGTGTTAGGAATTTACTTGCAGGTAAGATTCACAAGGAAATGATTAAGAAGAATTTTAAACCGAACAATTGTCAAGGTGATTTAACCAATGTGGCCAAAGGTATCGCAGAGGTCGTTTTACGTGGTCATTTATTTGTTAAAAGTATGTGTGGTGGGTGTCAAGGACTGGGTAAGTTAGAAATATACGATTCAAAAGGATATCCATGCGGTGCGAAACCATGCAATAAATGTAATGCGACAGGAAAGAGGCCTTACACACTTTTTGAAAAAATAACGATAGCTAAGTTGGATGTTTCTAAATCGGGATATTCGGAACGTTATGAGCGATTTGAACTTATTGCTGAATCCCAAATCACAATTTGGGAGCACATAATACGAGATCAATTAAAGCGATCATTTCACTATGAAGAAAGTGATTATGACATTACTTTAGAGCAAACCAATTATATTGCAGTGACTTGACATAAACAGAACGGTTCAGTATAAGTGTTTCTATAATGGGCGTTTTATTAATTAGATGCCCTCTAAGGTTTCCAAAGCTCGCTTATGCGGGCTTTTTACGTTTCTGGTCCTACCTATTAGGGATCTTTAAGTTAATAGGCATCTTATCTGGTCAATGGGGTGAGAGAGGGGTGCGGAGTTTTGATAGATAAAACACTACCCTTGGATTGACCACCTAAAGAGGTGAGTATTTACTTGCGGATTGGCGACCCCTTAACACATCAGTCAGCCTTAAACTACGGTACCACTCAGCCCAGTTGTTCATTTTGGATAGCTGGGCTGTTTTATGTTTGGCTTTTTATTTCTGTCATATCATTATGCTATCTTGTGGAAAAACACAGGAATAACAATTATGGCAAAGTTACCAAGTCTTAAAGATCTTTCTAGGGAAGAGTTAGAGGAATTATATAAGTCTCTATATATAGATTATTTAGACCTAGAAGAAGAAAACGAGAAATTAACTTTTGTTGCGGTTGATGCTGTTAAGCAAATGAAAGATAGCAACACTCAGTTAGAAAATAATCAGCGAATTATTGACGAACTTCTTAAGTTAGTACATAAGCATATTGATCAGAGCTTTTCCCTAGACGATATTCCTAAGTTTTTAAACTAAACCCTCACTCGCATTAGCGCAATGCGAGTCAACTAGCCGAGCGTATTTCGGCACATGAAAGCCCCGCTAACATACTAGTTACTGCGGGGCTTTTTATTTTCCTGTTTGGAGAAACCATGAATCGAAATATTGAGAATGAGATTCGGGAAACCGAACAAGAATTAAAGCATGTAGGTAGTTGTACAACCAAAGGCTTAACATCTGAACAAATCGCTCAATTAGACGAGCGATTTTTTTTAGCCGTTGAAAAATTATCCTGGCTGAAAGGTCGCCGTGATATCAGAGTTTGACTATGAAAAATGAAATTGGTTTCGTGGTTAAGGCAAGGCCATATCCACCTGAACATATTTTTTTGATGGATACACCAGACTTTGTGCCTGCACCAGAACTTTGGCGATGGATTAAAGCCAACTTTTTAAATCCAGAAAGTCAGTTATTTAATCCAGATCACAGCCATTTAGGTTTATTCCGCTATCCACAGATAGCAGTTATGTGGGCAAGAGCTGGATATAAAAAGCAGGGTAGAAATGTTGCTGGCACGGCTGAAAAAATCATGATCAATGCAAGTGGCTGGAAGAAGGAACGCCAGGAAGAACAGTTTTATCAATGGTTCAATGATCTGCCAGATTATCTAATAACAATAGATGCTACATACGCTCAACAGGCAAATGATATTGATTTCTGCGCCTTAATTGAACATGAGCTTTATCATATTGCCCATAAAAAAGATCAATATGGTATCCCTTCATACAATCGTGAGACAGGCAAACCTAATCTAACAATGCAAGCCCATGATGTGGAAGAGTTCACTGGTGTAGTTCGCCGTTATGGGGCAAACAAGGAAGTTCAGCAGATGATTGATGCAGCTAAGCAACGACCTGAGGTATCTCGGGCTGATATCTACAATGCGTGTGGAACATGCTTTTTGAGAGTGGTTTAAATTTTTTTGCCATTCTTCTTGGACGTACTTGGACGGATATAGATAAATGGCAAGACTTAATAAGAGGGTGAAACTCTATATAGTACGGTCGCTTGCGATGTTTGATACACCCACAGAAACAGTAAAGGCCGTCCAAGAAGAATTTGGGATCACTGTGTCAAAACAGCAATGTGAAGCATATGACCCAACTAAGAAAACTGGACAGGATTTAAGTGAAGATCTAAAAACTGAGTTTTATCGAGTTCGCAAAGAAATAAACAAAAATCTTGATTCAATACCAATTGCGAATATTTTCTATCGATTGCAGCGACTGCAGAAACTAATTGATCATCCACAGTACAAAGAAAACCCGATTTTAATTCCGAACTTATTGCAACAGGCCGCGAAAGAAATAGGTGGGTTATATACCAATACAACCAAAACCCAATTAACTGGCGCAGACGGTCAACCTCTTAACCCTGAGCATGTTACCCATGTTGTAGCAACGCCTGAACAGATAAGGCAGGCAATGGATGAACTCGAAAGTAAATACTAGCTTTCTTGATATGCAATTAGAAAAAGAACGCTGTGAGAAAGAGCATTTATTCTTTACACGGCGTTTTTTCTTGCCGCGTATGGGCTTTAAGTTTTCAGTCAATTGGCATCATGAATACATTGCTGACAAGATTGATCAAGTCATATCTGGAAAGGTTAAGAACCTTGTTATTAACGTTCCACCAGGTTCGGGTAAAACAGAACTACTAACAAATCTAATTGCCCGTGGATTGGCTCGTAACGCACGTTCCCGCTTTCTGTATTTGTCTTATTCACAGTCACTGGTTGAAGATGTATCAGCAACAGCGCGAAACATTGTCAAATCGGTAGATTACCAGAGCCTTTGGCCAGTTAAGATATCATCCAGTACGGATGCTAAGTCGAGTTGGAAAACAACAGTAGATGGTTACGATGCAGGCCATGTTTATTCTGCTTCGATGGGTGGGCAGGTTACAGGTCGCCGTGCGGGTACATTGGCTAATGATGGCTTTACGGGTGCAATCATTCTTGATGACCCATTAAAGCCTGAGGATGCATTTAGTAAGTCGGCACGTAAGAAAGCAAATCGTAAGATCCTAAACACGGTCAATTCACGTAAAGCAAAATCCGATACACCAATTATTTTGATCATGCAGCGATTACACGTTGAAGATCCGACTAATTTTGTGATGACGGGTAATGTGCCTGGTGATTGGGAGCAGATCTGCATTCCTGCTTTGATCGATGACGATTACATCAGCCAATTACCTGAGCATATACAAGCCAAGGTCCCAAGAGATGTAGAACGTGATGAACAAGGTCGCCAAAGCTATTGGCCATTAAAAGAATCACTTCAATCATTACTGCAGCTTGAAAAGGGTGGTGAGGATAAAGACGGCGCTATTGTTTCCCGTTATACGTTTGCTAGCCAGTATATGCAGCAACCTAAAAAGCTGGGTGGTGATCTTGTTAAGGCTGAGTGGTTCCCACGTTATGTGGAATTACCAGTACTTAAATGGCGTGGGATCTGGGCAGATACGGCACAGAAGGTTAAAAAACATAATGACTTTTCCGTGTTCCTATGTGCTGGTCTTGGTTATGACAATAACCTATACATCATTGATGTAAAGCGCGGCAAATGGGAAGCCCCACAATTATTAAAAGAGGCCAAGTCCTTTATTAATAAACACAAGGAAAGCAATACCAAAATAGGCAAGCTTCGATATATGGCAGTTGAGGATAAAGCCAGTGGTACTGGATTGATTCAGACTGTTGTTAAAGAGACGACATTGCCTATTCGAGCGATTCAGCGTGATGAAGATAAGCTGTCACGGACTATGGACGTTATTCTCTATGTTGAAGATCGCCGTGTCTGGTTGCCTGCAAACGCATCTTGGCTTTTGAATTACATAGAAGAGATTGAAGGGTTAACCGCTGATTGGACACATGACCATGATGACCAATGGGACCCGACCATTGATGCGATTAATGATTCATTAGCAAGCAAGCCAACTGTATTTGATTAGGAAAATTTATGTCTGAGACTAAAAAGCCCGATGCTATTGGCGATGCAGGGGCTTATACAAATTTTGTTTCCAACATTGGTACTGAGCGTGACAAGGCATCACATGGACATTTCGTTAAGAAAGTTATTCTCGATGATCAACTTGAAGCGGTCTATCAACATTGGTTAGCCAAGCGAATTGTAAACCGTCCTGCCAGTGATATGTTGCGTGCAGGATGGTTCTATGAAGGGATTCAGGATAAAGACCTGACCAAGCTAGAAGATGCCTGTAAGCGGTTTAATTTTGACAATGTTCTATTGTCTAGTTTGGTTTTATCTCGCTTGTACGGCGTTGCATACATTCTGCTAGGTACAGTTGATGGTGGTGATCTTGATCAGCCTTTTGACTTAAATAAGTTAGGCATTGGCCGTTTAGAGTTCTTCACTGTCCTTAAGAAAAAGTACATTGAGGCAGACACCACTAAATATTTACCCCCGAGTAAAAGTGGGGGGCTCATTAAGCAACCTGAGTTTTACAAGCTCAAACTAGATGGGCAATCGACACAACGGATCCACCACACTCGCCTTATTAAATTTAGCCATGCCGATGTGGTGAATGAAGAGCCACAAAGTGTACTACAGGAAGTGTATGAGGAACTGCTAGACCACGCATCAGTTAAAAAGGCATCAGCAAGTTTGGTCCATGAATCTAAAATCGATGTGATTAGTACACCTGGATTAGTGGTCAAGATCAAAGAGGATATGAAGGCAGTAGCCGAGCGATTCTTAAGTGTAGGCCTGTTAAAGAGCCTGAATGGCATGATCGTTTTAGATAAGGAAGAGGAATATAACTCTAAGACATATAACTTTGCAGGTCTGCCAGACATGATGCGTGAGTTCTCAATACAAACGTCTGGTGCTGCCGAAATGCCATACACGATTTTATTTGGTCAATCACCTGCAGGCATGAATGCCACAGGTGAGCACGACACCCGCAACTATTACGACAGCATAGCCACAAAGCAGACTTGGACGCTTAAACCCTTCATGTTGCAACTATTGGCAGTGATCTGTCAGGCAACATTTGGCCGCCAGATACCTGGTCTTGGCATTGTGTTTAATCCATTGTGGCAGCTTGATGCAAAAGTTCGTGCTGAGGTAGAAAAGGCCAATGCGGAACGAGATGCTAAATATCTGGAAATGGGCGTTATAACAGAGCCTCAGATCGCACGGCAGCTTTTAATTGACGAGGTTTATTCAGTCATTGATGAGCAGCATATTAAACAGCTTGAATTAATGGTGACACCAGATGACGACAATAATCCAGATTCTGAAACCCCACCTGCAGGAAACGAAGAAACGTAAAAAGGGGCGTAAGGCAACCAAGCCAAGGTCAGTAAAAGTAAATCGCCGTATTGAGTTTTACTATATGCGGCAATTACTGGCCATTTCTAAATATTGTCAGGATCAGACTAAGGAATTAGTAATTCCAACAGTTGGTCAAAATATTGGTGATGCTTGGTTTTCTGACATGATTGCGGCATTTAAAGGAAAGCTTACTAAGTATGTAATCGAGATTGCTAGGCCAATTGCTCAGAAAGTTGTGGGTGACACAAGCAAAGAAGTGGACAAGCAAATTGCTGAACATACCAAGTCTATTATTGGGGTGGACCTAACGCCGTTTTATCGTGCTGCAGATATTCAAGATGTGGTTGATACCAATATCGAGGCCAATGTCGCTTTAATCAAATCGATACCACAGCAATACTCGGACAAAGTTGAGGCTCTTGTATTAAATGCATTACAGACAGGCCAGACAAATGAGGAGTTAGCAAAGGAAATTGCAAAGCTCGGCCAAACTACCGATTACCGTGCGCGTTTAATTGCAGCAGATCAGATGGGTAAGATTAATGGCCAGATCAACAAGGCTCGGCAGTTATCCATGGGGGTTGAGACATACACATGGCAAACGGCCAAAGATGAGCGAGTGCGATTAGATCATCGACATAAGCAGGGTGAGACATTTAGATGGGATGACCCTCCAGCTGGTGGCCATCCTGGTGAGCCTATCCGCTGCCGTTGTACTGCATTGCCTAACTATGAGGATATTTTAATTGACTAATTCAAATGAGAAATGCTGGAAGTGTGGGAAATGCCATGGCTCAAATGATGGTAGTGGTTACCAGCCTTGTAGCAATACGGAAAGAAAACCGACACCACCAATCGTTTGTACACCTCCATTAGTTAAAGTTGATGGTATCGAAAGCTCTAAAACATTGACACCTGAACAAATGTACCAGATCCGAGAACTAACTTTGAAAAAGGTTTTCTTGTCAGTTCTTTTAATTTCAATTCCTATTCTGATTTGGAAATTAGATTCAATCATCATGGCTTTTAAAGCCTAATTTTAAATTGAGGATTTAAAGTCATGAGACGTAAAAAGTTTTCAAAAGTGAGATTTTACAGCCGTTTAAATGCTCAACAATTGTCTAAGTATGCGGCAGGTAGATATGTTCGAGGTGGAAGGTTTCCACCAATCTGGCAACTGCAATATTCGGGATTTCCTGATCTTTCCAAAGCAGCAGGTAAAGCAGCAGAAAGGCTGAAGAAGGTAGGTGAAGCACTTGAAGCGTCGATGGTTAGCAAATTTCAAACAGGACGTACACATCTTTTGGTGGATGGCTGTGATTTTGGCCGAGTTGAAGATTTTGGAATATGTGGTTCTGAAACAACCATTAAGATTCGGATGTAATATCAATCAAGCCACCTTCGGGTGGTTTTTTATTGGGCGCAATTCATGAAAATAATTTATCAACTCAAAGTTGGTGACTTTGCGCCAAGCGAATCCTCACGTTCATTTACCAAAGAAGGGTATTTGAAATGCGTCAATGTTCGCTTGGCCAAAGCACCTCAGGTACGCCAGTACTACGCATACGAGTTTCCTAGTCTGGAAGGGTTTACCCCTGATCAGAACATTAATGTCTATACACCAGCTGAGGAGCTCTTTAAGCCCGAGACTATTAAAAGTTTCAATGGCGTAGATGTTACTGACTACCACCCACCCAAGAATGAGATTAATGCATCTAACTGGAAGGATTACCACATCGGCTACTGTGAGAACGTGCGCCAAGAGGGTGATTACCTGGTCGGGGATTTACTCATCAAGGACAAGATCAGTATCGATCTTATTCAAAGTAATGAGCGTATCGAGATGTCACTCGGTTACGCAGCAATTTTAATTCTTGAGCAAGGTACGGCACCAGATGGCACGCCTTATCAAGCCAAGTTTATCAATTTTTACGGAGATCACATGGCATTGGTTAAATACGGCCGTTGCGGTGGTGATTGTCGTATCGGTGACCAAAATCACAATCATCCAAACGAGGATAAAACAATGGAAGTATCAGTAAACGGCATGCGTTTTGACATTGGCGATAATAAAGCCTTGGCAGATGCATTAAAGATTCAAGAAGAGCAGTTGAAGAATCTTAAGGCTGCAAAATTAAAAGTAGGTGATCAACATTTTTCGATTGGGGATGAATTAACGGCCGTTCAAGCGGTTGTAGATAAACTCCATACCGATAAAGCCACGCTTGAGCAAAAAGTTGGGGATTTGGAAAAAAACCAGATTACACCTGAAAAGTTGGAACAGGCTGCAACTGAACGCGCCGCCGTAGTTGCCGATGCCAAAGCATTGGTACCAACGATAAAAACGGATGGTTGCAGTTGTGAGCAGATCAAGCGTGATGTGATTGCAGCTAAAGCCGGTGATGCTTTGGTGGGTGCATTATTGGGATCTGTTTCAGTAGGTGACGCCAAGTCTGAGCAGATTGATACCGCTTTCCGTGCACTGTCTGCAGTTAAAGGTACGGTACCAACCAATTCCGTGGGTGATGCCTTAAATGATCAACAACACAAAAAAGTTGGTGATGGTAAGCCTGCAGGCGATGGGGAAGAAAAGACCTACAGTAAAGAAGATGCATACAAAACAATCTAAGGGGATGTAAATCATGGTTAAGCAATATGATGCCGCACCAGGCATGAAATTACACTTAATTGGACCAGAGGATATTTTATCCCTACCAGTTGCAGGTTCAGTCTTGCTGAATGATGGTGATGTGGTGGTCCGCAGTACTGATGGTAAAACAGTATCTTCTGTAACCGGCGCGACCAATACCAAATTTGGAATTATTTTGCGCCACGGCGTGGGCAAGTCGGGTAAAACCACCGACGGCAAAGAAGCCTATAAGGCAACTGATGTAGCACCTGTCATGACCATTGGTTCAATTTGGGTGAAAACCATAGCGCCAGTAACAGACATCAACGCCAAGGTATATGTCAAAACCGCCAATGGCACAGTACCAGCGCCTTTAGGTTCATTATCTCCAACTGCAGCAGACGGTACAGAGTTACCAAACGCATCTTGGGAAACAATTTCAAATGAACAGGGCTTAGCAGCTGTTCGCTTACGTGGGGCTTAATTATTATGAGTAAATTGGCAGCAATGAAGCTACGTTTAACACCCGTAGCTCAAATGGTTCAGGCTAATATTGGCGATGCTTTTAACATTGATGCTTTGGCTCAATTGTTCGTTAAGTTGGAAGAATTTAACGACATGGATCCACAGCTTCAGCAAGTCATGGATTATGCAAAGTACATACCAGTTAAAGCTGTAAGCGGCGTTTACGGTGGTGGCGAAGTCTTAACCCGTAAAAAGGGCGTTGGTATCGGTAAGGAGTATTCTGGAACTGGTAATGATATTCCAGTGGCTGAAGTTGACTATGACACCGTGTCATTACCAATTAAAGTCGGTACCATTAGTTATTGGTATTCTATACTTGAGTTGGAAACTGCTCAAAAAATGAATTTAACGCTTGAAGCGGACAAGGTTCAGGCAGCGCGTTTGGCAGCAGAGAAACATTTAAGTCAAATTGCTTGGTATGGCAATGCAAATACGGGTATAAAGGGGTTTCTGAATCAAACAGGGGTAACCGTTGTTACAGCTCAACATAATTGGGCCACCGCAACAATTGAAGAAGTTCTGAGCGATTTTAACTCAAGCTTGGCCGATGCTGAAGATCAGATCGACGGGGATGTCTCAGTACAACCCGATACTTATTTGATGGCATCAAATCAATATAAGCACCTTTCAACCCGAATCGTTCCAGATTCTGGTGGTAAAACTTTCTTAAAGTTCATTGAAGAAAATAACATTTTTGCCACCCAAAATAAGCCATTAACCATCCGTGGTTTAGGTCGCTCCAATGGCAAGGGTACGGCAGGTGCTGACCGTTCTATCATTTACCGCCGTGATCCATCATGCATTCAAATGAAATGTAATGATGTGACTTTCTTGGCTGCCCAACCTGTAGGACTGGATATCAAAGTACCTGGTCATTACAAATATCAGGGCGTATGGTTGAAGCGCGTTGATTCACTTCGTTATCTGGACCACGTATAAGGATTAAAACAACATGAAATATTTATATATCTATAGCGGCTCTCAGGCCGCTTTTGTTTTTTCAGGCCTTGCTGTTTTACCTTCAGGTGTACCCACGTCAATTGATGCTGATATCCATAAGAAACTTCAAGACAACAAATTCGCACAGCATTTGATTGAGTCAGGTGAAATTGATGTTCAAGAAATTGATGAGCCAAGCAAGTCTAAATCAACTGGCGGCACTGGTGGGCGTAGTACGGGTGGTAAAGGCAAGCAAAATGATGCAGCCACAGATGCTGCTAAGGCTGCAGATGATGCACAGAAAGCCACCTTAGACGCGGTGAAAGCTGAGCTTGCAACGCTTGGAGTAACGTTCAGCGATGATGAATCACTTGAACAACTGCAAGCTAAATTGGATCAAGCCAAGGAATAAGGTGTGTTATGGACGTACAAACGTTTCGCCAAAAGTTTGCTAATGATACAGCCTTAGTCAACCTATCAGATCCTGTGATTCAGGATGCATTGGATGAGGCTGAGCTGGTTGTGTCACAGCTTGAATTTGGCGCATTAAAGGAGCGTGCTGTAGGTCTGTATGCAGCACATATTCTTAAAGTTGAAACCAACAGTAAGGGCGGTGGTGCGTTTTCAAATGCATCCAGCATGACCATTGCTGGCCAGAGTGTGAGTTATTCACGATCGCAAAAAGAAACCTTCTTTGATCAGAGCATTTATGGCCAGCGTTACCTTGCCTTAAAAAATTCCATTCCAATTGATGACAAAGGTACCAATCCAAACCGTTTGGGTGTAGGTGCCTTTGTTGTGTAGGAGAAAATACATGCGTTTTAAATATCAAGCACCGCCAGGATATAAAGCAACTACATTAGCAATTGCAGGCCAAGATCTGGAAGTTAATAACGGCGTTGTTGAATCACAGGATGACATCATCCAGTTTCTTAAGCCTTTAGGTTTTGAGCGTTATGTTGAAGCAGTAGAAACCAAAAAAACTACTGCTGCAGCTAAAGAGTAAAAAGCTATGAGCGATACTCGTGTTGATGTCCATGTCAATTTTGACAATATGAATGATCGCATTAGATTTGAAATAAGACGCACGATTAACGCTCTTACTTTAAGACTGCAGCGAACCATTCAGGAAGATATGTTGAGTGGCCAGAGGCTAAAGGTCCAATCTGGTCGCTTGCGTGGATCTGTTTCATCCAAAGTGGATGAGGATAAAGACTGGATCGAGGGTACAGTTGGAGCAGGAGGTGCATTGGTTCCTTATGCATTTGTGCATGAGTTTGGTTTAAATGGTTCCGTAGGCGTTAAAGCGCACTTGAGAATGATTAAACAAGCTTTTGGTCAACCGATATCACCAACGCAGATCAGCGTCCGAGCGCATTCTAGGAATGTCAGATTTAGGGAGTTGCGTTTTATGCGTGATTCACTGGACATGATTGGTCGGATTGCGCCACGTAATATTGATGCCGCAATTCAAAGGGGTCTAGCAGGTGGATAGTGAAGCAATATATCAAGCGTTGTTTGATCGATTGAGTACCCATGTTGATGGGGTGGTGACGATCAGCCGCCGTTTACGTCATTTTAATAACGTTCAGCCTATTGAACGCCCTGCATTGTTTATCACCCAGGGCAACCAACAAGAGGGACCAGTAAAGGGCTTAAATGCAAAGATAGAGCTTGCTGCTGAGTTATATCTCTATATTCATGAAGCAGATAAGGATAAACCACCATCTGCGCAATTAAATGTATTTGTCGATCGTGTGCGTGCTGCAATTAAACCAGATTTCCCTGAAATGTGTGAATACCAGACCTTAGGAGGATTGGTTGAGCATTGTTGGATTGACGGAACAATTGAAGTATATGAGGCGGTTGAGAATATGCTTGATGACCAGGCAATTGCAATTATTCCTGTCAGGATCCTTACAACCAATTAAACACAATTCATTCAATGACCGCCGTTTGGCGGTTTTGTCATTTTTGAGAGGTCAAAATAATGGCTCAGTATTTATTCGGTGCTGGCAAGATCTTTGCCACGCCAATTCAAGATGTATATGGTCAGCCGATCAGTAATCCCACACCCGTTGAAGTTGGCGTCTTACAGTCTGTTTCTGTAGATATTAGCTATGACTTAAAGGAACTCTTTGGCCGTGGCCAATTTGCTGTTGATGCAGCGCGTGGCAAAGGTTCCATTAAGTGTAAGGCCAGTTTTGGACGTATCAATGGTGCATTACTTAACTCGATTTTCTTTGGTGGTGTAATTGCCGAGGGTGGTATTGAGACTATTGCGCAAACCATTAACGGCGAAATTATCCCTGCAGGAGGCTTGGTTACTCCGGTGGTACCGAATGCCGGAACTTACGTTAAAGATTTAGGTGTTACTGATTCAAAAGCGGTACCAATGAAGCGCGTTGCAAGTGCACCAACAACAGGGCAATACAGTGTTGATGCTGCAACAGGTGCATATACCTTTGCTACTGCAGACGTAGGTAAAACGGTATTTATCAGCTTTAAATACTCGGCAACGGTGGCAGGTGCCAAGCAGATCACCGTATCTAACCTTGATATGGGGTATACGCCAGAGTTCGCCGTAAACCTGCAGCGTGATTTCAAGGGCAAGTTTATGGGCATGGAGTTCTTCCGTAATGTTAGTAACAAGCTTGGTTTTAGTTCAAAGCAGGATGATTACGATATCCCTGAGTTTGAATTTCAACCCATGGCCGATGATCTGGGCCGCGTATTTAAAGCAACATTGTCGGAGTAACAGAAGATGCAATTTAAACAAGTTGATAATCCACGTGGACAAGAGATCCTTATTGACGGAAAACCATTGATGTTTGCACCATTATCCTTGGGTGCGATTGAAAAGCTTTTACCTGCATTGCAAGGTTTTCAGCCCTCCGATGTTGGTTTAGTGATCGATGTGGCGCATAAATCACTTAAACGGAATTATCCCGACATCACCCGTGATGATGTTGCAGATCTCATCTATATGGACCAATTAGAAGAGGTAATGGGTGCTGTAATGTCGGTATCTGGTTTGCAAAGCAAAGAGGTTAAAGAGGACCAGCAGGGGGAATAGATTGGGAGGAGTTGTATACCCATTTAGTGCTTACGTTAGGGCGCGATTATGATTATGTCCGAGATGAGGTCGATTTAATAAGGCTTAAAGCACTAAATGCGTATCAACGAGAATACCCTCCCACAAATATTGGTGTTCAAAGGCTTTGCCGTATTTTAGAGGCATTCATGGGGATTGAAGATAATACCCCTATGTCAGATATCTCAGATGATGAAGATGAACTGATGGAAGTTCTAAATAATTTCCCCCAGGGTGGTTAATAAGCCATCCTGTTTTTTTATTTAAATGTATAATGCATTTTTACCCTTATTAATATTAGGTTTTAAAAAATGGCATTAATTAATTGTAAAGAATGTGGGGTACAAGTCAGCACACAAGCAAAAGCTTGCCCAAGTTGTGGAGCAAAAGTTAAAAAGCCCACATCTGTTCTCACTTGGATTATTTTAGGTTTAGTAGTTTTTGGCGTCTTTGGCGCAATGCTTGGCGGTGGTAATGGTTCTAATGGAAATACCGCATCAACTGCACCTGCATTATCACCAAAAGAACAGGCACTTCAAGATCTAGAATTTAAATTTGATTGGAGTAAAGGTGGTTTTGGAAACATTATGATGATCGATATGACAATCAAGAATAATGGAACGAATGATATAAAAGATTTTACAGTTGAATGCGATCATTCATCAAATAGTGGTACCAAAATTGACAGTAATAAACGTGTAGTTTATGAAGTTGTCAAAGCTGGAGAAACTAAAAAAATGAAAGAATTTAATATGGGCTTCATTCATAGTCAGGCAGCATCATCTAGCTGTGGAATAATAGATCTCGTTGTTATGTAATTCAAAACTTCTAATGGTCCATTTTTAACGAATGTAGCCCTATATAAAACAAAAGTTTATTAATGGTTTCTATAACCGACCTTATTAGGTCGGTTTTTTATTGCCTGAGGAAAAGTGAAATGGCAGACAATCGTATTGAGGTGCGTGTTGGCGCCAGAACCTCAGAACTCGAACAAGGCATGAATGATGCTGAGCAAATCGTTGATAATGCGGCGGACAATATTGAGGACACAGGAAGAAATATTGATTTTGTTCCTGATTTTTCAAGTTTTAGAAGTAGCATTGATTCAATTTCTCAACTTGTCACTACAAGGTTTGAAGAGGTAGGGACATCAATATCAGCAAGCTTCACCCGTAGCTTTGCCATGGTTGGGCTTGGAATCACTGCAGCTGTAGGCACAGCAATGATTGGTTTGGCAAATTTAACTAATCAAGTTGGTGAAGCCTCAAAAGAGTTGGAAAATCAAGCTAGATTAGCCAATGCTACAACGAAAGAATTTCAAGAATGGGCCTTTGCTTCAAAGAAAGTTTCAGTTGAGCAAGAAAAACTGTCAGACATCATGAAGGATGTAAATGATAAGTTTGGTGAATTCATGCTTACTGGCGGCGGGGAAATGGCTGACTTCTTTGAGAAAATTGCACCAAAGATCGGTATTACTGCCAGAGAGTTTAAAGGGCTGTCAGGTCCGCAAATTCTTGGTAAATATTATGATGCTCTACAAAAAGCGGGTCTTTCTCAAGCCGAAATTACTACGCAAATGGAGAAATTAGCAGATGACGCAACCTTATTATCTCCATTGTTGGAAGATAATGCCAAAAAACTAAAAGAATATTCTCAACAAGCGCATGACCTAGGTTTGGTGATGGACGAGCAAGCCATTCGCGCCACAAAAGAGTTTAGTTCTGCGCTTGGAATTGTTCAGGCAACTATGCAGGGTGTATTGAATAATATGGCTGCACAGGCTGCACCAATATTAACTGAACTAGTCAACATGTTTCTCGATTTTGCTGCGAGAGTTAAAGAAGAAATTGATGGATCCGTAACAGCAATTATCACGATTTTTGAAAACTTGCTTGGAATTGTACAATCAGTATTTACATTGATTTCTGACATATGGAGTGACTTAACAGCAGATATTAGTGATGGTGCAATTGCACAAATAACCTTTATGGACTTGGTTTCTGGTGCAATGAAAGGATTTGCTGCTGTAGCAGTAGGTTTAAGAGTCAGTATTGAGATTGCATTTTCAGCAATCCGGGCGGTTGTATCAACTGTATGTCAGGCAATTAATATTGCCATTAATACAGTTATCAATGTGTTTGGAGGATTTAGAGACACTATCCAATATGGATTAGATGTTTTGTCGGTGAAATTTCAATCATTTGGTAATGTGGTCAGTAACGTTCTGAGTTTTAATTTTTCTGGTGCGAAAGCATCATGGGAAAGTGGGCTATCACAGATTGGGTCTATAACAGATCGATATACATCTCAGATGAAAAATCGAGCTACCGAGGCCAAGAACGCATGGAATGCAGGTGTTATGACCACCCAAAACTCTTGGGGCTCATTCAGAGATAAATCAGTTCAATCTGCAACCAAAGGTAATGATCAACTTACTAATTTATTTTTCCCTGCTGCAAATCGTCCCAAAACTATGCAGGCGCCCTTACCAACATTTAACCCAAACATTGGTATAGGTACCGGTGTTAAAAATGCAGGTGGATCCGGTGGATCTTCAGCTAAGGCAAAAGCGGATGCAGATGCCAAGGCGAAACAGAGAGCAGCTGAACAGGCAGCTAAGGCCCTTGCTGACATTCAATACAAGTACGCAACTGAAGAAGAAAAGATTGCGCTGGATCTACAAAAAGCCTTAAGCGAAATTGAGAAATCAAAAGCAATTGATGCTGAAAAGGCAAAATTTAGAATCGTTGCTGAAAAGGAAGCCAGTGATAAAACCAAAGCTTTGCGTGTCAAGGAGTTTGAGGAAGTAAAAAAACTCCAAGAACAACGGATAGAGAATGAGCAACTTGCAGCCCAACGCCGTTATGAAATTGAAATGGAGCAAATACAAGCTGCCTTTGATGCCAAAAAGATTTCAAATGTGCAAATGTATCAGCTAGAAAAAGAGGCTGAAGATAGATTACGCGCACTGAAACGCCAAGGTTTGGAGGAACGTTTTGAACTGGAAAACCAGATGAGTGAAAAGTCTGGAAAGCAGGGCAATCAAAATCAGATCCTTAACAATATATCTGGTTTAGATACAGAGCAAACTGTTGCAAATCTCAAAACTCCTGAGTTAATCAATAAAGCTCAGATTAAGGACTTTGAATCTATGTTTGGCGGTTTTACATCTCGTATGTCTAACCTATGGGACCAAGGCATACAGTCCATGATGAATGGCACATTAACCTGGCGTAATGCAACCAATGCTGTTTTAACTGATATGGCTGGTTTCTTTATCCAGAAAATGATTAGTGAGCCTATTAAGCTTTATGCAAAAGGTTTAGCTCAACGGTTATTGGTACGTATGGGTTTTATTAAGGCTGAAACCACCATGGAGGTTGCTGGCCAAGCGGCACAAACCACTGCAGTAGTTGCTGGTGAGACCACTAAAACTGCGGCAACAGGTATGGGTGTTTTGGCGCGATTAGGGCTAAAAGCGGGTGAGGCAATCAAGTCAATTATGATGTATGCATGGGAAGCGATGGCAGGGGCATTTAAAGCCATGGTATCAATTCCATACGTGGGTCCAGTGCTTGCAATTGCTGCAGGCGCATCGGCCTTAGCATTGGTGGGTGGACTGGCAGGCAAAATCAAATCTGCTCGAGGAGGTTATGACATTCCATCAGGGGTTAATCCAGTAACTCAGCTGCATGAAGAGGAAATGGTATTACCTAAGCAACATGCGAATACTATTCGTGCCTTAGGTAGATCTATGGCGGGTGGTGGTCAAGATCCTGATATGGCTTATTCAGATGTCGGCGCACCGCCGTCAATCAACATTCAAGCATGGGATTCAAGAGACTTAAAACGTTTCATGAAAAAACATGGGCGTGAATTGGCAGGTGGCTTAAAAGGCTATAACCGTAACTTTGGTAAATAAGGATGAAGCATGTCGAATGAATTATTTCCAGAATTACCCGGTTTAGAGTGGGATCTAACGAAGACACCCACTTTTAACACCAAGATCATGACATCAGTCAACGGTCGTGAGTTGCGGGCCAGTTATCAGGCGGTGCCAAAGTATGAGATCTCTTTGTCTTATGCCTTCCTCCGAGAGAATAAGAACAGAAAAGAGTTTCAGATCCTTGAGAGTTTTTTTCTTGAACGCCGTGGTGCCTTTGATTCATTTCTGTTTAAGATGCCAGGTGATTTCGAGTTTGAGTGTTATTTCGTTGGTGATGGCGTTACTACAACTTTTCAGTTGTACAAGCAGATGCATAATTTACAGATTCCTTTACTTAATACACAGGAAATTTGGAAACCTGCGAATCCAGATATGTGGAATGTACAAGCAACCAAAAAGATGTGGGACTTAAATCAAAATAAGCCAATGTGGAACAATACAACAGCTCATATTACCCATGATGGAAAACTAATATTGTCTGAGCCTTTAGATGAGGGTGTTGGGCTTCATATCACTGGTGTTTATTACTATCGCTGTAGATTCAAAGATGATGAACAGCAATACGTTAATTTTATGCATAAACTTTGGAAAGCAAGCAAAGTTGAGCTTGTGGGTTCCTTGGGGAATAAGATATGAGACAAGCCTCACCGAAACTAATAGCATTACTTGATGCAGGTCAGTTTTTAATGGCTGACTTGTACACCTTTACTACCATTCAAGGTGATGTATATCGATATACAAACTTTGATTTTGATCTGACGATTGCCAGCCAAGTGTACCGAGCTGATGGTCCCATCATTGAGCGTGAAGGCATCACCCAAAACCTTGGCATTGAGGTGGATAGCTTATCTATCACTATCATGGTGAATGATGATACTCATTTTAGTGATGTACCTATTGTCCAGGCATTTCACAACGGCATTCTGGATGGGGTGCGGTTCAAATTGGAGCGAGTTTTTATGGATAGTAATACTCCAACAGATACCAGTGCCGGTGCAATTACATTGTTTGAAGGAAGTTTGATTGAGCCTGAAATGGATCGTAATCAGATCCATGTTAATGCTGCCTCAGATACCGACATTCTCAACGTCAAAATGCCGCGAAATCTTTATCAGCCAGGTTGTTTAAACACTCTGTTTGATAGTGGTTGTGGTTTATTGAGTTCGTCCTATGTGGTCAATTCCATAATTGAAGCAAACAGCACTCCAAGTCGCATCACTTGTACCTTAAACCAGCCGCAAGGTTGGTTTACCCAAGGTGTGGTCGAATTTACCCAAGGTGTGAACCGTGGAATTAAACGAACTGTGCGATTGCATGAATCTGGTGCATTGTTATTGACTTTGCCACTTTTAGAGATGCCAACCATTGGTGAGCAAATCAAGGTTTATCCTGGTTGTGATAAACGCTTAGAGACCTGTCAAAACCGTTTTAACAACCGAGTACGTTTCAGAGGGGCGCCATTCGTGCCTATTCCAGAAACATCCATTTAAATTTATTTCTATTTTTAAACCTCGCTTATGCGAGGTTTTTTTATGCCTGGAGCGGACTATGGTAACTGAGGTGCCACTTGATAAGGATTTTGTTGATCCATATGTTACAGAGGGGGGATTTAAGAAATCCTTTGTTGAACTTTTAGCTCATATTCGTGAAAAATCATACGATTTTACTAATTTATATCAAGCAGTAGAAAATTTAAGACGAGATTACGAAAACGATTTAGAAGAGTTTGAGCGTGCTTTAGAATTAATCTCGGAAATATCGGCAGGATCTAATGGTTGGTCAGACTTATTAGTTTCTACATCAGGAAATCGTACTCAAAGAGATAAAAACTTAGAGTATGCAACCGTTAATGATTTTAATGGTGCGGATATTTCTGAACGTTTGCTAACTGGACTTGCCTCTAATCGATTGATTGAGATTAGGGAGCCAATCGTAGCTGTGTATACTGATGCACTGAAAGCATCAGCTTTGTTGAGCAAGTTAGAAAATCTAATCATCCGCTCACCGACTACAATCGTGTTGCCTGCAACTCTTATCAGTTTTAATTCAGATTACATCGCTAAATACACACAAGATCACGCATTACTGACTATCAAAGGTGCAGAACCAATCCCTGCAACCATTAATTCTGTAGTAAGTGCTGTGGGGGGAGATGGTTCTTGGGATGTAACCTATCAATTTGCAGATGCATCAAATATCAATGTAGGTGATTTCTTAAAAATTGATAAAGTAGCTTGTGGCGCAGCTTGGTTCGAAGCGAGTCCTGTCCGCAAAGCCTATGTGGGGGAAATCTCGGTAGGTATGAACAAAATGGGTACGGCGACAACATCAGGAAATACCATCACCCTAGGCGGTACTCGTCCCGATGGTGTGCCAGGGAATTGGTTAGATGTTGGTGATCTTATCCACTTTAAAGGTCAAACACGTAAAGTTACAGGGTTTGATAATGCAGCAAGGACAATTACGGTTGCATCTGCATTTGAATCAGGTAGTGCTGATGATGAATTTGATACTGATTCATTAAGATACCAGTGGTGGTATTACTCAAAGCCTAATGCTGGAACAATTAGCATATCGGGTAGCACGATTACTGGAATTGGGACTAACTTTTTGTCAGTCGTCAATGAAGGAGATGTTGTTTTAGTAAATGGTTGTTTTGTTCAGGTTAAAACTGTTGATAGTAATACTCAGCTTACAATCAATCTAAGTTTTCATAATATTGCTGCTACAGATTATTCTGTTATCAAATCTGGCCTCATTGTACATGAGGGTACTTGGAAAGTTACAGCTAAGTCTGGGAATAATGTCACGGTTTGGCTTAAATGCTGGAATGGATACCATGCAAACAGCGACACTGTAGCGCCTAAATTTGCAGGATTCGCCCCAACGACAAAAGGTTGGATGGGCGCAGAAGTTAAAGTAATGAAAACTGTATTGCGCCAAACAAAAAACGGTGGAAATGGCTTTGCAGGTGAGCAAGGAGGGCATGTACAGTTTCTTGATAACATGGTGTTAGAGGGTACAGCTACTGGTACAGGATTATTATTAAAAGGAGAAGGTGGTGCTTATGATGCAAAAGTATCCAAGTTAAGGCTTGGAAATAACGTATCGGTTTGGGGATTTAACTATTCAGTTTGGGGGTTTAATGGCTCTCATATACATTCGCCTTCTGCACACTTTGTTGGTTCTACTTCACATGCGGTTCATCTTGGTGATGGTGGGTCTGGTTATATGCGAGGGGCAGTTATCGCTGGTGCGGGCGGAATGGGGTCGTTTATTGCTGGTAATTTCGTTCGACTATCGACATGCAGAATCATCGGTTGCAAGTTACAAGCTTTAAGGTCCGATGCGGGCGGATTTTATTACTCGGATAGTGGATTTATCTACGGTTGTGCTTCGCATGGAGTTATGGCTGTTAACATCAGTGGTGGCCAATTTGTTGATGGTTTTACAATGTGCAACGGCGGTAATGGCATCAACACTCAAAATAGTGGCACAGGACGATATACTCGAAACTTGGCAGTTTGTAATAAAAACCATGGGATGTCGTTTACAGCTTCAATGGTGGAAGCTGGGCAATGTTGGGTTTCAGGCTCTGGATCTGGGGCGTTATCTGGGCGTTCTGGCGTAGTAGCAAATAATTCGCAAGTCGGTTTGTTTGCAGGTACAACCACTGGCAATCCGAGTGCCGGCATTCTTGCTTTAGATGCTGCGCGTGTTGCCGCAAGGAATTTTTACACTAGCAAAAATGGTCAGTCTGGTGTTAGTGCGCAATATTTAGCTCAAGTTATTGGAACAAATGGTTATGCGCAAGGCAATTATGGTCCTAACAATGTTGTGACAACGCAGGGAGGGGTTGTTTCAGGTTTTGGCACAACAGCATCACTTCAGTTAAATGGTGCAATTCATACCGGATATACAACGATTACCAATGGCAGTGTTGTTGCTTTAAGAAAATCCTCTGTTTTAGCTTATGTGTTTGGTGAAATTGAAATTTTTGGTTCTTCAGCAACAGCTATCTCAGGAAAGGCATGGTTTAGAGCAGGTACAAGCGCAAATACACAGAAAATAAGTGGACACACGAATTTCTCTGTAACAACAGGACCATTAGATGGTTCGAACGGCACTGCTGGTAATCTAATTCTCTCTACTCACACGGATGGGAATATTTACATTGCAAATCAAACAGGTGCTTCTATGATAATCTCTTATCTCGTAAAAGGTAATGTGTTATGAATTATGAAGATTACAGAGTGATTTATGAGTTTCCGTTTACTGTCGGAGGTCGACTTCAAAAAAGATGCATCATCACGGATGGAGAGTCTGAGTATGAGGTTGTCTGCGGTATTGATGAAGATCCAATCATAGGATATATGGAAGCTAATCAATGATATTGGAAAAAGTCATTCAAGAAGCGATGTCCTGGCTTGGCACGCCATATCATCATCAGGGCCGCGTCAAAGGTGTTGGTGTTGATTGCGGTACTTTGATTTGTGAGGTTTATGAGAAAGTAGGGCTGATGGATCACTTAGATCCTCGGCCATATCCTCCAGATTGGCACATGCATCAGATGGGACAGCGCTATTTAGAACATGTCCTTAGCGTGTGTTATGAAGTGGAAGAACCTCAACCAGGTGATCTGGTTTTATATCATTTTGGCAAATGCATCAGTCATGGTGCAATTGTTGTGGAATGGCCAACCATTATCCATTCCTATATTCATTTAGGCGTCATCCTGCAGGATGGCACAAAAGGAAGTTTAGCCCGCCGTTGTGCGGGCTTTTTTCGTATGAAGAGGCTGAAAGAATGAGTGGAGTGTTTGGAAGTACCACAATCAGCATGTCAGATACCCGTATTAATTCAATGCGGATCCAACAATCAGCTTATGGATTGTGTCAGCCATTGGTTTATGGAAAAACCCGTGTGGCCGCGAATATGTTCTGGTATGGCGATTTTAAAGCAATCGCCCATACCACCACGACAAAATCTGGTGGTAAAGGTGGCAAGACTAAAACCAAGAATACTACATATACTTATAGCGCCTCATTAATGCTTGGTCTGTGTGAAAACCAAATTCAGGATATTGGCATGATATGGGTGGATAAAGATCAGCTTGTAGCCAAGCAAGAAGGTGGTGTAATTCTTCAGCCGATCGATCAACTTGGCTTCGAGTTGTTTGATGGCAATAACAATCCGATGTGGGGTTATATCTCGAGCGCTCACCCTAACCAGGCTTTGAATTATCCGTTTCTTGGTTATGTTGCTGCAGCAAACTATGACTTGGGTGGTAGTGCCAGTTTGTCTAATCATAATTTTGAAGTGATTAGCACTATAACCCTATCTTCAACGATACATGATGCCAATCCAGCGGATGTGATCGAAGATTTTATTAAGAATCCACGATATGGGGCTGCACCGAGTCTTAATATTTCCAATTTGGACGAGTTTAGAACCTATTGCCGAGCAGCCAACCTTTTAATTTCACCCGCATTTACAGAGCAACGAGAAGCACATGAGATTATTAATGAGATCGTTGAGTCTGTTAATTGTGCTGTGGTACCAAGCCCCGATGGGCTAAAAATTAAGTCATTTGGAGATGCTGCTTTGACTGGCCACGGAGTAACGTTCACACCAGATCTTACACCAGTTTACCATTTAACTGATGATGATTTTCTGGGTGAAGATGAGCCTGTTAAGGTTCGCCGTAGTCGTGACACAGATGCATATAATCACGTCCAGATTGAGTACATTAATCGATACAACCAGTACAACACGGAAACGGTTGAAGCCAAAGATCAGGCCAATATTGAAATGTTTGGTTTACGATCGGAAGAGCCAAAAAAGCTAACGTTTTTTTGTGAGCCAAAGATCGCTAGGCATGTGGCTCAACTACGTTTACAGCGCTTGCTGTATGTTCGTAATGAATATGAGTTTCAACTTGGGTGGAAGTACTGCCTGCTTGAGCCGATGGATATAGTGACCATCACAGATGCATCATTAGGCTTAAATCAGTTTGCTGTTCGTATCACTCGGGTGGAAGAAGATGATGATGGGGTGTTAACCATTACTGCAGAGGAAGTCGCAGAGGGTTCCAGATCAGCAATTGAATATGACCTGCAGGCATCCAATGGTTATCAAGGCGGTAATGAAGAGCCAGGCAATGTAAATGCACCAGCTATATTTGAACCGCCATTAGATATGACAGATGGTAAGAATGAAGTATGGATGGCGGTGTCTGGTGGCTTGAATTGGGGCGGCTGCAATGTATGGGCCAGTCTCGATAACACCACGTATGAACTCATCGGAACGGCGTATGGTTCAGCTCGATACGGTCAGTTGGTTGCACCAATAACAAATAATGCCACATCCATGCAGATCCAGTTAAATACAGCAAGTCAGTTATTCAGTGGCACCTTGCTTGATGCACAAACAGATCAGACGATATGCAAAGTAGGTGACGAGTATTTCAATTATCAAGAAGCAACTTTGAATGGATCTGGACTATATACATTAAGTGATGTTTTGCGTGGCCGTTTTAATGATGCTCAAAATCACAATGCAGGCGAAAGTTTTATTCGTTTAGACCGGGCGATTTTTGAACATAGTTATAACAGTAATCTTGTTGGTAAACAGATCTATTTAAAGTTCACCAGCTTTAATGGACTTGAGCAGAAAGAACAAACTTTGGATGAAGTCACTGCTTATAGCTACACGTTAAACGGTGGACGTCCATCTGGTGTGATTGGTTTATCGCTACAATCACCATTTGTTGGAACTGCTTTTAAAGTTCAGTGGCAAAGCTCTGCAGGGGCAAATAGTTATATTGTTCAGATATGGTCCAATGGTGTGAAGTTGCGAGAGGTTGAAAACACTAACACGGATTATAGTTATTCAATTGAAGAGGCCAAAGTCGATGGCGTTCAACGTGCTTATACAATTCGAGTGGCCAGTAAAAGAGGTTCTAATTTAAGCACCTTTGCTGAGTTGAGTATTAGCAATCCGGTACCACCTGTATTGAGCAATATCTATACTGCATCTAATGCCAATTCAATCACGATCAATTGGGTGCCAAGTGATGTACCTGATCTTAAAGATTATGCAGTTTGGTTGAGTGCGACTGCAGACTTTGATCCAACAACAACAGCGCCGTCTTGGACGGGTACAGCATTAACAACCACCTTAGGAGGTTTACAAGCAACAACGCCATATTATATCCGTTTCGCAGCGAGAGACGTATGGAAAGAAACAACATGGAACTATTCAAATCAGATTACTCAAAGTACATCTGAAGCATAAAAAATAGATTTTAATCTAATTAATTAGCCTCCTATTTACGGAGGCTTTCTTATTTCTGGAGACAGAAAATGCAAGAACAAGCAGCAAGCGCGGTTGAAGCTGCTACAAACACAATCGCAGCAGCAGTAGTACCAAAAGTACCTTATGTATCAGGGGTGACATCAGTGGCAGCGTATGCAGCAAGTGTAGATTGGGCCGTTTGGTTTTCGGTCTTTATCGGTGTAATCACTTTTTTCATGACGTTGTATTTTAAACGGCGTGATGACAAGCGAGCAGAGGAAATCCACGAATTGCGTAAGAAGCAATATGAGCAAACTAAAGAACGTTTAAAAGGTGATTGTGATGACAAGTGAACAAACTAGGGCTTATTTGGCCTTTGCCTTGGTTGCTTTAATGTTTGTCCTGGTAATCGCATTATTCTTTGTCGATATGCCACGGGAAAACAGTAACTTAATAAACACGGCTTTGGGTTTTATTGCAGGGGCAATGACAACTGCATGTGGTTTCTATTTCGGTAGTTCAGATCAGGAAAAGAAGCGGGACAAGGATGCCCCAAGTCAGTAATTAACTTTTAGCAACATGACCGCCTTCGGGCGGTTTTTTCGCATAAGGAAAAATGATGAGTATTGCAAAATTACAGAAAGCATTAGGTGTTAATGATGATGGTATCGTTGGCCGTGGAACTTTAACCGCCTTATTCAAAAAACTAGGCGCTTCTCAGGCACGTGCGGAAGAGCTTGCACTTGCAGCGAACGTACACATGCGTACATATCATATTTTAGATAATGATTTGCGCCTGGCACATTTCATGGCTCAACTGGCGCATGAGTCTGGTAATTTTCGCTACATGGAGGAGATCGCCAGTGGAGCGGCCTACGAAGGTCGTAAGGATCTTGGCAACACAGAAAAAGGGGATGGTACTCGATACAAAGGCCGTGGACCAATTCAATTAACTGGCCGTGCAAATTATCGTGAATATGGGCGCGCACTAGGAATTGATTTTGAAAATAATCCGCAGATCGTAGCATTGCCGAGTATTGGGATGCTGGTTGCTTGTAAGTACTGGTACGACAATAGGCTAAATGAGCTGGCAGATAAAGATGATATTAACTTAATCACACGGCGCATCAATGGTGGTGTTAATGGGCTTTCAGATCGCAGAAATCAACTAAGTAAAATTAAAGGCTGGTTGTCATGAGCGTAACAGTTACTGAATTAACCCCATATCTTGAGTATTGGAGTAGTGGGATGTACTTATTTAAGTGCCCTGGATGTAAATATTTACATCCTTTCCATGTCAAGTCTCATCCAAACGGCAGCAAATGGAATTTTAATGGTGATGTCAATAAACCAACATTCACGCCGTCATTACTCGTAAATGATCACCATCCAGAAAGTCGTTGTCATCTTTTTCTAACAGATGGAAAGATTCAATTCTTATCTGATTGTCATCACGAATTGGCAGGTAAAACAGTTGAAATGGTACCTATTGAGGATGGGTGATTATGAAAGGTCAGATCCAAAAAGTTAAATGCAAACGCTCATTTTCATCATTGATTCTGAGCGTTTTTGTTTTGTGTGTATTACCTGGTTGTACCGCTCACACTATCAACAGCAATATTCATATCGGCGTATGTGTAAAAGCCCTCTGATGAGGGCAGTACATACTGAGATTCGGAGACAATATGAAATTTTTTGAAAGACTTTTACGAAATAGACTTTTTCTTCGAAACCTAACAGGAAAACTATTTATAGTGGCTGGTTTAGATTTCTATAGCTTTTCGGAAGTAGCTTCGGACGTGGTTAAAATTGAAGAACCAATCTATAAAGTATTTTTAGGCCTAAAGCATGGAACTTTAATTGTACTTCTGAATGAACAGAATTTTACTAAATTAAAGGAATACTCTGAAAATAGTAAAATTCCGTACAGAAAAATTACCTAGGAACTATTCCATCCTTAATACTTGATTTAATATAATTTAAGTGTGTATCTGCGGTCTGTTCTTTTAAAATTGTAGTAATTACTCTTTTAGCTGTTACGGTTATTCCACTTACAACAGTTAAGTTCGGGAACGTTGACAATGCAATATCTGCAGTCGCTACTGAACCAACTTCTGCAATATCAAACTTGAGCTCAGAAATCAAATTTTTGAAAAATAATTTGTTAGGGAATTTTTCATTCATAGACTGTTTTAAGTCGTTAATTGATTTTTCAAAATCATTGAGAACTTGTAGTTGTTTTAAATCTTGTGAATGTTGCGTGTTGACTATATCTAAATATAATTCTGTAAGATACTTGTGCAAACTTGCCAATTCATCTTTTCTTTTTTCTTTAAATTCCAAAAGATCATAGATATTTATATTAGTTGGGTAAGGTAAGCAATTTGCTAATCCAACCCTTATAGCAGATTGCTTGATGAAAGGTGCCCCACTGAAACCATCAAATGTATTTATAATATTGTGATGTATAGTAAAATCTGAATCAGTTTGTATTTTTTTGAAATATTTGTAGGTGTTGATAAGTTCCTGAGTTGCAATACTTTGGAAATCGCCACCCATCATCCAATTTGATTGAGCTACTGGTCTAATTACTATACCAGAGTTTACAAAATCATTTTCCTGAGGTAGTTCGTTATAAAAAGAATGGTTACACGGGATAACAATTTGGTCCCAATATAACGAGTAATACAGCAAGTCATCTATGGTTATTTTCTCAGTGGCTTGACCTCTTTCATTATGAAACGATCCGTAGTTAGCTGTAATAATTGCTCTTTTCATTGTAAAAAACCTATATTTTTTAAATTTTCCATAGGCATCAAGCAATGGTGCCTATTACTGGTATTAGTTGCGGTCCAGCTAATCTAGCTTTTCCAATTATCTCTAAAAGCTCATCATAAGATAATTCGAATTTATCTTCACTATCAAAAACATACTCGACATTCTTTCCTTCCAAATCTGCAGGCCTTTCAGGAACAAACCGCTTTGGAATAAGGATCTGTGCAAGTTGTTCGTTCGTTAGCTTAAAAATATGCATAGTGGTTACCCGATTCTAAAAAGTTCGTTCCAATTCGTTAAATATGAAGGTGAGCGGCGATTTTGATTCATCTGCCAGATGGCTTTGGTATCATTACAAAGGCCAAGGGAGACATGATCTTTTCCATACTTCTCTTTGATTGCTTCCATGGTCTGCGAAAGCTTTTCACGTTGATTTCGATGTGTGTAGTCCGTGAAGAGATCCGGAACAAATTTTGACTTGGGAATTAACTCGAGCAGAACAATGCCAGCCTTTTTGTATTTGAAACCCTTCTTGTAGATCTGATCGATTCCTTTCATTGCTGCCCTGGTAATTTCTAACAAATCATCTGTATGCTCAGGCATCTGAACAATGATATACGGTGAATAACGCTCATCTTTATTAAAGCGGCCAGTTTGAATAAACACACCAATCATCTTGCAGATAGAGCCATCATGACGCATTCTTTCAACACCACGAGTCACGAATAAACGTACCGATGATTTAATGTCATCCTTCTCATAAACTGGCTGGCCATAAGACCGGCTACTTATAATTTGCTGTTTTGATGGGTTCTCATTTTCGATATCAATGCATGAAACGCCCTGCAGCTCACGGACGGTTTTTTCCATTACGATAGAAAATGATTTTTTAATCTCTTTCGGATTTGACTCAATCAGATCCAGAACAGACTTAATATTCATTAAGTTAAGTTTCTTACAGTTTTGTCGGCCAATGCCCCAAACTTCACCAACGTCCACGTGTGCGAGTAATTGCTCTGCAGAACACGGGTCCATGTCTGCCAAATTACACACCCCATTGAAATACTTATTTTTCTTCGCGATATGGTTGGAAATTTTAGCCTCTGTCTTGCTGCGGCCAATTCCAATACAACAGGGCAATCCTAACCATTGCTGGGCCTTAATTCTCATTTCTTGAGCGTATGCAGTTAGATCAAAGTTTTTTTCGAACGTTGTGAGCTCTAAAAAGCACTCATCAATGCTATAAATTTCCTGTTCACCTGGTGCAACATATTGGCCTAAGAGCATCATAAAACGCCGTGACATTTCAGCGTATAGTGCGTAATTGCTTGATAGCACTTGTACATTATGCTTTTTAACGATGTCCTCAATTTGAAATAGGGGAACACCCATTTTGATTCCTAGATCCTTCGATTCTTGGCTTCTGGCCACAGCGCAGCCGTCATTATTGCTGAGCACAATTACTGGCCGATCATTAAGCGCGGGATTAAAAACACGTTCGCACGAGGCATACATGTTATTAACATCCACCAAGGCGAATATGCGAGTATTACTTTTCATTTTTAATTCTTCTTATTATGAGCGGTAATGCATACGCTTTAAGTTGAATGTCACCACACCCCATACAACTACAGTCTGATTGTCTGCAGGGATGATGTGCTCATAAGCGGGATTTTCAGCCTTAAGCCAGAGTTTAGGCAGCGGATAATCTTCATCACCAAAGATCTCTTTAATATCAGCTTTCGACATTTTGGCTGTAATCATGAGTCGCTTAATTGTTGAGTCTTTATTATCGATTAGTGCCACAACAATATCGTGGTGTGCAGCTTCAATGCTGCGATCGATGATAATTGGATCATCAATTTCAAGGCCAGCACCAAGCATCGATTCGCTGTCTACACGTGCCATAAATGATGATATTGGGTTATGAATAAGATATTCATTTAGATCAACAGTAGTGTCTAAATCATCTTTAGTGGCGAAAGCAGGACCTGCAGGTATGCGCTCTAATGACATCGGTATCGATGCTTTAGATTTTGGAAGGATAGGGGTAAGCCCGAGTTTTTCAATCAGATCTGCTTGCATTGAGATCTGTTCAAAAACAGCATTAACGGTGGGGCTTGGTTTCCCATCAGGTCCCATGAGCTCTTGTAAGCTTGACCAGGCACCGTCAGAGAAGTAAATAGGCAACTTCTTAGACATTTTCTAACTCCTACGCTACGAGGCGTGTTGGGAATTGATTTACCTTTTTAGGATAAGATTTTTATCATTATAAATTCAAATTTATTTATCTGTGGATAAACAAGGACAAGTCAAAAGTTGTCGCTAGTCAGTGTGTGTTTGGTCGGAATTTATGCATATCAGATTTTGGTGCTGCAGTGTACTCATCAACTGGCATCTCTACTAAAAAGTCTTTAGCTTGATCATGGCTGCAGCTAAGCCAATCATTACGCCGTCCTTTAGGTATGACAACAATAGAGCGCTTTTCATCGTCTGGCGCATGAAACTGCTTCATGAAAGGATGGTCATCTGCATTGATCGTTAACATGCTCATCGAGATAACCGGTTCGCCGTTTAATGTGGCGTGTTCATAAATACCGGCTACGGTAAAAGGCATGTCATCTTCTCGATAGATACCGTACCAATGCGATTTACCTTCTATGTACTTAGGTTCGAAAATTGTCTCTACTGGAATTAAACAAAATTGATTCTTTGACCATGCATGGCGAAAGCTTGGTTTTGTGGCCACTGTCTCGGATCTGGCGTTATAAGTATTTTTTACTTTTTTAATATCATCAGCCCAATTCGGTACCAGACCAAATCGGGCAGCTCGCCACTCTAACCCTTGATCAGTGGAAATAATGATAGGACCATCGTAACCTGGGAAAAGGTCGGCTTTATAGTCAAATGTAGGCTCGTATAAATTTAGGAATTGAGCACGACTTCTTCTTATTGGTTCGTAGTTGGCACACATAGCGTTCTCCAAGGTAATACAGTAAAGACTACACATACTTTTAACACTATATTTTTAACATTGTTCTGCTTATACTGTGCCGAACTTTTCGTACATTAATTTTCACAGCAATAAGCAATTTTTTAATTGAGTACATTGTTGTGTACATATTATTAAGGTAACCCATGGCGCAAGCTAAAAAATCCGTAGATATCAAAAATATACGCAATTTCTCGATCATTGCTCATATTGACCATGGTAAGTCGACTTTGGCGGACCGTTTTATTCAAATGTGCGGCGGTTTACAAGATCGTGAGATGCAAGCTCAAGTATTAGACTCTATGGAGCTTGAGCGTGAGCGTGGGATTACCATTAAAGCTGCATCGGTAACCTTGTATTACACACATCCAAATGGTCAAGAATATCAATTGAACTTCATTGATACTCCAGGGCACGTTGACTTTTCTTATGAGGTATCGCGCTCTCTAGCTGCCTGTGAAGGTGCGCTGTTGGTGGTTGATGCTGCTCAAGGTGTAGAAGCGCAGTCAGTTGCAAACTGTTATACCGCGATTGAGCAGGGCTTAGAAGTTTTACCAATCTTGAACAAGATTGATTTACCTCAAGCAGAGCCTGAGCGTGTCATTCACGAGATTGAAGAAATTATCGGGATTGAAGCGACAGATGCACCAACCTGTTCAGCAAAAACTGGTTTAGGTGTTGAAGGTGTTCTAGAGCGTTTGGTCGATGTGATTCCTGCGCCAGAAGGTGATCGTGATGCACCGTTACAAGCATTGATTATCGACTCATGGTTCGATAACTACCTTGGTGTGGTATCGCTTGTTCGTATTAAACAAGGTCGTATCCGCAAGGGCGACAAGATGTTGGTGAAATCAACTGGCCAAACACATCCTGTGACTTCAGTTGGTGTGTTCAATCCAAAGCATACCGAAACTGACATCCTCGAAGCAGGTGAAGTTGGTTTCGTTATTGCAGGGATTAAAGACATTTTTGGTGCGCCAGTTGGTGATACCATTACGCTTTCTAACACACCTGATGTTGCGACTTTACCAGGTTTTAAAAAGGTTAAACCACAGGTCTATGCAGGTCTGTTCCCGATTGATTCAAGTGACTTTGAACCATTCCGTGAAGCGCTGCAAAAACTACAGATCAATGACTCTGCTTTATTCTTTGAGCCTGAGAGTTCGGATGCGTTAGGCTTTGGTTTCCGTTGTGGCTTCTTAGGTATGCTGCACATGGAAATCGTGCAAGAGCGTTTAGAGCGTGAGTATGATCTTGATTTGATCAGTTCTGCACCGACTGTTATTTACGAAGCATTAACCAAGAAAGGCGATATCATTTATATCGACAGCCCTTCAAAAATGCCAGATGGCTCAACAGTTGAAGATTTACGTGAACCGATTGCTGAATGTCATATCCTTGTACCGCAAGAGTATTTAGGCAATGTCATGACTTTATGTATCGAACGTCGTGGTATTCAAAAAGATATGAAATTCTTGGGTAACCAAGTATCAATCACGTTTGAAATTCCAATGGCTGAAGTGGTCATGGATTTCTTTGATAAATTAAAATCATGTTCGCGTGGTTTTGCTTCACTGGATTATAACTTCGTTCGTTTCGAGAGTTCAGCGCTGGTTAAGGTTGATGTTCTAATTAATAGCGAAAAGGTTGATGCCTTGGCAATGATTTGTCACCGTCAAGATGCACGTCATCGTGGTATTGCATTGGTTGAGAAGATGAAAGATCTGATTCCTCGCCAAATGTATGATGTTGCGATTCAAGCTGCGATTGGTGCGCAAATCATTGCACGTTCTACCGTAAAAGCGATGCGTAAAAACGTATTGGCAAAATGTTATGGTGGTGACGTTTCGCGTAAGAAGAAACTTCTTTCGAAACAAAAAGAAGGTAAGAAACGTATGAAGCAAGTGGGAAGTGTTGAGATTCCACAAGAAGCGTTCTTAGCTGTATTGAAAGTTGATCGATAAAAAAGATCAGGCTGGGGGAGCATGCCGCTTTACCCAGTCGAATGACGGGCAGTGAAACTGCAAGAGAGGGTTTGTGGATTTTGATTTTAACTTGATTCTGGTACCAGCAACACTAATTTTCTTTTTAGTGTGGTTACTGGATAAGTTGGTATTGAAACAGCGTGCAACACGTGGGCGTAATCAAGAGAACTTTGTCATTACTTGGGCATATGACTTTTGGCCTGTGTTGGCTGTTGTGCTGGTGCTACGTTCTTTCTTATATGAACCATTTAATATTCCATCAGATTCTATGGTTCCGACCTTAGAAACAGGTGATTTTATCTTGGTGAATAAGTTTGATTATGGTGTACGTTTACCAATCGTAAATACTAAAATCATTGATGTCGGTGAGCCAAAACGGGGTGAAGTGATTGTATTCCGTTATCCGCCACAACCAACCATTAGCTATATTAAACGTGTCGTTGGTGTACCAGGTGACCATGTTCAATTTAGAAATGGTCAATTAATGATTAATGGCCAGCAAGTTGCAAAGGTAGAGACTCAATACTCGCGTGAGAAAGATCAGCAAGATACGCCTACAGCGCTTTATTTCAAAGAAACTTTAGGTGAACATCAGCATTTAATCCGCTACTTGGAAGGACGCAATCCGCTTGTTGAACAATTCCAGTTTGCACAATTGAGAGGTGCTGAAGCTTTGGTGCCATTTGTCGCAAAAGAGAATGATGTATTTATCCAAAGTAACGGTCAAGATTGGGAAGTAACAGTGCCAAAGGGACAATACTTCGCAATGGGTGATAACCGCGATCAAAGTGCAGATAGTCGTTTTTGGGGCTTTGTACCTGAAGCGAACCTAACAGGTCGTGCTTTTTATGTATGGATGCATAAAGAACCTGGTTTTAATCTTCCAAGTTTCAACCGAAATGGTAAGATTGACTAATAAAAATATATAGGAAATAGACAGATGCGTAAATCTCAACAAGGGACTTCGTATATTGCAATTTTATTTGGGGTAGTCTTATTTGCAGTTGCTGTGAAAGCAGCAATTGCGATTTGGCCAGCATACTGGGATGACAAACTGATTAATACTCAAATTGAGGGGCTATTAAAAGATAGTCCTGCAAATATTACACCGAGTAAGTTTGCATCTCAGATGGATCAACGTTTTGATATGAACGGGATTCGCGATCTACATTTTAAAGATATTGCGCAAGTGACTTATAAAGATGATCTTGTGGTGATGAAGAAGTATGAAATACGTAAGCCTTTCATGCTGAATATCAGTTTAGTGATGACCTTTGAGAAGACTTTTGACCAAAAATCTGCAAAACAAGCTCAATGATACACGGCTGCAAGGGCGAATAGGTCACCAGTTTAAACAGTTTGACTTGTTAAAACTGGCTTTGACCCATCGCTCGGTCAGCCATAAACATAATTATGAACGCCTAGAATTTCTAGGCGATGCATTATTAGGGATGATCGTTGCAAATTATTTGTACAATGCCTATCCCCTAGAAAATGAAGGTCGCTTAACACGTATGCGTGCGACTTTGGTTCGACAGGAAGCATTGGGGAAAATTGCAAATGACTTACAATTGAGTCGGTCATTAATTTTAAGCACAGGCGAGTTAAAATCGGGTGGACATCACCGTGAATCGATTTTGGCTGATACGGTTGAAGCCATTATTGGTGCTATTTATTTAGACAGTAATGATCTCAACTTGCTCGAGCGCATTGTGTTAAAATGGTATGAACCATATCTTGATCATATCGAACCGACAGATCAACTGAAAGACCCTAAATCACGTTTGCAAGAGTATTTACAAGCACGTAAAAAACCTCTCCCAGTTTACGAGGTTGTAGATATTCAGGGCGATGCCCCGAATCAACATTTCAAAGTGGAATGTGATGTAGCGGGATTGCCAAAAATTATAGGCGAGGGCTCAAGTCGTCGTTTTGCCGAACAAACGGCAGCGGCAGAGATTTTAAAATTATTGGAGCAATAACCTGATGTCTCATTCAGAAGAAAATAAGCCAGAAGCAACTGAACAGCAAGATGGCAATAATGTAGTTGATCAATTTTTTAGTTCTCAAGGAAGCACAATTCCTTCAGATTTCAAAAGCGGTTTTGTTGCGATCGTTGGCCGTCCAAACGTGGGCAAGTCAACTTTGATGAACCATATCTTGGGTCAGAAGCTATCCATTACCTCACGTAAGCCACAAACCACACGTCATAAGATCGTGGGGATTGATTCACGTGAGAAATCACAGGCAGTATTCGTAGATACTCCTGGGATGCATAAAAAAGAAGTACGTGCCATCAATAAGATGATGAACCGTGCTGCTCACTCAGCATTGCGCGATGTGAACTTGGTTTTATTTGTGGTTGATGCACAAAAGTGGACTCAAAACGATGAATTGGTTTTGGAAAAGCTTAAAAATGCAGATATGCCTGTGATCCTTGTGATCAATAAGCTAGATACCTTCGAAAATAAAAATGAAGCTTTGCCGCTGATTCGAGAGCGTGCCAAGTTAATGAACTTTGCTGAGATTGTTCCAGTATCAGCGTTGCGTGGTGCGAACCTAGATCATTTACGTGACACGATTGAGAAGTATCTGCCGTATCAACCACCTTTGTATTCATTAGATCAGATTACCGATCGTTCTGAACGTTTCCTTGCGAGTGAAATCATTCGTGAGAAAATTATGCGTCAGTTGGGTGAAGAGCTTCCGTACGATTTAACGGTTCAGATTGAATCATTTAAAACTGAAGAAGCGGCTGTAAACGAAAAAACAGGCCGTTTAAAGCCACCTTGTACCTATATTGATGCGACCATCTTTGTGGAACGTCAAGGCCAAAAAGCCATTGTAATTGGCGACAAAGGAGCGAAGCTGAAAAGTATCGGTATGGATGCACGTGCAGACATGGAAAAGATGTTTGAACAAAAAATCATGTTGACACTTTGGGTGAAAGTCAAAGGTGGCTGGTCTGATGATGAACGTGCACTAAAAAGCTTAGGTTATAGCGATATTTAACTGTCTTGTTGACAATGGAAACAGGTATGAAAATAACAATCCGTGTACTCGCAATCGTGACGTGTGTATTCATGTTGCAGGGCTGTATTCATAAGCTTGTAACTGTACCTGTGAAAGTTGCCTATAAGACCACTAAAGGTGTTGTTAAAGGGACGGCTGCGGTTGTAGGTGCAGTCATTCCTGATGGCGATGATGAAGAAAAGGATGAGAAAAAGAGGGACTAGTATCGTTCTATGATGCGTAATGAAGTCCTGCATGGCTATTTGATTCATCATCGTAAATATCGTGAAAAAAGCCATATTGTGCATTTATTTACACAAGAATATGGTCGGGTGGATGGGATTCTTAGGCAGATCCCACCGCCGCAATACCAACCTATTCGTCTGCAAGCTTCTGGTAAGTCGGAACTTAAAAATTTCACAAAATTAGAAATCCTGAATCAACCTGTGTTCTTTCATGGTGATGCATTTTTTGCCGGTTTTTATTTAAATGAAATTCTATTGCGACTGTGTCCTTTAGAAGAGATGATGCCGCAAACATTCGAACAATATCAGTTGATTCTCGCGCTGTTACAGCAATTGGCTACACATGAGCAAGCGGCTTTGTTTCTTCGACAAATTTTACGTCAATTTGAGCATGTATTATTACCTGAACTTGGTTATGCCATTGATTTCTCAGTAGATGCGAGCCAAAAAGACATTCAGGTCACTCAGCACTATCAATTTCAGCTCAATGATGGCTTTTTACCAGTTTCACAAGCTTCGCGTTCAACACTTGATGGTGCATTGATTACCTCCATGCAAAGTTACGAAGATGGGCAGGATTTTTCTCACGAACAGCTGCAATTATTGGGTAAACTATACCGTCAAATGATTAGCTCTTTGCTGGGTGATCGGCCGCTGAAAAGCAGGCAACTTTGGATTCAAAGTACACAAAATTGATATTCCTGATGTATTGAAAATAATGATTCAGGGCTAAACCGATAGGATATTTTTATGGCTGCAATCTTGGGTGTAAACATTGATCATGTTGCGACATTAAGGCAAGCACGTGGTACAACTTACCCTGATCCAGTTCAGGCGGCTTTGGTCTGTGAACAGGCAGGTGCTGAGGGGATTACTTTGCACTTGCGTGAAGATCGCCGCCATATACAAGATGATGATGTACGTCGCATGCGTCCATTGTTAAAAACACGTATGAATCTTGAATTGGCTGTGACTGATGAAATGGTTGCATTTGCCAAAGAGATTCAGCCGCAACATGTGTGCTTTGTACCTGAACGTCGTCAAGAAGTGACAACCGAAGGTGGCTTGGATGTGGTTGGTCATTTTGAAAAAGTCAAAGCGGCGACCCAAGCACTCAAAGCTATTGGCAGTGATGTGTCTTTGTTTATTGATGCAGATTTAGCTCAAATTGATGCTGCTGTCGCATGTGGTGCACCAACCATTGAGATCCATACGGGTGCTTATGCAGATGCGGAAACGGATGAGCAACAACAAGCTGAATTAGCTCGTATTATCAAAGGTGCTGAATATGCAGCGGCAAAAGGTTTGGTTGTGAATGCAGGGCATGGTTTGAATCTGGATAACGTTGCAGCGATTGCAGCAATTCCACAAATTCATGAATTAAACATCGGGCATTCAATTATTGCCGATAGTGTATTTGTTGGTTTGGCTCAAGCAGTAACAGATATGAAAGCAGCGATTCAGGCTGCTGCGAGATAAGTTGATGAGTAGTGTAAATTATGATGAGTTGATGCAACCTGTCATCGCTTTTTTGGGTTGTGCGACTCCTCAGGCGTGGTTGGATGAAGCCATTAATAATCTGGACATCTTAATGCAAGACCATGCTAACTGTGAGAAAAAAGCAGCGAGTACAGCAATGAACTTGATGTTCCGCTATAGTTTCTTTACGGACCTGCAAGTGAAATTGGCGCAATTGGTGCGTGAAGAAATGCTGCATTATGAGCAGGTTTTGGAATTCATGAACAAACGTGGCCAAGAGTGGAAGGGCTTAAGCGCAGGGCGCTATGCAGGTGGGTTACGTAAAGAAATCCGTACTTATGAGCCTGAGGCTCTAATTGATGTGATGATTATTGGTGCATTTGTCGAAGCACGCTCGTGTGAACGTTTCTATGCGCTAGCACCGATTGTGGATGATGAATTGGGGCGTTACTACCGCTACTTGCTTAAGTCTGAATCTCGTCATTTTGAGGACTATCTGGCTTTAGCTTTGGATGTTGCAAAAACAGCGAAGCTTAAAGATCCAGAAGAGACGATCCAGCAACGCATCGAGCATATTCGTGAAGTGGAAAAAAATCTGATTTTAAGCCCAGATGATACATTCCGTTTTCATAGTGGTGTGCCAGCAGAAGTTGCCGCTTAATCTAAATTATAAGTGAAAAGGCCTGTGTTCATCACGGGTCTTTTTTTATTGGGTATTCTTTTAAATAGTATAAAAAAAGCCCCGATCAATGATCAGGGCTTTTTAGAATCTTGGCTCTCCCACCTGGGCTCGAACCAGGGACCTGCGGATTAACAGTCCGTCGCTCTACCGACTGAGCTATGGGAGATTAGTAGATTGGCTCTCCAACCTGGGCTCGAACCAGGGACCTGCGGATTAACAGTCCGTCGCTCTACCGACTGAGCTATTGGAGAATCTGATGCGCATTTTAGGCATGAAAAGCAGATGCGTCAACAACAATAGTAAATAAAATTAATCGTTTGCTTGATTAATAATCTTTTTGGCATATAGATAAGCGAATCTGTACAAAAAAGACTTAATTTACTTAAAAATTAATCAGTTATTGTGCAACTCTTTAAACTTAGCTAGTGCTTCAATGCGATACTGAATCAGCATTTCACCAATTTCTGGACCAGTCACATGTTCAGGTAAATCTTGCGCACGAATATTTCTGACAATTTGCATCGCATCTAACATGTATTGCGCTTGTGGGTACGGGCGTTGCTCTAAGCCTAAACGACCTTTGGCATCACACTCACAGGCCTGAACAAAAGCTTCCACTTTTTCAGGTCGACGCAATACATCTAAGCGTTGTAAAAGACGCCATAAAGTGCCTGGTTTCAGATTCTTGACTTGATGGCACTTCAAATGTTCTTTACACACAATTAAAGCTAAGCTTTTTAAATGGGTGGGTACTCTTAAACGATCACACAGATCCGTTACAGGCTGAAGACCACGTTCTTCATGCATGATATGGCGTGGTAGTTCGTCCACAGGGGTGAGTGCCTTGCCAAGATCATGCACAAGCACAGCAAAACGCACATCAAGCGCATATTTTGCTAAACAGGCTTGTTTAAGCGCCATGAGGGTGTGAATACCACAATCAATCTCAGGATGGTATTCAGGACGTTGTGGTACACCAAATAACGCATCAATCTCTGGAAACAAGATTTTTAAGGCATCACACGCTTTGAGTGTTTGGAAATATACATCAGCATGATCTTCCAGCAATGCACGTGAAGTTTCTTTCCAGACACGTTCAGGCGTTAATGCATCAAGCTCACCAGATTTGGCAATTTCCTGCATTAATTCTAGGGTTTCATCTGCGATTTTAAAGCCATAGCTCGCATAACGAGCAGCAAAACGCGCTACACGAAGTACGCGCAGAGGATCTTCGGTAAATGCATCTGAAACATGGCGTAGAATTTTTTGATCTAAATCGTCCTGCCCACCATAGGGGTCATAGATGGTACCTGCATCATCCATTGCCATTGCGTTAATGGTTAAATCACGACGAATGAGATCTTCTTCTAACTTAACTGTAGTGTCGGTAAAAAATTGAAACCCGTGATAACCCACACCAGATTTACGTTCAGTACGTGCAAGTGCATATTCTTCTTTTGTTATTGGATGTAGAAATACCGGGAAATCTTTTCCCACGGGTTGATAGCCTTCGGCGAGTAATTGCTCGGGCGTTGCTCCAACCACCACATAATCTTTTTCGTGATAGGGATGGCCGAGTAAATGATCTCGGACAGCACCGCCTACTAAATAAACTTGCATGAAAAAACCTCTATTCTTCACACAATCATGCTACAGAATAGAGGTTTTCTCAAGGGTTAAGCGAAGCTTTTCAAGAAAAGCAGGGCTTAAGTGAACTTAGTTTTGACTTTGCTGAATTTCGGCAACCGTTAATGCAGTCATATTCACCAAACGACGCGTCGTTGCTGTAGGTGTCAGAATATGAACAGGTTTTGCAGCACCTAATAAAATAGGACCAATGGTCACATTATTACCTGAAGTTGCTTTTAACAAGTTGAATGAAATATTGGCTGAATCTAAGTTAGGCATAATCAACAAGTTTGCCGAACCTTTGAAGCGTGAGTTCGGGAATGCAAAATGACGAATATTTTCATCCAATGCTGCATCACCATGCATTTCACCTTCAACTTCTAACTCAGGTGCTTGCTCTGAAAGTAGGCGATAGACTTCACGCATTTTTTGAGCGCTTGCATCGGTTTGGTCACTACCGAAGCTTGAATGAGAAAGCAGGGCAACACGTGGTGTAATCCCGAAACGACGAACTTCTTCGGCCGCTAAAATCGTCATTTCAGCAAGTTGAGTCGCAGTTGGATTGGTATTTACATAAGTATCTGCAATAAATAAATTGCGATCTTCAAGCATCAATGCATTCAGCGTAAAGAACGTGCTGCGACCTTCTTTTAAGCCAATGACGTTTTTCACGAAATCTAAATGAATGTCATAGCTTGAGTAGGTACCACATAACATACCATCGGCTTTGCCAAATTTAACCAACATTGCTGCGATGAGTGTTGAGCGGCGACGTGCTTCACGTTGTGCATATTCAACTGTTACGCCTTTGCGTTGCATGATTTGATGGTATTCTTTCCAGAAATCATCATACGAAGGATTCTTTTCCTGATCGACGATCTCAATGTTCACGCCATGCTGTAAGCGTAAACCTAATTTTCGAATATTGTCTTCAATCACGGCAGTACGACCAATTAGAATTGGTTTCGCTAAGCCTTCATCAACAACAATTTGAACAGCACGTAATACACGTTGATCTTCACCTTCAGCATACGCAATACGCTTCGGATCAGTCTTCGCTTGAGAGAAGATTGGTTTCATCAAGAATGCTGAGTTATACACAAACTCAGAAAGACGTTGACGGTATGCAGAGAAATCTTCAATTGGACGAGTCGCAACGCCAGAGTCCATTGCTGCTTTGGCAACAGCTGGTGCGATTTCCAAAATCAAGCGTTGATCGAGTGGACGAGGGATCAAATAGTCGCGGCCAAATGACGCAGATTTTTCACCATAGGTTGCAGCATCCGCTTCAACATGTGCCATGCGTGCAATTGCATGTACACAGGCAATCTTCATTTCTTCATTAATGGTGGTTGCACCAACATCGAGTGCACCACGGAAGATATAAGGGAAGCAAAGTGCGTTGTTCACTTGGTTAGGATAGTCTGAACGACCCGTTGCCATGATTGCATCTGGACGTACTTCGTGCGCATGTTCAGGTAGAATTTCAGGATCTGGGTTTGCAAGTGCAAAAATAATTGGATTTTCAGCCATTTCCTTAACCATTTCTTTGGTTAAGATACCTGCTGCTGAAAGACCCAAGAACATGTCTGCACCAGCCATCACTTCATGCAATTGTGTTGCTTGAATGTCTTGTACATAACGCTTTTTCGATTCATCTAAACCTTCACGTGATGTAGTGAGCAGACCGCGAGAATCGGCAACAACGATATTGGCTTTATTCACACCTAAAGCGCAAAGCAAGTCTAAGCATGAAAGTGCTGCTGCACCGGCACCTGATGCAACGATTTTAATTTCGTCAATTTTTTTATTTACCAGTTGTAAAGCATTCAGCAATGCTGAACCGACAATAATACTGGTCCCATGTTGGTCATCATGGAATACAGGAATTTTCATGCGTTCGCGAAGTTTCTTCTCGATGTAGAAACATTCTGGCGCCTTGATATCTTCTAAGTTGATACCACCAAAAGTCGGCTCTAATGCAGCAACGATATCTACGATCTTGTCTGGATCATTTTCATCAATCTCGATATCAAAGACATCAACACCAGCGAACTTTTTGAACAGAACGCCTTTACCTTCCATTACAGGTTTAGACGCGAGCGGACCAATATTTCCCAAACCAAGCACGGCTGTACCATTACTCACGACGGCAACCAGATTACCGCGCGCTGTATATTTGGCAGCGGCAGAAGGGTCACGTTCGATTTCCAAACATGGCGCAGCAACACCAGGTGAGTAGGCAAGCGCTAAATCTCGTTGGTTAACGAGCTGCTTGCTAGGTGTCACACTGATTTTTCCTGGGGTTGGAAATTCATGGTAATACAAAGCGGCTTGTTTTAAAGATTGATCGTCCATCTGAGTCTCGTTTGTTCCGATAATAATCAGACATATAGCTGTCTAATTACGATATTAAGATAAGTGCACAAGAATATAGCACTAGTTCATGCTTTCGCACAGTCAAAAAAGCTTATTTTCACTGAACTGCATACCTATTGACAGTTGCTATTCCGTGAAAAATAAACAGCAAAAAAGGTTAAAATTCACGTTTAAATGGAATATCTTGCAGTTGACAGCTGCTTTTGTTTTTGCAGATATTCTGTCGCATGGGCGGCAGTAAGCGGTTGTGAAAATAAGTAACCCTGTAATATGTCGCAATTTTGTCGTTTTAAATACCCATACTGCTGCTCGGTTTCAACGCCTTCAGCCACAACTTTTAAGCCAATGGTCTTGCCCATGGCGATCATGGCATTAACGATCGCATCTTGTTTGGCATTACCAATTTTCGAGATAAAAGCTCGATCAATTTTTAAAATGTCAATTGGATATTCGGTGAGGTAAGCAAGAGAGGAGTAGCCTGTACCGAAATCATCCAGTGCGATTGAAATCTGACGTTCTTTAATGGCGTACAACACGGTTTTGACACTGTCAGTGTTTTCAATAAAGGCCGATTCAGTAATTTCGAGTTCGAGATTTTTTCCTGAGATCTCATACGTATTTAACACAGCATCAATATCATGCAGTAGTTGGCCGCGTAAAATTTGCTGTGCCACGATATTGACTGCAATATTGATATTGTTAAAACCAAGCTTTTGCCATGTTTGCAGTTGCTTAGCCGCTTCATGTAAAACTAGCTGTCCAATATCAGAAATCAGACTGGTACTTTCCGCTAAAGGAATGAAAATGCTTGGCATGATTAGACCTTTCGTTGGATGCTTCCAACGGATTAGGGCTTCAAAACCATTAATTTGGTGATTATGTGCATTAATTTTTGGCTGATAGTACACAACCAGCTCGTTATTCTGAATGGCTTTTCTGAGATCAAGTTCTAGATCAGTGTATTTGGCTACAAAATTGGCTCTTTCATTGGAGTAGTAGCGAATGGTGTTACCACCTAAGCGCTTGGCTTCGGTCAATGCCTGTTCTGCATGGGTATTTAAATTATCGACTTGGCGGCCATGTTCTGGATAAATGGCGACACCGATCGAGATACTGACAAAGTATTCTTGCTCTGCCAGATAAAAAGGTTTGCTAAAGGCTTCAACGATGTTGTTACACAATTGGTGAATCGGTGGATGTAGTGGTGAAATTTCATAAATAATCGCAAAGTCATCTGCACTTAAATGGGCGACTAGTAGCGCATCAATATTACTAATACGTAAGCGTTGTGCCACTTGTTTGAGGAGCTCATTACCCGCTTGATTGCTAATGATTTCATTCAAGGCACGGAAGCGGTCGATATTTAAACGGATGACAGCCAGATGCTGAATCGACGCTTCATTGATCAAATATTGATGCAACTGCTGTTGATAATAAAAGCGGTTAGGGAGATCGGTGAGCGTATCGTAATTAGTCAAATAGGATAAGCGTTGTTCTTGATGCTTACGTTCAGTCTGATCTGAAACAATACCGATATAGTTGATGACACGCTCTTGTTCATCTTTCACTGCATTGATATGAATCCACAAAAAACAAGATTTTTCAGAAATATAAGTTTCTTGAAATTCACCCTCATATTCCTGTTCTTCACGCAGTGTATCAAGAATTGATAAATGAAAATTATGATGATGCTGCTTATTTTGTTTGGTAATTTCAAATAACTGTTTACTCACGATTGCTTGTTTATCAAGGCCTGTGAGCTGTTCATATTTAGGATTCACTTCAACATAGTTAAAGTTTTCATCTAAAATGAAAATACCTTCTGAGGCCTGCTCAAATACGCTGGCTGCAAGCTTTAAACGTTCCTGATCTTTCTTTTCCTGATTAATATCACGGTGAATACCGACCATTCGTAAAGGGGTGTCATCTTTTGGATCCCTTAAAATCACCTGACCAACATCATGAATCCAGGTCCATTCACCATTATGGCGTTTAATTCTGAAGGTTTCTTCATAACGCTTGGTTTGGCCACATAAATGATTATATAAGGTGTTTTTTACCCGCTCGATATCATCTGGATGGATGATTTTATGCAGGAGGGTGTAATGGTTTTCAGAATTGCGCGTGACTGCTTGACTATGTGCATTGGTGACTCCAACGGTATGGCTTTCAAGATTCCAGTCCCAAGGGCGAATGCCTGCGGTTTCATGGGCAAAACTTAAGTTCTGACGATGTTCTTCTAAGCTTTCATTCATTTGCGTCAAGTCGAATGTACGCTCACGCACTTTTTGTTCCAATAGGTGATTATTGAATTGCAGTTGCGCTTCAATATCTTTGGATTTATTCACTTCACGCTGTAATTGCTGACACAATTCTTCAGTCCATTGGTTGTGCTGCTCAGCGACATCAATCAGTTGTTTATTTTTATCTAAAACTAAGGCCAAGCGTTTATGAATTTTATAGGTGACTTGCGCGCAGAGTACGGTTGCGAAAAATGAAGAGTAATATGCAAGGTAGAATAGGGTGTGATCATGATCTCGATGTAAAATTTGAGATGCGATTAAAGGTGCAATACTTGGAATAAAAAATAAGAAGAAATAGCGAATATGTTGGGTTAAAAAGGTCAGTGCAATGATATGAGATGCAGTGAGTAGTAACGCAGTTAGGGTCAAAATATGTGACCCAATCAAATGAGGAATATCGACAGCCAAGTAATGATTAATGACAATTGTATTGACTCCGATCAGTAAACCAGTAAAAAAACAGATCACTTGAAAAATGATGTTGGTCTGGTTGCTATAACGAACTGAAGAGTAGCGTTTGAGTAAAAAATGACAGATACAGGTAAAGCTAAATAAAAGGATGAGGGTAATGCTCATCCAAGTCGTGAAAATATTTGATTCAAATGAATAAAAAATACCAAATAGGGCGTAATCTAAAAGACAAATGCAGAAGACACTTAATACAAATAAGCGTACATGATTTGGATAATCGATTTGATCTGTGTAGATAAACTGTGGCAAATTTTTTTCCTGAGCCCCTAACATACAAAGAATAATCCTTTTCATTTTTTATCTATATTCACAGTCTTTGTTTTTTTGTAAACACAGCAACGTTTTATTTTAAATTAACGCTAAACATAGCAGAAAGCAATGTCACGACATTACTTCTATGCAAAGTGATAATTTAAAATAGATAAAGCAACTACTGGGGCTGTTTCAGTTCTTAGAACACGGTCTCCGATACACCAATTTTTAAATTGATGTTGATTGGCAGTATTAATTTCTGCTTCACTCAGGCCACCTTCTGGACCTATCAGTAGGGCAATGTCTGGTAGGCTGTTAAGTAGGACATTCGTTTGGTCTTTGTTTGGAGCCAGCACAAAGCGTGATGACGGTAACTCCGAGTTTAGCCACTCAGTTAAGCTGATGGGTGGCAAAACTTGAGGAACTCGATTCATGCCACATTGCTCACAGGCGGCGATTGCCACAGATTGCCAATGGTCTAATTTTTTCTGGTCACGATCGTATTTTAAACGCATTTCACAGCGTTCACTGGTCAAGAGTTGAATCGTTGTAACACCAAGTTCAGTGGCTTTTTGAATCGCATAATCCATGCGATCACCTTTACTCATCACTTGACCTAAAACAACGTTGAAAGGTGCTGTACGATCGGCTGGATCAAATTGATCAACAGAAACCAAGGCATTTTTCTTATTGATTTGAGTCAGTGTTACGATATATTCGCCACCTTTTCCATTGAAAAAGATGGCTTGTTCTTGTTCTTTTGCACGTAGCACACGTACCCAGTGATGAAATACCGATTCGGTTAATTCAACGGTGTTGCCAGTATTTAATTCGGTTTCGATATAAAAACGATTCATGCTTGGGTTGTGCTCGTACAAATTAGTTTAAACCAAGATCGACAACCAGTTGTCGAGTCGGTTCAGTTTGGTTCATTGAATAAAAATGCAGCGTTGGTGCGCCACCTGCGATCAGACGTTCACAAAGTTTCACAATCACTTCGTGACCGAATGCTTTGATACTTGCACTGTCATCGCCATAAGCTGCGAGTTGTTTGCGGATCCAACGTGGAATTTCTGCACCTGTTCCGTCAGCAAAGCGGATCAGGTTGCTTGCATTGGTAATTGGCATGATACCTGGTGCAACTGGAATATTCACGCCAGCTTTAGTAATACGTTCAATAAAATAGAAATACGCATCTGGATTGAAGAAAAATTGAGTAATACCTGCATTCGCGCCTGCATTTACTTTTTCAACAAAACGTTGAATATCACTATCAAAGGTATCAGCTTGTGGATGCATTTCAGGATAGGCAGCCACTTCAATGTGGAAATGATCGCCTGAATGCTCGCGGATAAAGCGAACTAAGTCTTGGGCATAAGGGAGTTCGCCCAAACCGACCTGACCTGATGGTAAGTCACCACGTAAAGCGACAATACGATCAATCCCTTGAGATTTATATAAATCTAAGAGCTCAGCAATACGTGCTTTGTCATCACCAATACAAGAAAGGTGAGGCGCAACTGGTGTACCTTTGCCGTTAAAGTCACTAATCGCAGCTAGAGTACGTTCGCGTGTAGAGCCACCTGCACCATAGGTAATCGAGAAAAACTCTGGGTTTAATCGTTGTAATTCTTGATGAACAGTTTTTAATTTTTCCGCGCCCGCATCAGTTTTTGGTGGGAAAAATTCAAAAGAAATAGGAACACGTTTTGTCATTTCAAATCCTTTTTAAAATCGCTTGGAATTTTAGAAAAAAGGGCAGTCCGTAAAACGTCTGCCCTGATTTTCTTAGTATTTATAAGCGTCAGATTTGAACGGACCTTCTACAGGAACGCCAAGGTAATCTGCTTGTACTTGCGTTAATTGTGTTAACACACCACCAAAGCCAAGGACCATTGCAGCGGCAACTTCTTCATCTAATTTTTTAGGAAGAACTTCTACGCGAATCGCTGCTTGTTTTTGCTCAGCAGGTAAGTCAGCAAATTTTTCAGCAAATAAATGCATTTGACCTAACACTTGGTTAGCGAAAGAACCGTCCATCACACGTGATGGGTGGCCTGTTGCATTACCAAGATTCACTAAACGACCTTCAGAAAGAAGGATGAGGTAGTTGTTTTCGTCTTCTGAACGATACACTTGGTGTACTTGTGGCTTCACTTCAACCCACTTGTAACCACGTAAGTATGCAGTGTCGATCTCTGTATCAAAGTGACCGATGTTACACACTACAGCACCCGCTTTTAAGCTATCTAACATTGCAGAATCACATACATGGTAGTTACCAGTTGTCGTGACAACAAGATCAGTATTGCCTAATAAGTCTTGGTTAATATCTTCTTTTTTGCCAGTTTGTACGCCATTTTTATATGGAGATACGACTTCGTATCCATCCATACATGCTTGCATTGCACAGATTGGATCAACTTCAGTTACACGAACGATCATGCCTTCTTGACGTAAAGATTGCGCAGAACCTTTACCAACATCGCCATAACCAATGACTAGTGCACGACGGCCAGAAAGTAACATGTCAGTTGCACGTTTGATGGCATCATTTAATGAATGGCGGCAACCGTATTTGTTGTCATTCTTCGATTTAGTGATCGAATCGTTCACGTTGATCGCTGGAACTTTAAGCGAACCGTCTTTCCACATTTCCAACAGACGTTGTACACCTGTTGTTGTTTCTTCAGTAATACCGTGGATACGTTCTAAAAGCGCAGGGTATTTGTCATGAACAAGAGCAGTTAAGTCACCGCCATCGTCCAAGATCATGTTGGCATCCCAAGGCTGACCGTTGACATTGATTTGCTGTTCTAAGCACCACACATATTCTTCTTCAGTTTCGCCTTTCCACGCGAATACAGGAACACCGCTTGCAGCAATTGCAGCTGCAGCATGGTCTTGAGTAGAGAAGATATTGCAAGAAGTCCAACGCACCTCTGCACCGAGTTCAACTAAAGTTTCGATTAAAACAGCGGTTTGGATTGTCATATGGATACAACCCAAGATTTTTGCGCCAGCAAGTGGTTTAGCTGCTGAATAACGTTTACGTAAACCGATCAAAGCTGGCATTTCTGCTTCAGCAAGTTTGATCTCTTTACGACCATAGTCAGCAAGGGAAATATCAGCAACTTTATAATCTGTAAATGAAGCATTCACCGCGTTCATCAGGATCTCCTAGAAAAAATAGTATGGATCATTCTGTTCGCGGATGCCGTTGTTGGTTAAAACGAGTGTCTAACCGATCGTCGAGCCTGGCAAATTGATCTTTAGTGCCGATCAATTGTCGCAGCATCCCTCGACTGGGCATAATGATACTTGGAAATTGCGTTTGTTCCAAGAGGGGCTGCTGAAGTTTCATCCATACATTGCGTTATTGGTTAAAACGACATAAACAAGGCATGAAACGCTGGCAATGGCGGACCCCTTGTCAAGTTTCATAACACAGTTTAGGGAAGTTTTAGCCAATAACCCTTTGGGACAGGGATATTTTTTGCCGCTACCACGTTACGTTTCGCTTACTTAGAATACTAAGTTACGCAAAACCCGCCTTGTGTCGTCTAAAAAATATCCTCTGGCGCAAGTATCTGTGAAACATCAGCAGACCCTAGGATTTTGTTTGAAATGGTTAGAAAATGAAGGATTAAATGAGAGATACGTCTTAATTATTTTTATGAGCATCAATCAAGGATTCCAAATCCCTTTGAAACCCTGATATCTAGGGAAATTTGCCATTAGGCTTTTAAATGATCTTCAAACTCTTCACCCAGTTGCATTGCTAAAGCATTGCCAGATAAATCGCCTGTGACTAAACCATATTCTTTTTTGAAGCTAAATGTGAAACCGCGGTTATCTGTCAGATTTTTAACCGAATATCCTAATTTTTCTAACCAAATACGGAAAGCCAATACGTTTTTTGCTTTAACAACTCTGTTTTTCATGACAGATCTCCTTGTGAACATGTATTTATTAATAAGGGTCAGTTAAATTTTTTTAAAGGGGGATTGCATAGATTTATTTTTCCACATGTAAGTAATGTAAATTTAGCGTAATTTTTATAGATAGAATCTTATCTGTGTTTTTGTTAGTTTGTTGAATTTACTATAAAAAATATTTTTTATAAATGTGGTGAAAATCAAGTTTTAGGGAAAATATTCTTGAAGCAAATGTAAAAAATGATTTCATTTTCTACTTTGCTGTGAAAGTAGAAAATGAATCAGTCGAAGCGATGGGATTTAATCAAAATTGATCTTTCAGACTACGAATTCGGGCAAACTCTTCTGCACTTTCAGTCCGCAGGAAGGGATTGGTTTCAAGCTCTAATTCGATCGTACTTGGAAGGGTAATTTGATCTGCTTCTCTTAGTGCTTTGACTTGTTGCATGCGCTCTTGCAGCGCGACATTATTTGGTTCAACAGTTAAAGCGAATTCAGCATTGGCAAGTGTGTATTCATGGGTGCAGTATACTTTGGTCTGAATAGGTAACGCAGCCAACCGATTCAATGAGTGATACATTTGCTCCGCTGTACCTTCAAATAGACGACCACAGCCCATTGCAAATAAGGTGTCACCGCTAAACAGCGTTTCAATTTTTTCAATAAAATAAGTAATATGGCCAAGGGTATGACCAGGCGTCGCAATAATTTCAACTTTGAGGTCATTAAAATGAAAATGATCGTCATTTTGCAAAGGGCTGGAGATGAGTGAAATTTTACTCAACTCATCACGCGGACCGTAGACCATTATATTCTGATCGGCGAGTAAACCCTCAACACCGCCAGTGTGATCACGGTGCCAGTGCGTCAGCCAGATTTGTTTAAGTTGTAGACCATGCTGCTCACAGAAATCAGTAACTAAACCAGCTTCAGTGGGGTCAATGGCAACGACTTCTTGTGTATCTGTATCTTCCAATAACCAAATATAGTTTTTTAAGGCATTTTTTACGTCAATTGCATGAATCTTATAATGCATAGCCGAATCCTAAAGCTTTGTTTCGTGAGGTTATTACGGTTTGGGTACTCATATAAGTGCCTATTTGTAGTGTAAGTGCAAATGCAGTTCAGTGCAAAATTCCTACTGATTTATAGGGCTGAATAATGACTTTATCGGGCAGATTTTGACAGCCACTTTCAATAGATATCTTAATCGTTGACAAGTGTTATTTTTTCAATAAAGATGTGATAAAAGTTTTATAAGTTAATGATTTATCTTTAGTCGTATAAAAATATTGAAGTAAAGTTAAATAATTTCAATGATTAAATTTAAAAAGAGAAATACAGATCTTTTGCGATGAGTGAAAAGTGATAAATCTGAAGAACAAGAGGGGGCGTTATGTCTGAGCTGATCGATCATGAAGTGGTCGTTATCTTTAAAAAGTATTTATATCCGCTCTCTGCCAAACTTACAGAAATGCTGAATGAGCATTTTAGTCATCAGACTGAACGTCGGGGTTGCGGTTATACGCAGGCGACGCGTGTTATTGCAGAGTTTGTTTCTCAAGTTCGGGATCCAATCGGGTTTCAGGATTTGCGTATTTTTGAAGAATACGAGACCAAAGCTTTGCGTAATATTCTTAATCAAAGCTCATCTTATGGTTTAGAGTTAGAAACATGGCGTAATTTGGATACCAATTTAAACGTCCAGCAATGCTTGCAGCGTATAAATCCACAAGAAAGTTTTGCACAGAGCTTACAGCAGGAAGTTGAGTTTCAAGCCAAGTTAAGAACCATTCATCAATATGCAGAACTTGAAGAAAGTCAGCTGATTTGTCAGCTTCTTAGCGATATTATTCTGCCGCAAAAAGCACAGCAGATTGGCATGATTGAGTGTCAGGCTTTAGAGGAAAAGCCTAAGGTCGGCTCTTGTCCAATGGCAGAAAAATTCTTCTTGCGTATTGCACACCACCGTTTATTAAGGCAGGGCGAAATCAATATTTTTGTGGATGAGCATGATCAACCCATCATGATGGAAAAGTTAAATATGGGGGATAACCACTCTTGCATCAGCTTAGTTCCCTTAATGATGAATGGTGTTCGTTTACCTGCCGGAAGTCTGTTTTCAACACATTATGAAATCGAGCAACTCGAGAAGCATAAAAATAAGCAATATAAAGGCTATGTGATCCCGATTGCCGAGATGAATGGTTTTTGGTTTTTACGTTTAACAACTTTGGCTGTGTCACCTGAAAATCGTGCTCGGGCATTTGGATATCACTTTAAACAACAGGTCGACAATGGATTATTTAGACCTGATACAACCGAATTGAGTCAGCTGATGGAAATTGCGCGTGATCAGATTTACGTAGGACATCCATGCTAAAAGCCTGTTACTCTCCACGCTATTTTGCACGAACGCATACCAATAGTATGGAAAAACTCACTGCTGTTGCGGATGTATTACGTGCTCAACAGATGGCTGAACTGATCGATCCTGGCAGTATTGATGTTGAGCTGTTAAAGAAATTGCATAATCCACAGTATGTGGAGGCGTTTTTATCGGGACAGTCAGCATTTGCCACCATACAAGGATTTAAGCCGTGGAATGAACAACTGAGAGATGCAATTTTATCGGTTCAGGCTGGACAGTTAGTTGGAGCTGAAATTGCTTTGAATGAGGGGATTGCAGCAAATATTGCTCAAGGTTTTCATCATGCCAGTTATGAATCTGGTGCAGCCTATTGTACCTTTAATGGCTTAGCGCTGGTTGCTAAGCAATATCCTGAAAAACGAATCTTTGTTTTGGATTGTGATCAACATGGTGGAGATGGCACAGCTATTTTCACCAATCGTATGACCAATCTGATTAATTTTGGAATTTTTGGCATTCGTTTTGGCTGTAAGGCTAGTGAGCGCAGTTTGACCCGTTATATTCACCCCAAACAAGGTAATTTCGATTTATATCGTGAAGCGATCTTTGAGGCATTCCAATATGCTTCGCGTTGGGATACAGATTTAATTATTTATCAAGCAGGCATGGACTGCCATCAACATGATAAATACGGCTCTAAATGGTTTAGCACTGAGTTATTATTTGAACGTGACAGAATTGTCTTTGAGATGGCCAAGAAAATGAAGATTCCAATACTGTTCGTTTTGGCTGGAGGATATCAAGCATTGGATGATTTAGTGCCATTGCATGTCAATACTTTTAAAGCGGCGAATGAAATCTATTTTCCTTAAGTAAAAATACAAGACATAAAAAAACGCTCAGCTGAGCGTTTTTTCTATTTTTTCTATCGCAGTTTTGCTAACCAATCACCGAGCATTTGTACCATCTGAACCAACAGTAATAACACGATGACCGTTAAAATCACCACACTGGTGTCGAAACGTTGGTAACCATAAGAAATTGCCAAGTCACCAATACCACCAGCACCAACAGCACCTGCCATTGCAGTTGCACCGATGAGCGAGATCGTACCCGTAGTTAAATTCAGAATCAGAGAGCTACGTGCTTCAGGGATAATAAATTTAAAGATAATTTGCCAAGGTGAAGCACCCATTGCTTGAGCGGATTCGACAATGCCTTCATTCACTTCAAGTAACGAAGTTTCAATTAAACGACCTAAGTATGGGCCCACATAAATAGTCAAAGGCACAATCGCTGCCCATGTTCCAATTGAAGTGCCAACCAGCATTTTGGTCAGTGGAATAACGGCAATCAGCAGAATAATGAAGGGAAGGGAACGCAGTGCATTCACAATCGGATTGAGGAAATAATAAATCGCGCGATTTTGTAAAATACCACCTGTGCGGGTAACCACTAAGGTAATGCCTTGGATAAGTCCCCAAATACAGCCAAACAGCAGAGAAAAGAACACCATTTGAAAGGTTTCTTGCAGGGCGGTAACAAACTGGTCAATTGAAAGTGAACTATGCCAAAATGGTGCTGTGATTTGAGTCAGCCATTGTACAATTAAATCTCTCATTGGCTAACCACTCCAGACTGTTCAACTTTCACACCTTGAAGCTCAAGGAACTTTACCGTTTCTTGGATCATAAGCGGGTCGCCTAGCAGTTGGATAAACATTTGGCCAATCACCGTGCCATTAATTTCGGTCATGTTGGCAAATAGGATATTCAAACTGATATCAAACTGCTTAATCGCTGCCTGAATCACAGTTTCTTGTGCTGATGTACCTAAGAACTGCAAGCTATAGATGCTATTGTGATGCTTATGCTCAAGATTATTCAGAATATTGATCGGCAACTGTTGTTGCAATACCGTTTGAATAAAGGTTTTGGTGGTTGGATGCTGTGGCTGACTGAAAATATCCAGTGTCGGGCCAGTTTCAATCACATGACCTGACTCCATGACCGCCACATAATCACATACTGATTCGATGACATCCATTTCATGGGTGACCATCACAATAGTAATGTTCTGTTCTTTATTAATCTTTTTTAATAGTGCTAAAACAGATTTTGTGGTCTGTGGATCAAGGGCAGAAGTTGCTTCATCGCAGAGTAAAATCTTGGGATGATTTGCCAGCGCACGTGCGATACCAACACGTTGTTTTTGCCCCCCTGAAAGCTCATCAGGGTAGGCATCTTTTTTATGTTTAAGATCGATAAACTCAAGTAGTTCAGCCAGACGTTTTTCACGTTCAGCTTTGCTATGCCCAAGTAATTTAAGTGGCATTTCAATATTTTCAGACACGGTTTTAGTCTGAAGGAGATTGAAGTGCTGAAAGATCATGCCAATATTTGCACGTTCTTGACGAAGTGTTCGCGCGTCCATAGCAGTAAAGTCTTTTTGATTGATAATGACTTGCCCCTGCGTCGGGCGTTCAAGCAAATTAATCAAACGGATCAGCGTACTTTTACCTGCACCACTATAGCCGATAATGCCAAAGATACTACCGTCCGGGATCTCTAAATTGATCTGGTCCAGTGCATTGATCGTTTGACCTTTCAACTGATAGTGTTTCGAAATGTTTTTAAATTGGATCATGTTCGTCAGTACTATGGCAGAAAAGAAAAAACAGGCAAAATCACTTTGCCTGTTTTATTTGAGAGCATTATATTACGAATTTGCTTCTGTGAGGTAGCTTGTTGGTTTGTTCACGTCAACTTTCGTACCAGCAAAGTGTTCTTGAACATATTGCTTCACTGCTTCAGTATGATAAAGCGCGCCAACTTTTTGTAACACAGGATCATCTTTACGAGATTCTGCAGTTGCTAATACGTTTACGTTTAATTTAGTGCTTTGGTCCACTGGTTCATAGAAGATTGCGTCTTTAAGTACGTTTAAACCGCCTTCCATCGCAAGCGTGTTACCCAATAAAATTGCATCAACTTCGTCTTTAACACGAACTGCTGTTGCCATTTGAATTGGTTTGATCACGATTTTTTTGCTGTTTTCAATAATATCAGCAGGCGTGCCTTTGACTGGATCGAAGTCAGCTTTTAACTTGATCAAGCCAGCACTTTGTAAAAGTAATAATGCACGTGATTCGTTTGCACCATCATTTGGAATCGCAATGGTTGCACCTTCAGCAAACTCTTCAACCTTTTTCACTTTACTTGAGTAAATACCCATTGGCTCTAAATAAGTGGTTGAAACAGGTGCAATCTTGTCTTTATTTGCAGCATTGAATGCGACAAGGTAAGCGTAAGATTGGAATGCATTCAAATCAACTTCTTTATTTGCGGCTGCAGTGTTCATTGCAACGTAGTCTGTGAAGTTCTTGATTTCGAGTTTAAGTCCAGCGGCTTTAGTTTCTGGTAATGTTGCGATATAACGCCAAATATCAGCGTCTGAACCTGTAGAAGCGATTACAACGGTTTGTAATGCAGCAGCATCACCTTTTTGTTCGGTAGATGCGGTATCTGGTTGTTTACTGCATGCCGCAAGTAATAACACAGATACACTTAAAAAAAGACTAATCAGCTTTTTCATGTATAAATCCTAATCGGAAAAATGGCGAGAAAATCATCATTTCTCTAGCATTAATGATTGCAATAGGTTTGTATGTTGTAAATTGACATCGCACTCAAAACAATCCCTGAATTATTCTTAAAGTTTGAACAAGTGTGATAGATCTACAACATCCGAAAAGTAGATGAATATTCATGTTCCGATTCAGTATATACAGATAGGAACCAACTGTTCATCTCATTTTCAAATCAAATTTGGATTTAGCTGCAATTTGTTTTGTTAGGTTCAATATTCTAGACATTTAAAAATAATGAAAAAGAATATACAGTTAACATAAAAACAACATCTAAAATTTCGGCAATCATAGCAACAATTTATGGGCGGTTATAGTGGAACAGCTTGTACTTTGAAGCTTAATAACCTACTTGCTAGAAGATAATTATGGTCTAAGTAAATATAAATAAATGATAGTTTTATGAATTTTTCCAAAAATATAGAGAGAGGAATCAATTGAATAATAAATATATATTTTTCTGAATTTTATATTTAAATAATGAATATAGAATTCATATTTATGCGGTTTATGGAATAAAAAAGCCTTCCGAAGAAGGCTTTTTTGCTCAACAAAGCTTATTCAGCTTTTTCTCGTGCAATGGCACGGTAACCGATGTCACTACGGTATTGCATCCCCGTAAATGTGACTTGACCACAAACTTCTAAGGCATTGATTTGCGCTTCTAGCACAGTATCACCCAGTGCAGTCACACAAAGTACGCGACCACCAGCAGTAATGACATGACCATCTGTGCTCATTGCCGTACCTGCATGGAAAATCTTGGTGTCTTCTGGAGATTGACCAAGACCTGAAATCACATCGCCTTTGCGAACCGTTTCAGGATAACCGCCAGCGGCCAGCACGATACCAATCGATTTACGTTCATCCCATTCAGCTTCGCTTGGTAAATTACCTGCAATACCTGCTTCCACTAAATCAACCAAAGATGATTTTAAACGCATCATGATTGGTTGGGTTTCAGGGTCACCAAAACGACAGTTGAATTCGATTACACGCGGTTGACCTTGTTCATCAATCATTAAGCCAGCGTATAAGAAACCTGTATAAACATGACCATCTGCAGCCATACCATCAACCGTAGGGCGCATCACTTCTTTCATGACACGTTCAAAGACTTCTGCCGTTACCACTGGTGCAGGAGAGTAAGCTCCCATACCACCTGTATTTGGTCCTTCATCGCCTTCAAAAATACGTTTGTGATCTTGTGAGGTGGCCATTGGCAAGATGTTGTTGCCATCGATCATACAAATAAAGCTAGCTTCTTCACCCGCAAGGAACTGCTCAATCACTACACGTGAGCCTGCATCACCAAATTTGTTGCCTGCAAGCATATCGTCAATCGCAGCAAAGGCTTCTTCGTTGGTCATTGCTACGATCACGCCTTTACCTGCAGCTAGACCATCTGCTTTAATTACGATTGGTGCACCGTGTTGTTCAACATAGGCTTTAGCCGCAGCAACTTCAGTAAATACATCATAAAAAGCCGTCGGAATGTTATGACGCTTTAAGAAGTGCTTGGCAAATGCTTTAGAGCCTTCAAGCTGTGCAGCATACTGGGTTGGTCCCCAGATTTTTAAGCCTGCTTCACGTGCTGCATCCACCACACCATTCACTAATGGTGCTTCTGGACCCACAATGACCAAAGCAACATCATTTGCCTTGGCAAATTCAATAATCGCTGGATTGTCTAAAATATCGAGCTCAACATTTTTACATTTGTCTTCAGTTGCTGTCCCTGCATTACCCGGTGCAACGAACACTTGAGTGACTTTTGCATCTTGTGCGATTTTCCATGCAAGTGCATGTTCACGGCCACCGCTACCCAAAACTAAAATATTCATTATTAAGTTATTTCCCTTTTTCAGTATCTAAGAATATACCTGTTCAGAATAAAAAAGTCCCTCTTAACCTCTCCCTTGCGGAACTACAATCGTTCCTCATCTCCTAAGAGGACAGGGAACCCATATTGATATTGGTGTAGTCTCCCTCCTTTTAGGAGGGAGATTTAGAGGGAGGTAAATAAGACGGAATTTTTAAAGTAGTATTAGTGACGGAAGTGACGCATGCCTGTGAACACCATGGCAATACCAGCTTCATCCGCTGCTGCAATGGTTTCTTCGTCGCGCATTGAACCGCCTGGTTGGATAATACATTTAATACCAGCCTTAGCCGCATTATCAATACCATCACGGAAAGGGAAGAAGGCATCGGATGCCATCACAGCTCCTTCAACCACTAAACCAGCATGCTCCGCTTTAATCGCTGCAATACGTGCTGAGTTGACGCGGCTCATTTGACCAGCACCTACACCAATCGTTTGACGGTTTTTGGCATAAACGATTGCATTTGATTTCACATATTTCGCAACTTTCCAAGCAAAGATCAAATCATCAATTTCTTGCTCAGTTGGTGCACGCTTGGTCACAACTTTAAGATCATCTTTAGTGATCATGCCTAGGTCTTGGTCTTGAACCAATAAGCCGCCATTCACGCGCTTATAGTCAAGCTGTGCTGCACGAGCGTCAATTGCTGGAAGCTCACCACATACCAACACACGTACATTTTTTTTCGCACCGGTGATTTCAAGTACACCATCCGCAATGCTTGGTGCAATAATCACTTCAACAAATTGACGATCTACAATCGCTTGTGCAGTCGTAGTGTCCAATTCACGGTTGAATGCAATGATGCCACCGAAAGCAGATTCAGGATCGGTTGCATAAGCAAGATCATAAGCTGCTTTAATGCCGTCCAATGAAACAGCAACGCCACAAGGGTTTGCATGTTTAACGATGACACAAGCGGGCTTCGCAAATGATTTCACACATTCAAGCGCTGCATCGGTGTCTGCAATATTGTTGTAAGAAAGTTCTTTGCCTTGTAATTGTTTCGCAGTAGAAACAGATGCTTCTTGAGCAGTCGCTTCAACATAGAAAGCTGCGTTTTGGTGTGGATTTTCACCATAACGTAAATCTTGTGCTTTATTCAGTTGGGTATTGAAGGTACGTGGGAACAGATCCGCTTCGCCTTCAGTTTTGCCAACGCGTGCGCCTAAATAAGATGCGATCATGCCATCGTATTGTGCAGTGTGCTCAAATGCTTTTACCGCTAAGTCGAAACGAGTTTCGTAAGAAAGCGCACCATTTGCTTTTAATTCAGCAACGACTGTGTCGTAGTCAGCTGCATTCACGATAATGCCTACTGAAGCATGGTTCTTTGCAGCGGCACGAACCATCGTTGGACCACCGATGTCGATATTCTCGATTGCATCTGCAAGTGAACAGTTCGGTTTTGCTACTGTTGCTGCAAATGGATACAGGTTTACAATCACTAGATCAATCGGATCGATGTTGTGTTCTTGCATCACTGCTTCGTCCAGACCACGACGCGCTAAGATGCCTCCATGAATTTTTGGATGTAATGTTTTTACACGACCATCCATCATTTCAGGAAAACCTGTATGTTCAGAAACCTCTACTACGGCGATATTGTTGTCTTTAAGCAACTTATATGTACCGCCCGTAGATAAAATTTCTACCCCTAGAGCTACAAGATTTTGAGCGAATTCAACGATTCCGGTTTTATCAGATACAGAGATTAAAGCACGTTTGATAGTCATGATTTTAGTCAACAGTTTGAAGTCTACAGATTAAAAATAAAAGGCAAAAAAAATGCCCACGAGAACGTGAGCATTTTATCAATTATTCACTCATTAAACCGTGAGCTTTTAACTTTTTGCGTAAAGTTCCGCGGTTAAGGCCTAAAATCTCAGCGGCACGTGTTTGATTACCGCGAGTATATTCTAAGACCACAGATAAAAGAGGTTTCTCCATTTCTGCTAAAACCATGTCATAAACTTGAGATGGTTGCTCACCTTGCAATTGTGCAAAATAATGACGAACTGCGCGATCTACATGGATGCGAAGAGCGACATCAGATTGAGCCGTAAAAATAGGAGATTTGCTATTCATGCGTGTTAATCCGAAATATCAAAATATCACTTGGGTAAAGTGATATAAATGTGGTCTAAATTACTGAGCCCCGTTTTAGATCCTAAAACAGTGACTCTAAAACAAAAGGACTATTAGCTTGCCACAAATCCTCGAGCTGTGTAAAAAATAAGCGTAACAATAGTTAAATATTTGTTACCGCCTACTTTTAAAAACAAAAAAACCAACAATGCGCTTATTGGGTAAAAGCACAGTTCGTTTAACGATTTTATTGTCTATAAATTACGAGGAGTAAGTAGGTCAAGCATTCGTGGCGCGTATCATACCACTGTCAGCGAAAAAGTGAGCAAATTAACTGCACTTTTTTTTGTTTTTTTGTCACTTTTTTGAGCTTTTAGGGCTGTACAAATTCTAAACTATAGTCATTGAAGCTATTTTTACTTTTTGGAAGGGTAAATTCGAAGCGAAAAGGGCTGTTGGTTGGAATGCGTTGAATCGTTTTCAAACTGTCAACTAAATAATCTTGTGGTTTGAGCATTACGTTAAAAACGGCTTCGTCGTTTTGTTTGAGCACGACTTTAATAGGAGGCAGTGCCACGCTGTTCTCATTATGATTTAGAAGTACACCTGAAAAAACAGTAGCATCTTTTTCTCCACGTTTAATTTTTACTTTTTCAAAACTAAGATATTTATATTGTTCATCACTGGTTTTGCACGAGAAAATGCCGCAAGCATAATTAAACATCTGATTCAAGGCTGGGCTTTCATGCATCAGTTTTGGGTTGAACCATAAAATCTGAAAAGCAAATACTAAAATTAAAGCAATATTACCGAGCCCCCAAAGCGTGTAATACAGCCAACCATGTTGTTTATCATTATTATTCTCATGGTCAATTTGTAAAGTATCTTCAGACAGATTTAAATTAGGTAGGGCAGTAACAGGTTCGGTATTGAAATAATTGAGGTTGTTGAGATAGGTCAATAAATCAATATTTGAGTTTTCAATTTTCTGATCAAAGATGCTCAAAATCTGCATTTGTTTTTCTGCAAACGAGCTGTCAGGTTGAATTGAAGAAAAAAGTGAGCGATTGACAGGTGTCGGAATCGCTTCACTATCTGTTTCTAATAAGTTGGTTAATGCATTAAAGTTAATGACACATTTCGGACAACAAACCATACCCTGTGCAACACTGAGTTGTGAAAGGGTCACTTTGTACACAGTTGAACATTTAGGGCAGCGGGTTTGTTTTTCACTCATAAGTAACAATGTTCTCAAATTGTTGTTTTACGTTTTCCCGAAATGCGACACCAGTTTTCTTCACGCTTTTCGATCTCTAATATATCAAAAAACTGTGAGTAAACACTAGAAACATCAGCAACTTGCTCTTCGATTACACCAGCAAGTGCGAACTCGCCCTCATTTTTTATTAAAGTTGAGAATTCAGGCGCAAGTGCCATTAATGGTGCCGCTAAAATATTGGCGACAAGGACATCTGCTTGTTGTGATTTAAATTCTTGATCAAACTCTTCGGGTAATCCTACAGAAAGACGATCCAGTACACCATTTAATTCTGCATTTTGTTTTGTCGCAAGTACCGCTTGTGGGTCAATATCAGTCGCATAAACTTTTTTAGCGCCGAGTAATAAAGCCGCAACACCTAAGATGCCTGAGCCACAACCATAGTCGATCACAACTTTGTCTTTAACATCAGTTTTACCTAGCCATTGTAAGCATAAGAAGGTACTTGCATGGTTTCCAGTACCGAAGGCAAGGCCTGGATCTAGCTTAATATTGGTTGCATCAGCTTCAGGTGGTTCTAACCATTCTGGTACGATCCAGTATTTTTCACCAATTTGAATCGGTTCATAATAATCCATCCAAGCACGTTCCCACACTTGGTTTTCCAAGTATTCATGGCGCATTGGTACATCTGGAAGTTGTGCTTTTAAGAAGGCTTCTAAAGTATCGACATCAATTGGATCATCTTCTTCTTGTTGATAAATCCCCGTGACGATGACTTTATTCCAAAGTGGCGTTTCACCTGGCAATGGCTCAAGTAAGGCTTGGTCTTCAGCATCATCTAAAGTTACGCTCACCGCGCCTAATGACAGGAGTAATGTTTCGGTCAGTTCGACTTGGTTTTGATCAACAGTAATATGAATTTGTAGCCAGTTCACAGGAAAACCTAAATAAATGTATTTGTGCTTATTGTAATGGATTCGTGCTTGTTAAAGGGATTATAAAGTAGACAGATTACAATTTTAAGATGAAATATTTTGTCCTCATGCAATCTATTATATTGTTTTTATATAAAAGAAGGCCAAATTAGGCCTTCTTTTATATCATTTATGCATTAAGGTGCAGTCTGTTCGACATCAGGTGCTACTGGTGGTGCAGGAGCGATAGCGGGTGATTCCATAGGTGCAGTGCTATTGTCTGCTGGTGCACTACTGACTGGGCGAGGTGCCGATTGCGTTTCTGAGAGACGACTTTGAGTCTCAACGGCAGCATTAGATGCAGGTGTTGGTGGTTGGAATGCTAACTTACCAGCTTCATTAGGCTCACATGAACCATTGAAAACAACGCCTTTAAATGCAAATGAAACTGGATCACCTTGTTTTTTGCCTTTACAGACCTGTTGATATTTCTTGGCCTGTTGGTCTTGGCTTGCTTTGGTATCTGCATGCGCAGCTACGCTAAAACATAGACTACAAATTAGAGATGAAAATAAAAGCTTTGAGTTCATATCATTGTCCTAAAGTATTTTTTATACACTTTTTAGGATAAGAAACTGGGCAGATAAAACAGTGGTGTTCAAGTTAATAGTGATGAATCGCTGTGTGCAGTCTAAGAGGAAAATGCAACATAAGGTTTCTTTTTGTATGTTCTGTAGTCAGAACAGGGGCTTGCAAGCCTCAACAATCTTGACTGTTTTTGGCAATTTAATGCAAAACTCCTGTATAATGCTCTGTCATTTTTTGAATACACATTTACCACTATGCACTATCCTAAAGTTTACGACGTTATCGTAATTGGCGGCGGTCACGCTGGTACGGAAGCAGCACTTGCTGCGGCACGTATGGGAAGACAAACATTATTGTTAACGCATAACATTGAAACTTTGGGGCAGATGAGCTGTAACCCAGCGATTGGTGGTATTGGTAAATCACATCTTGTCCGCGAGATCGATGCACTCGGTGGTGCAATGGCACTCGCAGCGGATAAAGGTGGTATTCAATTCCGTATTCTAAATTCTCGTAAAGGTGCAGCTGTGCGTGCAACACGTGCGCAAGCGGACCGTGTACGTTATAAAGCAGCGATTCGCGATACTTTAGAAAATCAAGCGAACTTGGATATTTTCCAGCAAGCTGCAGACGACTTAATTGTTGAAGGCGATACTGTTAAAGGTGTTGTGACCCAAATGGGTATCCGTTTTGATACCAAGACGGTAGTATTGACGACAGGAACTTTCTTGGGTGGGGTGATTCATGTCGGCTTACAAAATTCAAGTGGTGGTCGTGCAGGTGATCCACCATCAATTGCTTTAGCGCATCGGTTACGTGAACTTAAATTACCCGTTGGGCGTTTAAAGACAGGTACTCCGCCTCGTATTGATGCACGCACAGTTGATTTTTCTGTCATGACACCACAACCGGGTGATTTCCCATCGCCAGTGATGTCGTTTATGGGTGATGCATCTATGCACCCTGAACAAGTGAATTGCTATATCACGCATACCAGTGAAAAAACCCATGAAATTATTCGTGGCGGTTTAGATCGTTCACCAATGTATACCGGTGTGATCGAAGGTGTTGGCCCACGGTATTGCCCATCAATTGAAGATAAGATCCATCGTTTTGCCGATAAAGATTCACATCAAGTGTTCTTGGAGCCAGAAGGCTTAGATACCCATGAGCTTTATCCAAACGGCATTTCGACTTCATTGCCATTTGACGTGCAGTTCAATTTGGTTCGTTCAATTCGTGGTATGGAAAATGCGCATATCTTGCGTCCAGGCTATGCGATTGAATATGATTATTTCAATCCACAAGCGTTGAAATTCACACTTGAAACCAAGGCTATTCAAAACTTGTACTTTGCTGGTCAAATCAACGGTACCACGGGTTATGAAGAGGCGGGGGCACAGGGCTTGCTTGCAGGTTTGAATGCTGCACGCCGTGCGTGGGAACAAGAAGAGTGGACACCAAAACGTGATCAAGCTTATATGGGTGTTTTGGTCGACGATCTAATCACTTTGGGTACTAAAGAACCGTATCGTATGTTTACTTCACGTGCGGAATACCGTTTGATGTTACGTGAAGACAATGCCGATCAGCGTTTAACGTCAATTGGTCGTGAACTTGGCCTAGTTGATGATGAGCGTTGGGCTGCATATAGCGAAAAAATGGAAGCGGTTGAGCGTGAAACTTCTCGTTTACAACATTTGTGGGCTGCACCAAATAACCCAATGGGTAAAAAGTTCGTTGAAATGACAGGTGCAGATCTCAGTAAAGAATGTAGTGCGATCGATTTACTGAAACGTCCAAATATCAATTTTAGCCAAATTGCTGAATTAACAGGTTCAGAAGTGTCTGAGCATGTGGGTGAGCAGATTGAAATCGCGGTGAAATACGAAGGCTATATTAATCGCCAGCATGAAGATGTTGCACAATTAAAACGTCTTGAAGAAACCCGAATTCCTGCTGATTTTGAATATGAGGGTATTTCGGGTTTGTCACGTGAGATCACATTAAAGTTAAACACGGTTCGCCCTGAAACCTTAGCGCAAGCAAGTCGTATTCCTGGTGTTACACCAGCTGCGGTACAGTTACTGATGATTACGATCCGTAAAAACAATATGGCGAAGAAATCGGCTTAATTGCCTGCTTCGTCTATTGTCGTAAATGTTAAAAACACCCTTCTACAAAGGGTGTTTTTTTCTGCTAAGCAAATTCTGTTTAATTGAAGGGGATGAGTAAATGAACAATTGGATAATTTTATTCATTGCGATTACTGCAGAAGTGATCGCAACCTCTGCCTTAAAAAGTAGTGAAGGTTTTACCAAACCAGTTGCTTCCATCGTGGTTGTAGTGGGTTATGTGATTGCATTTTACTGCTTGTCTCTAACCTTAAAAACGATTCCTGTAGGCGTTGCTTATGCGATTTGGTCTGGCGTTGGGATTGTTTTGATTACGACTGTGGCTTGGTTTGTATTTGACCAAAAATTGGATATTTGGGGAATAATTGGGATAGTCTTGATTATGAGTGGTGTGTTGATTCTTAATTTACTGTCTAAAACCAGCTCGCATTAGCTTTGCCACAAAAAACCGAGTCATGCATAACTCGGTTTGAATTAATCTTCTACTTCAACGTATTTATAACGCGACCTCAATCCCTTGGCGTAAATTCTGTTGATCAAATTGTGTATTGGCATCAATTTGAGCATAGGCTTTTGGTAAGAGACGGCGTGCTACGCGATTCACTCTTTTTTCTAGCCATTTCGGCATGTTGATCGCCAATGGATTGGTTTCTGTTACCGATTCATCGGTCATTACCCGCGTTCCCATAATGTAATCAAACCATGGCTTAGTCACACACCAATTGGCATTTTGATTGCTGGTCATGTGATGATCATAGTGCCAAGGAATTCGTTTTTTAGCGAACTCTGGATCGAGATGTGATTTGGCATGTACCTTCCAATAATTCCAAATGCCGTAGTACAGACCTGCGGTAAAGAACGGCGCAACCGGTAGAAAAATGGTGGATGCGGCAGCTAAGCCGATGAGCGCTGATTTTTCATTGTACATTTCAGAGTTTTTAAACATCGACTCTGCATAGCCTTCATCATGAAAGCCATTTAAGCGAGCACGTTTGTGATGTGCAATATGGGTAAAGAACGGACTGTTTCTATTTTTGCTTGGAAATTCGTGTAACCAGACTTTGTGGAAATACCACTCCATACCATTTGCAACAAAAACACCTACTGGAAAACCGATCATGCTTGGATTACCTCGTCTAACATAGATCGGATTTTAAAAAGAGAAGGGCTAAAAGTTTTGACTGATCTGACAGTTTTAAGCTGCCTATCCAATCAATTTACGTCTGTTTACGCTGTCGATATGCGCTTGGGGTCTCACCAGTCCAGCGTTTAAATGCTCTGGAAAATGCTGAGGGTTCAGAAAAACCAGTCAGATAAACAATCTGGTCGATGCTTTCTTCGGTTTGAGAAAGTAAGCGACGAGCAAGACGTTCACGATAATGGGCAATGACTTTTTCATAGCGGGTATTTAATAGTTGTAAATCTGCTCTTAAGCTACGAGCGCTACGTCCTAAATGTTCGGCAATGATGTTCTGATCAAATTCACCAGACTCTAATAAACCACTGGCCAAGATTTTTTCGATTTCGTTTATAAGCTGGTGTTTGTTTAATAGCTCAAGCTGTGAGGCGGCATGATGTTCATGTACTTTTAACAGTTCTGGTTCATGAGCAGCAGAGGGCGTCGTTAATTGTGCTGAATCAAAGCAAATATAGCCATTATCTTGCCCGAGTTTGACAGGACATCCCCAGATTTTCTGGTATTCCTCTTGATCCGCTCCGTCTAGATATGGCAGGCCAATTTCAGTCGGCGTAAAAGTTCCGTCACTAATATATTTAAAGAAATTAAGCAAAATACCAATCGCACATTCCAAATAGTGTCGAACAGGATGATTGAGCCCTGAAATCATCACTCTATGTTCATTTATCATTTCTAAGTTAAATGACATGGCATCAGTGAGTAAGGCCTGATATCGAATGGTTCGTTTGAGGCCTTCCCCAAATGTTGCACTACTGAGAAAAAGATATTCAATCACTTGTCCACGAAAGGGTGGAACATTGTGCCCAACATGTAAACCAATATCGGGATCATGACTAATTTGTTCTGCGGCTTGCCAAAAGCGTTGCTGTGTGGCGTTGTCACGACGGACAAACTTATCAGGTGGCTGATCGGGTAAATGAACACGCGCAAAGATGGCAGCGGCATCTAAATTCATCTTTTGCATGGTTTGATAAACCATCCATAAAAAGATGCCCGCATCACTGGTTTTTTTTGAAGTCATAAAACAGGCTAAAGATGTGTTTTAAAACAATATACGCTGTTCTTTTTGAGATAGAAATAGATTGCAACTAAATCAGAGGATAAAGGTACTTATACGTTGATAAGCACCTTAGTCAAAAGGCTTATTCAGTCACTTCAACCGTTACACTGTAGGTATAAGATTGCGCGATGGGTGGTTTGGTGTTGTCAGCATTCGTTTCAGGATAAGCGGTGGTAATCAGGTAAATACCAGCTTCACTAAACTTCACTTCAACCTCGCCTTTGGTGTTGGTTTTAACATGTGGTTGTTCACGTTTTGCATTGGGTTGATAGCTGCTAGCACCTTTAAACACATCAACTTCTAGATTTGGAACAGGCTTACCATCCATGAGCACTTGTGCTTTAAAAGATTCACCTGCAAACAACTCATTTGGATGAGTGAGGAACTTAAACTCGAAACCTTTGTTGCTCACAGCAGGCACAGCACTTGGTTTGCCTTTAGTGATAAAACTTTCAGCAATATAGGTATTGCTAGTTTGTGCTGTTTTTGCGTTGGCAGGAATTTGGTCTTCAGCAATAAAACGTGGCGGTTGATTGGCTGGTGCTTGAGCTGCTTTTTGCTCTGCATTATTACCTTGTGGCTGCATCGGGTTTGCATTGGCAGGGCGTTGAGGGCGAACACGTAACCAACGACCATCAATCAATGCATATTTGGTTGGGTTGCCTGTCGCATTTTCAGTACGAAGACGATAGGTGCCATCCGTGGTTAAATTGACTTCTGCAATATTGAATTTTTTTAATTCTGCTGCTGCTTTAATGGTTTCGGTTTTTCCTTCGGGCGTTGTCACCTGATAATCAGTTTTAAAGTTGCGACTTGCTACAAAGAATTTTTCAACGGTAATTCCACTTTGGAAGCTAACGCTATCGGCCTTACTGTCGAACACTTCTGGCAATAAAAAAGGGCTTGCTGTATGAGCAAAGCTCAGAGTTGGTAGCGCAGAAAATAGAGCAACAGTGAGTAGATGACGCATGAAGAATTCCTTAAAAGAGAAATAAACAAAAATGCAAAAGATTTGCTACAATTTACTTGATAACGAGTATCAGTTGCAATATTATTTCGATAAAATTTTAATCGTTTTTATGCCATTGGGCAGACAAAGATTAAGAAGTTTTTTATCTCCCAAATGCGTGTCGCAAATGAATCAAATGTTTTTGATTTTATTCAGAATAAAATCATTTCATTTCCATGTTCTTTTGGCTGTAATTCATGTGAGAAGCCGAGCGATTGACTGTGCATAAAGTCAGTAGGTCGGCCGAGTTAAATCTTAGAAAATGGAAGCTTAACGATGTCATCAACGCAACAAATTTTTCGCCCCGTTCTACTCATATTTCGTTTATCTCCGTTGATGGCAGCCATTGCTGTATTTATGTCTCCAGTCACGATAGTTCAGGCCAATGAAACTACTGTAAAAGATGCTCAGACCTTACAAGCACCCATTCAAACACCAAGTTATAGCTTTCATCAAGATCATATTTTAGGAACGTCTTTGGATGTGGTTGTGACCACTGCACATCAAAAAGATGCAGAAAAGGCATTACAGGCAATTCAGAACGAAGTGGCACGATTGGACCAGATTTTATCGGTATGGCGTGATGATAGTGAAATCAGTCAGCTCAATCGTGAACAACAGATCGAAGCTTCCTCTGAACTTTATGAGGTAATTGCTGCTTGTGAACAATGGCGCAGTGCGAGCTGTGGTGGTTTTGATGCACGTTTAGGCCAATTGATTCAGTTATGGGAACAAAGTCATCAGGTACACAATCTGGATGATCAAACGCAAGAAGCTTTATTAAGCCAATTAAAAACTCAAAGTATTGAGTTAAACCCGAAAACCAGACAGATTAAACTCGATTCAGCCATTAAAATTGCACCTGATGCCTATGCCAAAGGCTATGTCATTGATCGTGCCTTGATTGCGGCAAAACAAGCTGTGCCACATTTACAGGGGATTTTGATCGATATTGGTGGCGATATGCGTGTGTGGGGTCAATCACCACAACAAGCGGGCTGGAAAATTGGTATTCAGAATCCAAATGAACGCTTTGATAATACAGCACCAACACAAGTTTTAAATATTAAAGACCAAGCTGTTGCTTTTAGTGGGCAAGGTTATCGTTCGTTGGCAGGCCAATCGCATTTGCTTAATCCGCAAACAGGTATGCCAATTCAAACCGTAGAGCAATGTGTCGTCGTAGGACAATGCGCTGCAGATGCGGATGCTTTGGCAACGGCTTTAACCGCAATGTCGCCTCAGGAAGGCATGCAGCTGATTGAACAATTGGTTGGTTTTGAAGCGCAATTGGTGGCGACTGATGGCAGTCGTTATCAAAGCTCAGGTTGGTCTACACTTTTAGATGCCAATCAACCTGCGATCATGCGACATGTGGCAGCTAATGGTGCAGCAACCGCTTGGCCTAAAGGTTATCAGGCACAAGTTGAAGTGAATATTCCTAAGCTCGCTGTTGATAATTATCGCGCGCCTTATGTTTCAGTATGGGTGACGGATAGCGATAAAAAATTAGTGCGTACCCTTGCGGTTTGGGGTAAAGATGAGAAATGGATCAATTCAAATTATGTGTGGTGGCGTCGCTATGGTCGTCAAATGCCAAACTTGGATGCGGTGGCTAAGCCATCACGCCAACCAGGACAGTACCGTTTAGCTTGGGATGGTAAAGATGAAGCTGGTAAAGCTGTCGATGCAGGTAAATATTTAATCCATATTGAGACCTCTCGTGAGCATGGTGATCATTCATACCAAAGTTTTGAATTAGAAGTCGGGCCGAAAGCGGTAACAAAAACACTTCCTGCACAGGCAGAAATTGGTACGCTGAAACTAAACTTCCAACGTGGTGCTTAATTAAAAGCCCTACTTATTTACGAGGCTTATCTCTTGTATCAACGCCGTGATTTTTACCGCCATGCACGCTATGTGCATGGCTGGCTCTCTGCATTTGCTTTCATCGTACTGATTTTTTTTGCTGCCACAGGACTATTACTGAATAATCCCGATTGGTTTAAATCACCCAACGATGAACAAATTGTAAAACTCACTTTACCTGCTGCTTTTGTCAGTGCCATCCAAAAACAAGAGAATCCAACTCCGGCGATTCTGGATTTTGTTCGAGACAAGCAGCCGCTGATTGGGCGTTATAAAAGCAGTGAAGTGATGGATGGGGAGGTGATGATTCGTTTAGAGAGTCCTGCGGGTTCAACAGATCTCTGGGTGTTGATGGATGAAGGTCAAGTTGAAATTACCCAAAAACCAGCAAGCACTGTTTCATTGCTCAATGATTTACATCGCGGTAAAAATGTCGGTGCAACATGGCATTGGCTCATTGATATTAGTGCGATCATCATCATTTTATTGTCCTTGGCGGGCTATATTTTATTTTTAACCATTAAAACCCGTTTAATTACGCATTTGCTGCTCACAGCAGGCAGTTTAGCGGCAATTATTTTACTCATTTGGTTTGCCATTTAAGGGGACATCATGACTCAGGCTGTGCTGATCGTTATTGCTATATTGGCAATATTATTGAGTCTGCATCTTTTTGTGATTGTGTGGCTATATTGGCAGCAAAGAAATTCAAAATCACTGCTGCAATCGCATCCTGCTTATTTGGTGGTCTATGCCAGTCAGTCTGGACATGCCGAAATCTGGGCGAGACACACCGCTGAGCAATTACGTTTAGTTGATGATCAGATTGCGGTCAGAAATATTCAAGATCTAAGTCTCCATGATTTAAGCGAGCAACAACGGATTCTATGGGTGGTCAGTACTTATGGTGAAGGGGATGCGCCGGATAGTGCACAATCCTTTATCAATAAAGCTTTTACTCAAGGCCTAGATTTATCCCATCTATCTTTTGCAATCTTGGCATTGGGAGATCGGCGCTATGCTCACTTCTGTCAGTTTGGGCAGCGACTGGAACAATGGTTAGTTCAACAACAGGCGCAGGCTTTATTTAATACGGTTTTAGTAGATCAAATGAATAGCCGTGATTTAGAACAATGGTTGAATGGGTTAGAGCAGCTAACTTCAATGCAGTTCAGTGATTTAACCCATTCTGAACAGAGGCTGCAATTAAAGTTTGCGCATCGGCAGTGCTTAAATAAAGGTAGTATCGGTGAACCCATTTATAAAGTTCAATTGATTGGTGATGAGGACTTGGTTTGGTCATCAGGTGATATTTTAGAGATTCAATGCGAAAACAATTTGGATGATGTTGAGGCATTTTTGCAATCACAGCAACAGCCCATCAATGCTAAGTTGATCGCTCAATTAAGCACGCTGAATTTAAGAAAATTACCGAGCAAAGCAGAGCAGTCTTTTCAGCAATGGTTAACACAATTTGAGCGCTTACCTAAGCGTGAGTATTCGATTGCCAGCTTGGCTGAAAACGGCTTTATTGAATTGGTGGTCAGACAGCAACGTACGGCAACAGGTTTAGGCTTGGGTTCGGGCTGGTTGACACAAGGCTTGCAGCAAGACCAAATCTTACAAGCTCATATTCGTCATAATCCAAGTTTTCATTTGCCGCATGATGCACGACCTTTGATCTTGATTGGTAATGGTACGGGGATTGCGGGTTTGCTGGCACATCTACGTCAGAGAGAGCATTGGGGTTATAAACAAAACTGGCTGATTTTTGGTGAAAGACAGCAGCAATTTGATCATCTTTATCAGACGGAAATTCATTATTGGCAACAGCATGGTTTTCTTGATCAAGTTGACTATGCATTTTCCCGTGATCAAGCCGAAAAAATCTATGTACAAGATTGTTTAAAAGCACAATCCACTCGATTACAGACTTGGGTTGCACAGGGCGCAGCAATTTATGTCTGTGGTAGCCTTAAGGGTATGGCGGGTGGCGTTGATCATGCCTTAAAAGAGATTTTAGGTCTTGATTTGCTGGAGCAGCTTAAACAACAACAGCGTTATCAACGCGATGTGTATTAATCGGATTCAGCTAGAACCAGTGCTTTAATCTTGCTGGCTTTTTCAAAATGATCCAGTCGATGCTCCATAATCCACCATTTAGCAGCCTCCATGAGAAGTTCAGGATCATCATTTTTATTGGCAAAGAAAGCATAAAATGAAAGTCCGACATTGTTGCCTTTCTTGGCCATTTTTTCATCGCAGATATGAACGATCTTCGCTTTTAATTCGGTTTTCATCTTGTTTTTAAGTGGTTAATCAGAATTTGGTGCAGATCATAGCATCCTAAACCTAAGTGATTGTCATCATTTAGTTTTAATATTTGTTTTGAAATTAAAAAAGTCAGCTTGAGCTAAGCTGACTTTCGGTACTTCAATCATTTTAAAGCGCAAGAAAATTAGAATTTTTTCTCAAGGCTGAACTGTAATGATGGAATGCTTTCATTGGTTCTCGCCTGATATAAGCTGCCATCTGTTTGATTGGTGAGGCGTTCCTTATAATGGGTACTCAAGACGTTATTGAGATTAAGACTCGCTGCCCAGCCATGACTAAAGCGTTTGGTTGCGCTCAAATCTAAACTAAAACGTTCATTGGTGGTGCGATCATAGGGTTGACCATCTAAGGCGCGGGTAAATTCAGGCGTGTAACTGACGTTCACGCTGGTTGAGAGTTGCCATGGTTTATAGCTATAGGATAAGCCCGCACTAGTATTATAAGGTGCAACATCACTGGCTAAGCGTTCACGGTGTTGCCCATCTTCGATTTTGGCACGAACTGTTGACACTTGCCCATTGAGCATAAACGCATGTCCAGCTTCGGTTTGTTTGAGTGCATAGCGTCCAGACAACTCAACGCCATAAGTGGTCGCTTGATCTTGGTTTTGTGGGCGCTCCACATAACGTGTGCCTTCAAGTGCGATGACTTTCTCGATGTAATCTTTAATTTCACGATGATAGGCCGTAACACTCACACCACCACTCGCAGAATCATAGGCAAGGGTGGATTCAGCTGCACGGATTTTTTCTGGTTTTAGGTTTGGATTGCCACCACGATCAGGATTATTCAAGCTACCTGCATCACTGTCTGTAGAGACAGTCACGTTCGGAACCAGTCGATCGGTATTTGGGCTTTTAAATGCTTGGCTCAAGTTAGTTTGAATTGACCATTGCTCAGTGAGGTCAAAACGATAAGCCAAAACTGGACTTAAATGTTGATCTTGATAATCAACCAAGCCTGAACGATTCAGCCATTCCTGACGCGCACCTAAAGTCACCGTTTGGCGGTCTGTAAAACGCCAGCTACCTTCACCATAAACAGCATAACGTTGCTCATCCAGACTTTTGCTGACATTACTATCGAGTTCATTACTGCGAGTATCAAAACCAAATTTAATCTGACGGTCTTTATCTAATTTACGGACCCCATCATAGGCAAGACCGTACTCATTTACTGTTTCATCGGTATAAATTGTGTTTTGTGGCGAGCGGGTGAGCTGTGTTTCTGTCTGACGTTCAACAGACAAGCGGATTTTATCACTCAGATCTTTGTCTTTACGTTCATAACGCGTGTTTAAGCGAATACTATCGTTCTTGTCATCTTGAGTCTGATTGGATGAATAGCCATCCATTTTAATATTGCGATAGAACAATTCTGCAATCAACTTTTGTTGATCATCGAGATCGTATTGCAAACGGGGCGAAAACATCTGCATGGTACGGTTTACGGTACGGAGTTGTTCTCGTGTTCCAGTTGCTGTTTCAGTTTTGGTGATCGAGGTGTTGTCCATCCACATTTGATTGGCAGAGACACTATAAGACCACTGGTTTTCACGACCGTCTGCTTGAATGTTGATTTGCTTGCGTTCAGATTGTTGTTCACCGCTATCGCGTAAGCCATAGCCGAGCTTCACTGAGCCATTTAAGCGGGTATCTAGAGGTTCTTTTAAAATGATATTGATTACCGCTGAGGATGCAACAGAGGCTTGGGCAACGCTGGGTTGTTTGACCACTTCAATACGTTCAATCATTTCAGGTGTAATGGTATCAATAACCGACATACCACCACGTGGGCCACCTTGCACGGGCTCGCCATTGACCAAAAATGTGGGTGCGCCGCCACCACGAAAACGCATGCCCGAAGCGCCACCACCGCCGCGTGGTCCTTGGCCAAAACTTGGTATCTGGAAACCAGCAGCACGACGCAAAGCATCCATAACCGACTGGTCGCCATATTGCAGCATTTCTTCTTGAGTAATGATGGTTTTAGGTACAGCACTAATATCATCATCTTTGGCTTTTTGAGGTTCTGCTGAAGCTTTGAATGAAAGGGTAGGTAGAACCTGAGTACTTGATTCAGATACCGTGGAAGCGGGAGTCTCACTTTGGGGTTCGGTAGCATAAATTGATGCACTTATACTGAGTAAAGCTGAGCTGAGTACACTCAGTTTTCCATAACACGTAGAAATTTTCATTATCAAACCCCAAAAATGATCAAATTATTTTCTGTGTAGCCTAATGTAAAATTGTGTAGAAAAATGGAATTTATTCCTAAGAACTCAAAGATTTAAAAATTATTTTCAGAATTGTCTTTGAAGGTGAAAATGAAGCATAAATTTTAAATGAATAATAAATGGCCTGTTTAGTTAAAAATTAATGCAAAAAATGATGAAAATGAGAATGATTTTTATTAAAATTGTAGCGTTTTTTTGTTTTTAATATTTTTTTAATTTTTGTCTGAGTTTTTTGAGAAATTTTATGCGTTCTTTACCCTTAAATATGCATCACAAGCCTATTTTCAAATTTAGCTTGTTAACCATGATGCTGTTGCAAGCACAGTATGCTTTTGCCAATGAGGCTCCAACACCAACAGCAGTGATGCCAACCATTAAGATCGAAGCAATGAGCGAGCTTGATCCGATCAAAAGTTATATCGATTATGATCAGGCAAGTGTGACCCGAAATGGTCTTAAGAAAAAAGATATTCCACAGACCATCGATACCATTGATGTGCAAAAATATAAAATTTATGGCGCCAATGATCTGAGTATCATGCTACAGGGGACACCAGGTGTATCAACCAGTTATGACATGCGCGGTGACGGGATTAACTTAAGAGGATTTAATGCAGATACAGGCGATATTTATCGTGATGGTATTCGTGAAAGCGGTCAGGTTCGCCGTAGCACAGCAAATATCGAACGTATTGAAATCTTAAAAGGCCCTGCGTCGGTTCTATATGGTCGTAGTTCGGGTGGTGGCGTAATCAATATGGTGAGTAAATTCGCCAATTTTGATTCAAAAAGCTCGGTGGGTATCTACGGTGGTTCATATGATAACTATGGAACAACAGTAGATTTCAATCAAGTGCTCACAGATAACGTTGCTGTACGTTTAACTGGAGAATATGGAGAGTCAGATAGTTTCCGTTCAGGCATTGAAAATAAAATCGAAATGCTTTCACCAAGTTTTACTTATAAAAATGATGAGGGTTTAACTTGGACCATGCAATATACCTACGATAAATTACATCGTGTGCCGGATCGTGGACCATCTTATACAGCACTTCCGAAGGGAACCTCGATTAAAACAGGTTTTGCCCAAGATGGAGACTATGTAAATGATGTTTTACAAGTTGCGCGTTCTGACCTGAATTACGAGTTTGCACCAAATTGGAATTTTCATTGGGCACTAAGTTATCGTCAAGCAGAGCAAAACTTTGATCACTTTTATGCGGGTGGATTATGTGCGACAGAAAGTACAACGGTAACTAATGCTGGAACATGTAAAGGCCATGTCGGTGATATCTCACAAATTTATTATTGGCAGAAAACCGATAATAAAACCACTAGCAATACTTTTGATATCCGTGGTGAGTTTGATACAGGCAGTATTAAACATAATTTATTGGTTGGTGCAGACTGGACTTATGAACAACGTGAGCCGCTTTTAGCCAATAAGAAAGATGGTGGTGCTATCTATGGCTATGTAAATCCGTTAACTGGTGAGCGCAGCAGTTCTAGAGGTTCGGGTAACTTAATATTAAATACACATAACTATAACCAAGGTGAAGGTTATGGTGTATTCATCCAAGACCTCATTAGTTTTAATGATTATTTTAAAGTCATGTTGGGTGGTCGTTATGACTATTATCAATCTGAAACCACCAACCGTTTAAAATCACGTGAGTCTCTGGACTATCATCGTCGTATTGATGGTGAGAGCTTTAGCCCAAATATAGGTTTTATTTGGCAACCTGTAGAAAGTCAGAGCTTTTATGCCTCTTATAGTAAAAGCTTCGCGCCATTTGGTGGGCGAGTGGGAGTAAGTGTTGTTTCAGCAAATACAGATGTAGATACATTTGATGCTAAACCACAATACAATGAACAATACGAAGTTGGTATAAAAAGTGATTGGCTGAATGATCGTTTAAATACCCAGCTTTCTGTATTTGACATCCGTAAGAACAATATCCGTTACCAGCCAAACCCAGATGAGCCAGAAAAGTGGGCTGTTGGTGCGCAGCACCAGTCCAAGGGGATTGAATTTAGCTTTATTGGACGTGCTTTAGATAATCTGTTTGTACGTGGTGGTTATAGCTATATGGACACGGAGGTTTCTAAAGATCCCAAGCCACAAAATGTTGGAAAAGAGTTAAATAATACGCCTCACCATACTGGTAATCTCTTTGTTCGTTATCTACCAACAGATAAGATTTATGGTGAAGTGGGGGCAACTTATGTCGGTGATGCCAAAATTTATCCAAACGGAAACCTAGATAGAGAACCAACTGACTTTGCTGGGTTTACTCGACTAGATGCTGCGATTGGCTATAGTGCAGATCCTTGGAACATTACATTCGCTGTCAATAATGTGACCAATAAAGAATATTGGCGTTCAGAGTCAATGCCAGGTACACCACGCAACTTCTTGGTGCGTTTGAACTACCAGTTCTAATCTAAACACGTTAATGTGACTTTAAGCACTTTTGTCTAGACAAAAGTGCTTTCTTGTTTTTAGCTGCTGAAAATGAACAGTTTTTTCTGTTATAAAGATATAGTTTATATCTATCTTATTGAATTATATAAAATGTCATTGCTAAAAAAACTGGAATATTCTAATATTTGATTGAGTGAAAATTAAGCAAAAAACTTATTAGAATAACTGTATAATTGTGATGTGGTTATCATTTGTGATTTTAATATGCGTTTTTGTTCTCCTTTTCAGTCTTTTTTGTTAGCATTAAAGAAAACTTTATAATAGAGATAATAATAATGAAGATTAAGATTGCAATCGCTTTGGCTTTTTCTGTATTTATTTTGGGTTATGTCACCTATGTTGATGCCCAAACCAAGAAACGCCAAGAGCTAATGAAAATTGTTCAAGATGCCGAAAACAGCTTGAATACGATACAGCATAATCAACATACGCATTTATCCTCTTATCAGCGTAATCAGTAGTTTTATGTGCCAATAAAGAGCATTGCTGATTCAATCATCTGAGTTTGATCGTGAAATACGCTTTTTTTGTATTGTGATACTCAAGTTTTGAGTAGAATCTGTTAAAATATTTACCATTAAATAAAAAGCTGCATGTTGATATGCGGCTTTTTACGTTTTGATATCGGAATCGAATTTATACATATCTTCTGTGTAACAAGCGCAAAGCTGGCATATAGATTGCTTTTAGCCTTGTATACCTTTTTGTGTACATTCAAAAAAGATTGCAAACACAAACGTATAGATTTCATATTCTACGATCTTAGATTTCAACAGGTGCTATGTTATGACAACGCCTAATGCTTCGGCTGGTTTGTTAGAACGCTTATTTAAGCTGAGCGAAAACAAAACCAACTTTAGAACGGAAGTTCTAGCAGGTGTAACTACATTCTTGACGATGTGTTACATCATCATTGTAAACCCACTCATTCTTTCTGAAACTGGCATGGATCATGGTGCTGTGTTTGTTGCAACCTGTTTGGCTGCGGCAATTGGGTGTTTGGTCATGGGGATTATTGCGAACTATCCAATCGCACTTGCACCTGGAATGGGCTTAAATGCTTATTTTACCTATTCTGTTTGTTTAGGCATGGGCGTGCCTTGGCAAACTGCTTTAGCTGCAGTTTTTGTGTCAGGGTTGGTTTTCCTTGCAATTAGCTTCTTTAAAATTCGTGAAGCAATTGTCAATGCAATTCCAATGTCTCTGAAATTTGCAATTGGTGGTGGTATTGGTTTATTCCTTGCTTTAATTGCACTGAAAAATGCAGGCATTATTGTTGATAATCCAGCGACCTTGGTTGGTCTAGGCGATATCAAACAGCCAACAGTCTTATTGGCCTTATTTGGTTTTTTAATGATAGTAGTTTTGCATCAGTTTAAAGTACGTGGTGCGATCATTCTTAGTATTCTGGTTGTGACTGCGATTGCAACTGCAATGGGCTTGAATGAGTTCAAGGGTGTTGTCGGTCAAGTTCCTTCTCTAGCACCTACCTTTATGCAAATGGACTTCGAAGGTCTATTTACCGCCAGTATGGTTGGGGTGATTTTCGTCTTCTTTATTGTCGATTTATTTGACAGTACAGGTACCTTAGTTGGTGTGTCACATCGCGCAGGCCTGCTTCAAGATGGTAAATTACCACGTTTGAAGAAGGCATTATTTGCAGATTCAACTGCAATCGTAGCGGGTGCTGCTTTAGGTACATCGTCAACTACACCTTATATTGAATCAGCTTCAGGTGTTGCGGCAGGTGGACGTACGGGTTTAACCGCAGTCGTTGTTGCATTCCTATTCATTGGTTGCTTGTTCTTGGCACCATTGGCTCAATCAGTTCCAGGTTTTGCAACAGCACCCGCATTGTTATTTATTGGTGTGTTGATGATCCAAGGGATCACACATATCGATTGGGATGATATTACTGAAGCTGTTCCTGCCTTTTTAACCATCGTATTTATGCCATTTACCTATTCAATTGCAGATGGTATCGCGATGGGCTTTATCAGCTATGCATTGGTGAAACTACTGACAGGAAAAGCAAAGACAGTTCCTTATATGGTTTGGATTATTGCGGCACTGTGGGTGTTTAAATTTGTTGCATTTGGCGGCTAAGCAAATCGTTATTATTATTTTATCATTCTCTTTGTGAGCTGTTTGAATAACAGCTCTTTCTGTGAAGAGAGCCTAAAAGGGCGTTATTTCGATAACACCCTTTTTTCTTTAGACGTGGAGTTAATATGAATCAAATCGAGCTGATTCGTGCTTTACCCAAAGCCGAATTGCATGTGCATATTGAAGGGACTTTTGAACCAGAACTGATGTTTGCAATTGCACAGCGTAATCAGATTCAGATTCCCTATCAGTCGGTTGAAGAAGTGAAGCAAGCGTATAACTTCCATAATCTTCAATCTTTCTTAGATATTTATTATGCGGGCGCAAATGTGCTGGTGCTTGAACAAGATTTTTATGATCTTGCTTGGGCATATTTCGAGAAATGTGCTGAAGATCGTGTGGTACATACCGAAATGTTCTTCGACCCACAAACGCATACTGAACGTGGGGTTGAATTTGCAACTGTGTTGGCTGGCTTAAAACGTGCCTGTACAGATGCACAAGCAAAGCTAGGAATTAGTTCTCAGTTGATCATGTGTTTCTTGCGTCATTTAAGTGAAGAAAAAGCATTTGAAACGCTTGAGCAAGCATTGCCATTCAAAGATGACATTATTGCGATCGGTTTAGACTCAAGCGAAGTTGGACATCCTCCAGCAAAATTTGAGCGTGTATTTGCTAAAGCCCGTGAAGCTGGTTTCTTGATCGTGGCACATGCGGGTGAAGAAGGCCCACCAGAATATATTTGGGAAGCTTTAGACTTGTTAAAAGTAAACCGTATTGATCATGGTGTGCGTTCTGAAGAAGATGAGCGCTTAATGGCGCGTTTAATCGCTGAGAAAATGCCTTTAACAGTTTGTCCTTTAAGTAACTTAAAGCTTTGTGTTGTAAAAGACATGGGTGAGCACAACATCCGCCGTTTATTGCAGCAGGGCGTACATGTTACTGTGAACTCAGATGATCCTTCATATTTCGGTGGTTATATGAATGATAACTTTGTGGCGATTCAGCAAGCTTTGGATTTAAGCAATGATGAATTAAAGCAACTGGCAATCAACTCTTTTGAAGCTTCATTCATTTCGGATGAAGAAAAGCAAAAGTGGATTGCAGAAGTGAAAAAGATCTAAATTAAAAAAACCGCGTAAAGCGGTTTTTTTATATCTGAAGAATTATTTGGGCTGGCGTAGCATACTGAGCAAGACATTATCTTTATCAATCAGATGATGTTTGATGGCAGCCAAAGCATGTCCGGCAACGAGTAGGCCAGCGAACCATGAAAGATAAATATGTAGAGGTTTAACAATTGCTAGTAATTCTGGATTGTCTTGTACTAAACGTGGAATTTCGAATAAATATAAAACTGGAGCAGGGTGGCCAGCACTCCAACTAAATAAACAGCCAGTAATTGGCAACGCTAATAACATTAAATAAAGGAATAAATGTCCAACATGCGCCAACATTTTCATCAGCGGCGACATGGTGTTTGGTAGTTCAGGTACAGGGTGGGTATAGCGCCAAAAAATACGGATAACGACATTCTCTTCTTCATAAGAATGTTGATAATCTTGATCAAGATGTTGCAGATGCTCATGCATGGCACGTTCATGTTGGATACGTTGGTAAATTTCCTCACGATGCACAGAAACTTCTTTTGGAGCATTTACACCAATACGCACCTGATTGCCTTTTACGCCAAGCACAGTAACACTGACTTGATCCCCAATCATTAATGTTTCTCCGACACGACGGGTCAGAATCAGCATGTTTATCTCCTTGCTAAACGCTTAAACTTGCGACAGGGAATTCATTGTTTGAAAGTACAGCCTAATATACAGAAAACTCTAACAGAAATATGTAAAAAACATTTTTTTTCGTAAGTTCTGTGAGAGTCTTTTTAAAAACCTCAAGGCTAATATAACAGAGCCACTATAAGAAAAACTATAGTGGCTCTGTTTTTTTTCTTATTTACTTGCGAGTAAATATGTTTAAGCAGCTATTAATTAAGCACGTGCACTGCTTTCGCCGTGTTCACGATCTAGGCCAAAAGCTGTATGTAAACAACGAACTGCCAATTCTAAATAGTTTTCTTCGATGATCACAGAAACTTTGATTTCTGATGTAGAAATCATGAGAATATTAATGCTTTCTTCAGCTAATGCAGTAAACATTTTGCTCGCTACACCTGCGTGAGAACGCATACCAACACCTACGATTGACACTTTTACGATGTCATCACGCGTCACAACTTCACAACCTTCGATGCTGTTTGCAGTTTGTTCTAAAATTGCTTTTGCTTTCGCCAAGTCGTTACGATTCACGGTAAAAGTAAAATCTGTTGTACCGTCTTCTTCAACATTCTGGATAATCATATCCACTTCGATGTTGGCATTGCTGATCGGTGATAAGATTTTAGATGCGATACCTGGTTCGTCAGGAACACCTAAAATAGTGAGTTTTGCTTCGTCACGGTTAAATGCAATACCTGCGATGATTGGTTGTTCCATATCGTCTTCCGCCTCAGTCGTAATTAGTGTACCTACGTTTTGTTTGAAATCTTCATCAAATGCGCCATCATTATCGTTATCAAAGCTTGATAATACACGTAATGGCACCTGATATTTGCCTGCGAATTCAACAGAGCGAATTTGTAAAACTTTCGAACCTAAAGATGCCATTTCTAGCATTTCTTCAAAAGAAATACGGTCAACTTTCTTTGCTTTAGGCGCTACACGAGGGTCAGTGGTATAAACACCGTCTACATCGGTATAAATCTGGCATTCATCTGCTTTTAGTGCTGCTGCAAGTGCAACGCCTGAAGTATCTGAACCACCGCGACCTAAAGTTGTGATATTGCCATTGGCATCATAACCTTGGAAACCGGCAACGACGATGACACGACCAGCATCTAGATCAGCGGTCATTACATCAGTATCAATGGATTCAATACGTGCTTTGGTAAACGCGCTGTCAGTTTTGATACCAACTTGACGACCTGTATATGATTTAGCTTCTACACCAATAGAATTAAGTGCCATAGCTAACATGGAAATCGTTACTTGTTCACCCGTTGACACCATTTGATCTAATTCGCGTGGGTCAGGGGTGCTAGTAATGGCTTTGGCAAGCGCAAGTAAGCGGTTAGTTTCACCACTCATTGCTGATACAACCACGACCACCTTGTGACCATGATCATGCCAACGCTTGACACGATGAGCAACATTTAAAATGCGCTCAGGAGTACCCATAGAGGTACCGCCATATTTTTGAACGATTAAAGCCATAGTTGTTCCATATAAGCCATGACCCTGAGAGGCATCAGGGTCAGTTACACAAAAGTGAAGTCTTTATTATTGCGCAAGCCAAGCAGGTAATGCTGCGATGACTTGATCAAACTTCTCGTTAAGTGGCGCGCCACCTTGTGCTAAGTCAGGTTTACCACCACCTTTACCGCCCAGCTCTTGAGCCAAGTGTTTGATGATGTCACCTGCTTTTAGAGTTGCAGCGTATTGTTTAGCGACGGAAGCGATTAAACTCACTTTATCACCTTCAACACCAGCTAAAATAATGACTGCATCTTCTAATTTTGATTTTACGCTGTCATGAAGATTGCGTAATGATTTGGCATCTAAACCTTTTACCGATGTGATAAGCGTTTGACGACCCGCAATTTCTGTGACTTGATCTAAAAGCTCAGCCGCTTGGAAGCTCGCTAATTTTTGATTCAATTGTTCGATTTGCTTTTGTAGGCTAGAAGCAGTTTCAACAATTGCTTCAACTTTCTCTACAGTTTGGTCTTTTTGCGCTTTCAACAAACCGTTAATGATTTGGATATCTGTTTCTGCTTTTTGAACCACTTCAAGCGCTTTGGTGCCAGTCACGGCTTCAATACGACGAACGCCCGCAGCAACACCACCTTCAGAAGTGATTTTAAATAGACCAATATCACCCGTGCGCTTAACGTGAATACCACCACAAAGTTCGATAGAGAAGTTTTTTTCTTCAATAATAGAACCCATAGAAAGTACGCGAACTTCTTCGCCATACTTCTCACCGAACAGCATCATTGCGCCTTTGGCTTTTGCTGATTCAATATCAAGTAATTCAGTTGTTACAGGGCTGTTCGCAATGACTTCGGCATTGACTAAACGCTCAATCTGTTGCAATTGTTCAAACGAAACAGGTTGGTCGTTGGCAAAGTCAAAACGTAAAATATCGCTGGCAACCAAAGAACCTTTTTGTTGTACATGCTCACCAAGAATCTGACGTAAAGCCGCATGTAGAAGGTGAGTCGCTGAGTGATTACGCGCTGTTGCTGCACGAATGTCTGCTTTAACCGTTGCTTCAACATTTTGAGTGGCTTTGAGGCTACCCATGGTCACGATACCTTGATGGACAAATGCACCACCAGATTTTTTAGTATCTTGAACTTCAAAAATACCAGTATCGTTTTTGAAGATACCTGTATCACCGATTTGACCACCGCTTTCTGCATAGAAAGGGGTTTGGTTCAATACGATCAGTGCTTCGTCACCTTCGTTGATTTCATCAACTTGCACGCCATCTTTATAGATCGCAACGATTTGACCTTGGCCTTGAGTCGCTTCATAACCATCAAATTGAGTTTCGCCTTCAACTTTGACAATGCTGTTGTAGTCAACTGCAAATTTACCTGCATCACGTGCACGTTGGCGTTGCGCAGCCATTTCAACTTCGAAGCCGGCTTCGTCAATGGTAAGATCACGTTCACGTGCGATATCAGCGGTTAAGTCAGTCGGGAAGCCGTAAGTATCGTATAGTTTAAATACGGTTTCACCAGCAATCACATTGCCTTTCAGTTGTGCTAATTCACCTTCTAACAACTTCAAGCCTTGCTCAAGTGTTTTCGCGAATTGCTCTTCTTCTTTAAGAAGCTGTGCTTCGATGCGTGCTTGCTGCGCTGCAAGTTCAGGATAGGCATCGCCCATGACTTCAATTAGCGGTTGTAACATCTTATAGAAGAATGAACCTGTTGCACCTAACTTGTTACCATGACGCACGGCACGACGAATAATACGACGTAGCACATAACCACGACCTTCATTTGAAGGGTTAACACCGTCAGCAATCAAGAATGAGCATGAACGCGCATGGTCAGCAATCACTTTTAACGATGCAGGATATTCAACTGGTTTATTTTGTGCTTTTGCTTCAGCTTCAATGGCAGTGGTATCTAAACCAATGATTTCAGCAGCAGCTTTTAATAAGTGTTGAAACAGGTCAATTTCATAGTTTGAATTGACATGTTGTAGTACAGCCGAAATACGCTCCAAGCCCATACCTGTATCAACAGAAGGTGCTGGAAGAGGGTGCATGACACCATCAGCAGTACGATTGAACTGCATGAAAACGTTGTTCCAGATTTCGATGAAACGATCACCATCTTCTTCTGGTGTGCCTGGTAAGCCACCCCAGATATGGTCACCATGGTCATAGAAAATTTCAGAACAAGGACCACAAGGACCTGTATCACCCATTGCCCAGAAGTTATCTGATGCGTATTGGCCACCTTTGTTATCGCCAATACGGATAATACGTTCAGCATCGATACCAATTTCTTTGTTCCAGATATCAAATGCTTCATCATCGGTATGATAAACCGTGACATATAAACGATCTTTCGGTAAGCCTAACCACTGTTCGCTGGTCAAAAATTCCCAAGCAAATTTCAGTGCATTTTGTTTGAAATAATCACCGAAAGAGAAGTTGCCTAACATTTCAAAGAAAGTGTGGTGACGTGCGGTATAACCTACGTTGTCGAGGTCATTATGCTTACCGCCGGCACGGACACATTTTTGAGATGAAACAGCACGAACATAGTCGCGCTTTTCTAAACCTAAGAAACAATCTTTAAACTGGTTCATACCAGCATTGGTAAACAGCAAAGTTGGGTCGTTGGCGGGAACGAGAGAACTCGAAGCGACACGTGTATGCCCTTGCGATTCGAAATAACGCAAAAATGCTTCACGGATTTCAGCTGATGTCATAAAGCGAGTACTCACAACCAAGACACTCCATAATTTTGAATTTGGCTATATGCAACAAGGTACGTTGTGTCTAACGTTCTACAATCGAACCCAGTGCGTGGCATAGATTTTAAAAGTGCTAAATTATAACGGAAAATACCTGCCTCACCAACGATTTTACAAGCAATATCATATAAAACTGTGTTTAAGCTAAAAATCTATATTCAACAATGTGCTTGATGTTTTACCATATAGCATAGAAAAGATGATGTTTTGATGAATAAGGACCCTACATGCAACGTATCGCTATCAATGGATTTGGTCGAATTGGTCGGAATGTATTACGTGCGTGGTTTGAGAGTCCTAAGCAATTTCAGTTTGATATTGTTGCCATTAATGACATCGCAGATGTGCAGACCTTGGTGCATTTGTTCAAATACGATACCACGCATGGTCGTTTTGCAGGTCAAGTTGAAATTCAAATTGAAAATCAACATATTTTTTTGAATATCCAGTCCAATCAGCGTCAGTTAAAACTACAGGTTTTTAAGCAGGCTCAGCCAGAATTATTGCCTTGGGCTGACTTAGATATTGATGTGGTGCTTGAATGTACCGGTTTATTCCGTTCACGTGCTGATGCTACACGCCATGTTGAGGCAGGTGCAAAGCGTGTGATTATTGGTGCTGCACCTTTTGATTCTGTGGATGCGGCGATTGTCTATGGTGTTAATCATAATGACGTAAAGGCCACAGATCAAATCATCTCCAGTGTCTCATGTACCACACAGGCCTTAGTGCCGTTGGTTAAAATTATTGATGATGCCTTTGGTATTGATACCGCATTAATGACAGAAATCCATGCGGTCACAGCCGATCAATCGGTTTTGGATCACGCGCATCGGGATTTACGTCGTGCACGTGCATCTGGGCAAAATATTATTCCAACCACATCAAGTGCCTTGGGTGCATTGAAACAAGTCATGCCGAAAATGGAAGATCGGATCAATGGCTATTCCATTCGTGTACCGACCATTAATGTGGCTGCCATTGATCTCACTTTTGTTTCGCATTCACCGATTACTGTGCATAAAATCAATGAAGTTTTGAGCAAGGCGGCGCAATATGATTATGCGCAGATCATGCAAGTGACAGATGAAGATCTGGTTTCTAGTGACTTTAATCATTCGCCTTATTCTCTGATTGTGGATTTAACTCAAACCATGGTGGTGGGACATCAAGCGAAAGTTTTTGCGTGGTATGATAATGAATGGGGATATGCAAATCGCTTACTCGATTTGTGTGAAACTTTTTGTGATTAATGATTTAAATAATATAAAAATTAATTCGGAGTAGTGAATGACATTGATGTTGATTTGGGGATTAATTGCTATTTTATTGGCGGCGGTTGTATTTTTATTCTGGCTGCAGTTTAAAAATGTAGATGTACCAAACCAAGATGTTCAAGTTTTGCAACTTGAAGAAAAAGTTGTGCATTTAGAATTACATCTAAAAAAGAGTTTGGAAATCATGCAGGATCTGGCCAAGAAGATGCATGTGCAACAAGAGGTTTTGGATCGAACTGTGGCAAATATTGCCGCTTTAGAAAAGCAAAATGTTGAAATGGTGAATTTGCTAGAAATCGTAGTAAAAGGCGGCAAAGGAACTGAATAAATATAAGCTAATTTTTGAGAATCTTTTATAAAAATTCAGATTCGCGATAAGTTAGAGGTATTGAATGAGTCCAGACTTGGAGGAATTGGTGGTACGTCTCACCACCGAGGAGGATTGGAAAATCCTTAAAACCGTTCGTTTAGAGTCTCTACTGGATAGTCCTGATGTTTTCGCTGCTAATTATGCGACTACAGAGAAATATAGTGAATCAGAATGGCGTGACCGTGCCTCACAAAAGACTAAATTTCGATATGTTTTAGCAATTAAAGGGGATCGGGCAATTGGGATTATTGGTGGAACTCAAAACGCTGTACGTGAATTTAATGTGATCGCGATGTGGGTTAATCCTATGTTTCGTGGCAGTGGTATAGCCGATCTGCTGATTTCTGCGATTAAGAATTTAGCCGTTTCTAAAGGTCATTCTAGGATTGTATTAAGCGTATCTCCAAAAAATGAGCGAGCAGTGTGTTTATATTCTAGGCACAATTTTGTGTTTATACCTGAATGGGAATCTTTAGCCCTGAGTTCAGGTGAAAGAAATCAAAAAATGGAATGTGTTTTTTAATATAAACTAAGAACAAGACCTTAAGGTGTTTCATTTATTTGGGGTAATCGCTGCTTAAGAGGCTCGGAATTTCGGACAGGCAGTCTTGCATGTGACTCCCAAGCAATCAATGTTGTAAAAATCAAACTTGATCAATTGCAAGCAGGGCAATAGTTCAGATGTTAGGCAGTTCTTAGGGACAAGAACATGGACTTATACTCTCAGTGATTAGTTTCAATCTATTGAATCTACTCGTTAATTTTTCTTACTTAGTGAAGTTATTTGATCAATAAACCCGAAAGATTTATTCAAATTCGAAGGTGCATCACATAAATCTTCGTGCTACACTACGCTGAATCGGGCATTCACCCGATTTTTTTATGTGGTTGCTTTTTGTGTGGATGCTTCCACATTGAACAGATTTTAGGTTTGGAACATGGCCATTTCAGAGACATGGTTGCTCCCTGACGGGGTAGCAGATGTATTGCCAGAACAAGCGCAAGTGGTTGAAACCTTGCGTCGAGAAGCGTTAGATTTCCTCGCAGTTCGAGGTTATCAATTGGTGTATACGCCATTTATTGAATACATCGAATCGCTCTCGCTACTTTCAGAATCTAATCAAGATTTAGATTTAGTTACCTTCAAAGTTATTGATCAACTATCTGGCCGTTTACTCGGTGTGCGTGCGGATATGACGCCGCAAGTTGCGCGTATAGATGCTCATGTTCGACCAATTGAAGGTGTAGCACGTTATTGCTATGCAGGTTCAGTCTTGCATACCAAACCACAGAATTTCAATGCAACCCGTGCACCTTTGCAGTTAGGTGCAGAGTTGTATGGTCATGACAGCATCGAAGCAGATGTTGAAATGATCAACGTTATGTTGGCGTTAATTGAGCATACTCATACTTTAGAGGGCGCTCATTTAGATTTAGGTCATGTTGGTTTATTCCGTAGTCTGGTTAAACGCGCTGGCTTAAATAAAAATACCGAAAGTGAACTTTCTGACTTATATCAGCGTAAAGCTTTCCCAGAGTTAGAAGAATTCACGCAAGATTTAGCGATGGGTGCGGACTTTTATGCTTTAGGGCGTTATGCAAGCGACCTTGATGCACTAGAAATGCATTTAAGCCAAGATATTTTAAATGATGCGGATTTCAAAAATGCATTAGATGCATTGAAATCTACATTAGCGCAAATCCAGTCACGTTGGTCGAATCTGAACATTGGGATAGATGTGGTTGAGTTACGCAGCTATCACTATCATACAGGTTTGATGTATGCCATTTATGCACCGAATCGTGCCGCACCACTGGCTCAAGGTGGTCGTTATGATGGTATTGGTGAGCATTTTGGGCGTGCGCGTCCAGCAACTGGATTTAGTTGTGACTTATATGCTTTAGGCGCGACTCAGTTTGTAGAAATTGAAACTGTGGTTGCACCGAAAGGCCATGATCAAGATTTATTAAATGCAATTGCAGATGTACGTGGCAAAGGTTCACGTGTGGTGCAGTTGTTGGGTAATGATGATTTAAGCTCAGTGCCTTATGCGACCCATCAGTTGGTGTCTCAAAACGGGCAGTGGGTGATTGAAAAAATTTAATTGCCAAGTTTTAAGACTTGGTTTCCAATTTTAACAGCATGATGTAATGAGGCTATTATGGGCAAAAATGTTGTGGTACTTGGTACCCAATGGGGCGACGAAGGAAAAGGTAAAATCGTCGACCTGCTCACAGATCAAGCGGCTGCGGTAGTTCGCTACCAAGGCGGACACAACGCAGGTCATACGCTTGTGGTAGGTGGTAAGAAGACTGTATTACACCTCATTCCATCAGGTATTTTACGTGAAAACGTATTGTGCTTAATCGGGAATGGTGTTGTTCTTTCTCCTGAAGCCTTGATTAAAGAAATGGCGATTTTGGAACAAGAAGGCGTACCTGTTAAAGAGCGTTTACGTATTTCTCCAAACTGTCCACTTATTTTGCCAAACCACATCGCGCTTGACCAAGCACGTGAGAAAAAACGTGGTAACGCGAAAATTGGTACAACTGGTCGCGGTATTGGCCCAGCTTACGAAGACAAAGTTGCACGTCGTGCTGTACGCGTAGCAGATTTGATTCGTGGTGGTGCTTTACTTGAAGAAAAACTCAAGGAAATGCTTGAGCTGCATAACTTCCAACTTTCTCAATTCTATGGCGTTGAAGAAGTTAAGTTTGAAGATGTACTTGCTCTTTGTGATGCATGGCGCGAAGTTCTTGCTCCATTAGTGATTGATGTAACGACTGTATTACATAATTACCGCAAAGAAGGTAAGGCAATCATGTTTGAAGGTGCGCAAGGTTCATTGCTGGACATCGATCATGGTACCTATCCATTTGTAACAAGCTCGAATACTACTGCTGGTGGCGTAAGCTCTGGTTCAGGTATGGGTCCATTGCATTTAGACTATGTATTGGGTATTACCAAAGCATATACAACACGTGTAGGTGCAGGTCCGTTCCCAACTGAGTTGCATTATGATGCAGCAACAGATACAGGTGATGCGATTGGTCGTCACTTAGGTACAGTTGGTCATGAGTTTGGCGCGTCTACTGGCCGTCAACGTCGTTGTGGTTGGTTTGATGCTGAGATTTTACGTCGTTCGGTTGATGTGAACTCGTTATCTGGTATTTGCCTAACTAAGCTTGATGTATTAGATGGTTTAGAAGAAGTAAAAATCTGTGTGGGTTATGAAGATGTAGATTCTGGCTGTGCAGGTTCTTCTGATGCGATTTCATTTGAAAGCTTGAAACCGATCTATGAAACCATGCCGGGTTGGAGCGAGTCTACTGTTGGTTTGACTCAAATTGATCAACTTCCTGCAAATGCATTGGCCTATGTACGTCGTATTGAAACTTTAATTGGTTGCCCAATTGATATCGTTTCAACAGGTCCTGACCGTGCAGAAACAATCGTATTGCGTCATCCATTTTCAGCATAAGCTGAATTGATGACAAAAAAGCTCTCATGAATTTGAGAGCTTTTTTTATGGGAAATATTTAGGGAGAGCGAGGTAAATGACCTTAAAACTGATTGCTGAAGACTATATCCAGCCAGACAAAATTGATGAGGTGTTAGCGCTTTATCAAGAGTTGGTAGAGAAAACTAAAGCCGAGGCAGGATGCATTGCTTATGATCTTTATCATGACCATAAACAAAAAGGGCATTTTGTTTTTATCGAAGAATGGGTTGATCGTGAAGCACTAGATTTACATGTACAGTCGGAGCATTTCCGGAAATTAGTGCCTCAGATTGATCAATATCAAATACAGGCTGGGCGTTTTACCCATTTGCATCGCTTCGAAGTTTTATTATCTGATAAAAAAGAAGATGAATAAGTTGATTTTGACGCAAAGATCAGCGATAGCAAAAAATTAGATTTTGATTCCAATCTTTGTTATTTCACAGTCTAAAAAATCCTCGTTATAGTGATTCTACGTTCAAACAAAGAGGGTTTAACCATGACCAAAAAGAGAATCCGCTACAATGGCTATGAATTAGCGTGCCGATGTTAATTTAAATCTAAGCGCTTAAAAAGGTACAAACCAATTTTGATCAAGGCGGGGAGAGAGGTTGGTTTGAACATTTAAACAATAAAAATAATATTGAGTGTTTGATAATAAAATTTATAAAAAATCGAAGAGAACCGAAAGGTTCTCTTTTTTATTGGGCTTGCTCTTCAATCTCTTTCACTGCGTTATAAACGGCAGCGGGTTCAATATTCAGCATTTTCTTACCAAAACTTCTGAGCCACCACACCAGTTGTGAGGTAAATGGAACAGTTGCAGAGACTTCGACAATGTTTTCTTCTAGATGTTGGATGATTTGATCCTTACTCAGCTGGCTTTCGTAGAAACTCTTGGCTGTACTCTCGGTCATGGTCAGTTTTAAATGAATTTGTTCGGTTGGCTTGCTGTAGTCAACACGGAAACCCAATGCACCTGATTCAATATAATTATCAATTTCAAAGTTCACAGGATGTAAGGCGCGACTTTCCAATACCGTTGCTGCTTTAAAGCGGTGCAAGGCGAAGGTTTGTACTTCAGTTTTATCATTTCGGGTACAGATTAAATAAATCACTGCACCTTTTTGAACCAAAGCCAGCGGATTGAGGATATAGGTCTTATCTTCGCCTTGATGGGTACGGGCGAGATAAATACATTCGATCTGTTTGTCTTGTAATAAACCTTCATAAATCGCTTGTTGTGCATGTTTGTCGACAACAGGCGGAATCAAGGGTTGTGTCGCCGGTACAATACGAACACGGTTGATCCATTGTCGAACATTATTTTGTGTCGATAGGCTACGTTTGGCCAAATCAAACCAAGGTGTCATTTCTTCTAATAAACTTGGTGGAAGCAAGTGACGTAAATGCTCTTCGACCATCATAAACGTAACCGCTTGCGAGCTGGTCATGTGGGGCAAGCTTTGAATTGGTGCATCTGAACGCCAACGCCAACCTTGTGGTACGGTTTTATTGCTCTCGATTGGGAAACGCTGAGCAATTTGATTTAAATCACGCTGAATGGTACGCAGACTGATATCAATGCCTTCGCGTTCTAATATTTCTTGTAATTCGCGTGTGCCCATCCATTTCCCAGTAGAAAGGCGGGATAAGATTTGCCATTGGCGATAAAGGCTATTGGATGTTTCTTTTTCTTGTATGGATGACATAAGCGAAATACATAATTCAATGGTCTAAAGCAGACACAATAAAAAAACTATACTTAATTATCAAGTCCATCCTATCTAGATTACGTATTTACGACTGAAATGACCCTAGTTTTGCTTAAATATTCTAAGTCTGGTTGAAAATTGATCATTTTGTATAAGTGGCATTGAAATTGCTTCCTTTAGATATAAATAAATGATGAGACGAGGTTTCTATGTCAGAACAAGAACACAACCTACATATCAGCACAGATTATTACGCACCAGAACCCAATCCAGCAGCATCCGTTGATACCTCTACATTTATTTCGCAGCTCAATGTGACCACCAATTTATTTGAGCAACTTAAATCACAATTTTTCAATGAAATGTTAGATGACAAAAGTTTTAACGGTGAAGCATCGAAAAAAATTGAGCAATGGTTGAGTATTCGTAGTCTTGATGATTTAAAAACACTAGAAGCACAAGCAAAACAGCATTTCTTATATCAAGGCATTACTTTTAATGTTTACGGTGATCAGGAGGGTGCTGAGCGTACCATTCCTTATGATTTGATACCGCGTGTGATTGAAAAGAAGCAATGGGAAAAGATCGCGACGGGCTGTGCACAACGAGTCAAAGCATTAAATTTATTTCTAGATGATATTTATCATGGACAGCATATTTTAAAAGAAGGTTTGATTCCTGCAGAACAGGTGATTGCGCACGAAGCGTTCCAGCCGCATATGCTAAAGCACCAGTTGAAAGGCAAGGTTTATTCACAAATTAGTGGTATCGATATCATCCGTGATGGGCAAGGTGATTTCTTTGTGTTGGAAGATAACCTACGCACACCATCAGGTGTGTCTTATATGCTGGAAAGTCGTAAAATCAGTCAGAAATTGATGCCAGATCTTTGTAGCAGTAATAATTTACAGGGGATTGAGCAATATCCAAGTCTGTTAAAAGCAATTCTCGAAGAAAATGCTTATGTCGATCAGCCATTAATTGTGGTGCTAACACCTGGGCGTTTTAATAGTGCCTATTATGAACATTCATTTCTAGCGCGTGAAATGGATGTACCGCTAGTGACCAGCCGAGATCTGTATGTAGAAGATGATAAGGTTTTTGTCAAAACTATTCGTGGTCGGCAGCAGGTAGACGTTATCTATCGCCGTGTTGATGATGAATTCTTGGATCCACTCAGTTTTAGACCTGACAGCACTTTGGGTGTACCCGGACTGATGTCTGCATATTTACAACACAATGTTGTGATTGCCAATGCACCGGGAACAGGGGTGGCGGATGACAAGTCGATTTATCCTTATGTCGATCAGATGATTCAGTTCTATTTAGGTGAAGTACCTATTTTGAATAATGTGCCAACTTATCAATGTCGAGAAGCGGAGCAACTGGATTACGTACTTAGTAATTTAGAAAAATTAGTGGTGAAAGAAGCACAAGGCTCAGGTGGTTATGGCATGTTGATTGGTCCTCAAGCAGATCAACAACAGATTGATTGTTTCAGACAGAAACTGATTGAGACGCCACATTTATATATTGCACAACCGACTTTGGCACTTTCCGTTGCTCCAACCATGACAGCAGAAGGCGTTGCTGAGCGACATATTGATTTAAGACCTTTTGTACTCAGCTCACCTTATCGCACTGAAATTGTGCCGGGTGGCTTAACACGTGTTGCCATGCAAGCAGGCTCTCTCGTGGTGAACTCTTCTCAAGGTGGTGGAATTAAAGATACATGGGTGGTTGAATCATTACGTTCCTGAACCATATCCACAGCCCGAAGATGATAACAATGCGGGCTGTGAGATTGAAGATTAAGAAAAGGGAGGAGATTTATGCTTTTACTTAGCTCAAGCGCTCAACATATTTATTGGTTAGGACGTTATTTATTCCGTATTGGTCATGTGGCTGGACATTTGCCTTTTGATGATAATTATCAGGCATCAGAATTTGCACAGGCACTTTGTTTGCATATTGATGATGCAGAAAACTTGAATCAATTTATGTTAGATCGTCAGCAGCCTTATTCTTTATTGAGTCAGCTTGAGATTGCGCGGGACAATATTCAGGAGTTGAGGGGATTATTAACCGCACAGGCCTATGCAGAACTCAATTATCTGATCAAAAATGTGGCAGCAGATGGATTAGCCATTCAGGATGTGGTGCATAGCTGTTGCGACATTCTGAAAGCTGAGCAAGAAGATATTTTTCTATTTTTTCATATTGGGCAATGTATTGAGCAAATTGATACCTATTTCAGATTTCAACACAATACACATGCTGTTTTTGATGCGATTGATCCAACCATTGAGCGGTTATATCATTTGGGATGGCAAGACTTACAACCGTGTTGGGAGACATTAAAAGAACAGCCATATTTAAATCAGTTTTATGCATTTACCTATAAATTGGAAAATCAATTTGAGGTATCCTCATGAAACTCATGGTGAATCACCAAACGCATTATCAATATACTGAGATTGCGCGGAACAGTGTCCAATCCATCAAAATGATGCCACAAAGTTCACGGCATCAGAGTGTAGAGAATTGGCATATTAGTGTGCCAGGACAGTACTCGTGTCAACGTGATGCATTTAATAACCTATGGATTACAGCAACGCAACGCCATGATTATCGTTATTTGACGATCATGGCACAGGGTGTAGTGGATTTGCATGCGACTGAGTTGGGTTATTTTGAGACAGATATTTCAGCATTACTGTTTTTACAACGCACGGCAATGACCTGCTGTGACCTGACCATGACGGATTTTGCGCATTCGATTGTTGCTGTAAAAGACCGCCACCATTTGATTGTTTTATCAGAAAAAATCTTACAGCAAGTGCCTTATCAACCTGAAAGTACCTCGGTTACGACCTCAGCTATTGATGCCTTTTATGCGGGTCAGGGAGTGTGCCAAGACCACGCACATATATTAATTGCCATGTGTCGTGCGTTACAATTACCTGCACGTTACGTTTCGGGCTATATCTACGATGAAAATCAGCCACACCTCGCCAGTCATGCATGGGCAGAGGTTTTTGTGGATAATGAGTGGTATTGTTTCGATGTAAGTAACCAGATATTTACACCCCAAAACCATATATACGTTGCAGTTGGACGTGATTATTTAGATGTGGCGCCTGTTCGTGGTATTCGTGAGCAAGGCGGGGTAGAAAGTATGATGTCTGTGGTGCAGGTTTTGGCGTGTTGAATGTAAAGAGAGAAAGATGACCTATTGTTGCGCATTAAGATTAGAGCAAGGTTTGGTGTTGATTAGTGATACCCGAACCAATGCAGGGGTCGATCATATTTCTGTATTTCGTAAGTTGCATACCTTTGGTGTTGAAGGTGAACGTTTTATTGCTTTGCAAACAGCAGGTAATTTGGCGACGACACAAGCCGTGATCGGGCATTTGCAGAATGCTTTGGCTTTGCATCAAGAGCCGAATTTGTATAGTGCCAATACCATGTTTGAAGTGGCTGAATTGGTTGGAAAAACTCTACGCAAAGTGCTTGAAGATATTACCAGTGACACCCAAGAACAGATGAATTATTCATGTAGCATATTGGTCGGTGGGCAAATTCAAGGCGAGGAGATACAGCTTTATAATGTGTATCCACAAGGGAACTTTATTTGTGCAACCACCGATACGCCGTATTTCCAAATTGGTGAAAGCAAGTACGGAAAACCGATTCTAGATCGTGCTTTACACTATGATATGCCTTTGGATGATGCACTGCGCTGTTCGCTTATTTCTTTTGATTCGACTTTGCGCTCGAATGTTTCAGTGGGTTTGCCTTTAGATGCACTGGTTTACCATAAAGATAGTTTTAAAATTCCAGAAGGTAAGCGGATTGGTGAGGATGATCCTTATTTTACTCAGATTAGTCGACAGTGGTCTGAGACCTTGCGCCGTGGTTTACAAGAGTTACCAAAGCCAACAGCGGACTATGGTTTATAACTTCCTTAAACTCCCTCAAAAGCATAGATCCTTTTGAGGGAGAATCATCCTAAGATGTTGTTATATTTTTGCTTAGAATAAGATCTAGCGACAGTATGCTTGGCCGAGATGTAATCAATATCGCCAGAATGAGCATATACAATAGGTCATGTATATAGAAGAACCAACTGAGCCAGCTTATCGGATCTAAGCCGCTTGGAATCGTATGAATCCCAACCGTGTATAGTGCTGTCAGGCAGATCATAAACAAGAAAATACTGCTGATCTGAGTAAATAAGCCCAAAATCAGAAATAAACCTGCAAGCATTTCAGTGACTGACACAAAGCTACTCATGATTGCTGGAAATGGAATGCCTGCATCAATGATCGTTTCCAGCATAATCAGTTTATTTTTTTCAACGAAAAGTTTATTGAAGCCTGTGGTGAAGAAAAAAATGCCGATCGAAATTCGGATCAAAAAGAGCACGAATTGCTGGATCGGCATTTTATACAGCGGATTATCATAAATCAGTTTGAGCATTCTGGATCTGAATGGTTAAAACCTTATTAGAGATAAAACACAAAAATTGATCAAGTAATGTTTAGTTATCTAATTGACGTATTGGGCGTTGGGTGAGGCGGCAAAGTAGCTCGTAGCCGATAGTTCCGTTTGCTGCTGCAACATCATCAACCAGGCGAGATTGGCCCCAAAGCTCAACTTTTGTGCCAATTTCTGCTTTAACATTGCTGATATCAATGGCGATCATATCCATGCTGACACGGCCGACTACAGGAACAAGTTGCTGATCGATGGCAACAAAGTTTTGCTCGATATACGCGCGTGGATAGCCGTCACCATAGCCAATCGAAACAATGGCAATTTGTGACGTACATGACGCTGAGTAGGTCGAGCCATAACCGACAAACTCACCTTGTTGAATCTGATTGAGGGCAATAATTTCGGCACTAAAAGTCATTACCGGCTTTAGATCGAGTTCATGTACATTGCGATCCGCGAAGGGTGATGCACCGTAAAGCATGATGCCCGGACGAACAAAATCAAAATGCAGTTCAGGGTATTTATAAATCGCAGCAGAATTACAGCAAGATACCAAGATCGGTTCACAGGCTTGTTTTACCTGTAAGAATTGTTGCTTTTGTTGCTCATTTAAGGGGTGGTCTACGTCAGCATTGGCAAAATGCATGGCAAGTACACAGGTAAAACCTTCAGTTTTTAAACGTTGAATCACGTTAATGATTTCATCGACTTTGAAACCTAAACGGTTCATGCCGCTATTTAGTTTAACCCAAACCTTTAAACCCAACGCATTATAAGCAGCTTTATGTTGAATCAACCATTCTACTTGTTGTTTGTGATGTACGATGCATTCAAGTTTCTGCTCGATGACTTGCGTCATTTCATCTTCAGAAAATACACCTTCAATCAATGTAATCGGCTGAGTGTATCCAAGTTGCCTGATCTCCAGTGCTTCTTCTAAACAGGCGACACCAAAAGCGTCCGTGGCCTCAAGGGCGGCTAAACAGTTTTTGACTCCATGTCCATAAGCATTGGCTTTGACCATACTGACGATTTTTGAATGTGGAGCAAGTTGTTTAACACGGTTTAAATTATATTGCAGTGCTTCACTGTCAATATAAACTGTTGCTTGGCGCACCCTGAGTTCTCCTTTGGGTCGACTTGGATTGTATATAAAATAGAAATAGTTTGAATGTTATTCGTCATCTTCATACTGAGCATAGAACTCAGGTGAGAGATTACTAAAACGCGTATATTGACCTTCAAATGCGAGACGTACGCTACCAATTGGACCGTTACGTTGCTTACCGATAATGATTTCAGCAGTACCAGCTTCTTTAGATTCTTTGTTATAGACTTCATCACGGTAAATAAACATGATCAAGTCGGCATCCTGCTCGATCGCACCCGATTCACGTAAGTCTGACATTACTGGGCGTTTGTTTGGTCGGTTCTCCAAACTACGGTTAAGCTGAGACAGTGCAATTACAGGGCATTGCATTTCTTTGGCCAAAGCTTTTAAGCTTCGTGAAATTTCCGAGATCTCGCCGACACGGTTATCACCCATGCCTGGGACTTTCATCAACTGTAAGTAGTCGACCATGATACAGCCGATTTTACCGTCATGCATTTTAGCTACACGACGCGCACGTGCACGTAGTTCGGTGGGTGGTAGGGCAGATGAGTCATCGATATAGAGATGCATTTCTTGTAGCTGAAGAATAGTTCCAGTGACTTTGGTCCATTCGTCTGCATCGAGATTACCTGAACGTAGATGGCCCTGATGGACTTTACCCATTGCTGAAATCAAACGCATAGCAATCGAGTCTGCTGGCATCTCCATAGAGAATACGAGAGCAGGTAGGCGGTTGTATTGCAGTACACTTTCAACCAGGTTCATGGCGAACGTGGTTTTACCCATCGATGGACGTGCTGCAACAATAATCAAATCTCCCGCCTGCATCCCTGATGTTTTATTATCAAGCTCTAAGAAGCCTGTGGTTAAACCAGTAATGTTGCCATCTAGTTTAGACAGTTCATCTAATTTGGTGATAACGTCAGCAGTCACAGAGCTGATTGATTTTGGCCCAGAATCTTTTTTATTGTTATTGTGCTGTTCTGCCAAAGAGAAAATACTGGTTTCTGCTAAATCAAGAATTTCACTGACTGGACGACCTTTGGTGTCATAAGCATTTTGTAAAATATCACTGCTGATCTTGATCATGTTACGCAGAGTTGAGAACTCTTTGATTTTATTTGCATAAATTTCAAGGTTGTAGAAGCTTGATGGAGAGTCTGCCATCAATTGCATCAGATATTCTTCACCACCAATGGCATCTAACAGGTTTTGTTTGAGCAACCAGTCATTGACCAAAACAGCGTCATACGGTGAGTTTTCCTGTGCTAGTTTTTCGATGGCACGATAAATATATTTGTGACGTGTCGCATAAAAATCATTTTCTTTAAGCAGGTCGCTGACTTGTTCAAATGATTCAGCAACCGTCATTAACGCTGCCAATACCGCTTGCTCAATTGCAAGATTATGAGGTGGAGTGCGAAATTCTTTTAGTTGACCTGAGTCACTCACTTTACTCTCTGTGTTTGGAGAATTTTTTGTAAAATTGGCATTCGCCTGTGACATAACAAGACCTAATAAAAAGATGAAACAAAACCGAATGACTATCTTAATCCAAATGGAGGTCGTCGGCACAATTTAATTCAGTGAAAATTGTGAAAGTGATGCAATAGCATAATAGATAGTCACTTCTACTATCACAGCTAGTGTTATGGTGCTTCTTATGTATTGATTGAGATAAAAGACTTTGTTTTAAGGTTTTACAAACCAGTCCTGAACAAATTTGCCATTTTTTAAGCGATACGCTGAAAGGCCGTAGCGAAGGTTATTCTCTTGGGCATCTTTAACAAAGCCATTGTCTTTGCCTAAAGAATAGAGAAAAGCATCAAGCAGGAGTAGGGCTGTATCGATAAACCACCAAAAGCCTAAACCGCCAAAAGTAATTAATTTTAAAATGCCACTGGTTTTTTTTCCGAGATAGAAACGATCTATGCCAAAGAACCCTAAAAACATGGCAAGTACCAAAGCGATGATACGATTTTTATTTTGCATATGTGGTCCTATAGAGATGAAAATTATAAGATTTAAAACTTAATTAGATATGTTTTTGTATTTTTTAGAGATAAAAAAAAAGAGCATGTAAAACATGCTCTTTTTCTTTGCAGAAATTACTCAGATACGATAGTAACGAGAACTTCAGCAACAACATCATGGTGCAATTGGATTGCGATGTTGAATTCACCAGTGTGACGAAGCGCACCGTTTGGTAAACGAACTTCTGCACGGTCTACAACAAGACCAGCATTAGTTAAAGCATCAGCGATGTCACGAGTACCGATAGAACCGAATAGTTTACCTTCGTCACCAGCTTTCGCAGTGATTACGATGTTAACTTCGTTCAATTGTTCAGCACGTGCATTCGCAGCAGCTAATACTTCAGCTTCTTGCTTCTCAAGTTCAGCACGACGAGCTTCAAAAGCAGCAGTGTTTGCTTCTGTTGCAGCTACAGCTTTACCTTGAGGGATCAAGAAGTTACGACCGTAACCAGCTTTAACTGATACTTTGTCGCCTAATTTACCAAGGTTTTTAATGCGTTGTAATAAGATAACGTCCACAGCTCACCTCACTTACTTATGGTTGTCAGTGTACGGAATCAAAGACAAATAGCGAGCTTGTTTAATAGCTAACGCTAATTGACGTTGATAACGAGCTTTAGTACCTGTAATACGGCTAGGAACAATCTTGCCGTTTTCAGTGATGTACTGTTTTAATGTGTCGATATCTTTGTAGTCGATGTACGCAACATTCTCAGCTGTAAAGCGGCAGAACTTGCGACGACGGTAAAAACGTGCCATTGATGTTCTCCTTATTCAGCTTCTGGAACTGCTTGTTGTGCTTCTTCACGTTGAGCTTTACGCGCACGTTTTTCTTCAGCACTTTTAGCAAGCAAAGATTCTTCAGTAATTGCGTTTTCACGACGGATAATGATGTTACGAATAATTGCATCGTTATAACGGAACAATTCTTCTAACTCATCAAGCGTCGTTTGACCACATTCAACATTCATAAGAATGTAGTGTGCTTTGTGAATTTTGTTAATCGGGTAAGCCAATTGGCGGCGGCCCCAATCTTCTAAACGGTGAATTTGACCTTCAGCTTCTTTGATCTGAGAGATATAGCGTTCAACCATACCTACAACTTGATCGCTTTGGTCTGGATGTACCAATAGTACGATTTCGTAGTGACGCATTGTCAGCTCCTTACGGTTTAAGCAGCCCCTAATTAAAAAATTAGAAGCAAGGAGTCATAACTAAAAAGTTATGTCGCAAATTGCGAAGCGGGGATTATATGCAAATTGACGCTATAAAGCAAATTTGCCATAGTCTTTGTGATATATTTTTTAAATAAAAATAGGCAATAAAAATGGAACCACAATTTATAAAGACAGTTGCCCTGCTTGAGTCGATTTTGCAGTCGAATACTGAGGAGGCATATTTAGACGCTTTTGAGCAATACCAAGGTAACATTTACCAAATCTTAATGATTGTCGATTGGCGTGAAGAGGACGAGGCGATTATTGAATATTGCGAAAATATTTTACAAACGGGGAGTTTGCGGGCAGAGATACAAAATGCGGATAACCTGCAAGGATTTACCATTACTGTTTATTATCAGAATCAAACTTTGATTATTCCTTATCAAGGTGAGGGCGCAGATCGAGATACCACCTTAAAAGCACTCAATCAAATTTTGCAGCCTGATTATGAAATCCGTTTTTGTGTGGCTTCCGATGGGTCCGATACCTTGGAGTTCATTCCGTTACCTCAAGAGGTATGGCAAAAATTAGATCAAAAATATCCACATAATATTGATCAATTTTTTAGACGTTTTGAGCCAGACAGTGAGTTTTTTGGCTAGAGTCGTGTTGCAGGTTAATCTTTAAAGATTATATGTAACGACTGATTTGGAATTTAGTCTGGGCTTGTTTCATTTAGGCAATAAAGAACGAAATGTTTTTATTGCACGAAATGATAAAAATTGGGAGAGCATAAAAAGATAGAGCATTCTCTATCTTTTTAAAAAATAGGAAAGAATGGTGCAGGGCTTTTAAAGGTGAAGCTAAAGCTTAAACTGATAACAGTAATGAGGATTACTGAGAAAAGGAAAAAGCGTTTGGCCCAAAGCTGATCATCTTCGGCCTTGAATCCTAAAATAGCAATGTAGAACCAGTAAATGCAAAGTATATTACAGATGACCAAGAACACGATATTGGTGTATCCATATACATATAATGCATTCATCGATAGAGTAAATAAAACCACATAAATCAGTGATTCGATTTTTGTTCTAAGGATTGAACGGGCTACAGGTAGAATAGGAACGCCTGCATTTTTATAGTCGTCAAAACGATAAATTGCGATTGCCCATGAATGCGGCATTTGCCATAAAGCATATGCAACAAAGATCAATAGGGCTGCCATATCGAACTGATGACTTACAGCCACATAACCAATAACAGGTGGACTCGCTCCAGAAATACTACCGATCACGGTTTGATGGATTGTGGTGCGTTTGCTCCACAAACTATAAAAACCGACATAGACGACAAAACCAATGACAGCGAATAAAAAAGCATAAGCATTAACATAAAACCAGAGCATGCTAAAGCCAATCACACCTAAAACCAGCGCATAGCACATGGCAACAGGAGGGGAAATGGTTTTGGTCACAAGTGCACGGTTCATGGTGCGTTGCATTTTCTGATCGATGTCTTGATCAATTACGTTATTAACTACACAACCAGAAGCAACCACTAATGTTGTTCCGAGAAGAGTAAGTAATAATAAGAGGCAGTCTATAGAGCCTTGGGCGGCTAAGAAGAAGCCGCCCAAGGTGGTAATAAAATTACCGAAGAGAATTCCTGGTTTAGTCAGGAATAAGTACTTTTTCCACATGACGATCAGTTTAGATCATCATGTTGTAGTGTAGGTAATTCATAATCCACACAGAGCCGACTAAAAGTACAGCGATACATAAGATTGTGTAGATAAATGCAATAAGGTTCCAACGTTGGTCAGATGATGTATTCATGTGTAAGAAATACACAAGTTGTACAAGTACCTGAGCAACAGCAGTAATTGCAATTACTGTAACTAAAATGCCACGACTAAAACCACCAGCCATCACCATCCCGAAAGGGATGATGGTAAGGATGACAGATAGGATAAATCCAATCGTGTATTGTTTAAAGTTACCGTGTGACGCACCTGCAGCATTATGGTCATGACTACTCATTAGAGAACTCCCAGTAAGTAAACGACGCTGAATACACAGATCCAAACGATGTCAAGGAAGTGCCAGAACAAGCTTAAGCAAGCAAGACGACGTGTATTCGGTAAAGTCAAACCATTCTTTTTAATTTGGTAGATTAATACCAGCATCCACACTAAACCAGAAGTTACGTGGATACCGTGTGTACCAACCAAAGTAAAGAATGCAGATAAGAATGCACTGTGAGTTGGACCATGGCCTTCGTGTACAAGGTGATGGAACTCATAGATTTCCATACCAATGAACGATGCACCAAAAAGGAATGTAACAAACAACCAAGTGATCACTTGATTTACATTCTTTTTATAAGATGCAAGTACAGCAAAACCAAATGTTACCGATGAAATCAATAAGGCAAATGTTTCAGTTAACACGAAGCCTAATGAATCATGGAACAGGTCATATGCACTTGGGGTTCCTGGCGGGATATGACTGCTTAATACAGCGAACGCAATGAAGAGTGATCCGAAAAGAATCAAGTCACTCATCAAGTATGTCCAGAAACCAAAGACCGTTAAGTCAGTATCATCATGTTCATGATGACCATCGTGGCCGTGGTTGTCGTGATGAAGTACTTCAGCCATTTCCTTAGTCCTTCTTCAAGTGTTTTTCAAGTAATGCATAGCGTTCGTTTTCAATACGCTCAACTTCAGCAGCAGGAACGTAGTAATCAACATTCTTCGTGAATGAGCTTACGATCAAGCTAACAATAGCTGAAACGAATGAAACAACAGCGAGCCACCAAATATGCCAGATGAGTGCAAAGCCAAGAATTGTAATGAACATTGCAATGACAAAACCAGCAGCACGATCAGTCGGCATGTGGATGTCTTCATATTTAGTGTTACGTGCGTATGCTACACCATTTTCTTTGTCAGTCCAGAAACGGTCAACGCCGCTAGCATCTGGTTCATGCGCAAAGTTATAGAACGGAGCAGGAGATGACGTTGCCCATTCAAGGGTACGGCTATCCCATGGATCGCCTGTATGGTCCATGTTGTCCTTACGTTGTAAGAAACCAACGATGATTTGCATTAAGAAACATGCAATACCGATCGCGATAAGGACAGCACCAAACAATGCAATCGCTAAGTATGGATCCCACTCAGGGTTGTCATATGTATTCAAACGACGCGTCATACCCATGAAACCAAGGATATAAAGTGGCATGAATGCAAAATAGAAACCAATGAACCAGAACCAGAACGCAGCTTTACCCCATGCTTCGTTGAGCTTCCAACCAAACATTTTCGGCCAGTAGAAGATGATGCCGGCAAACATACCAAACACCACACCACCGATAATTACGTTATGGAAGTGAGCGATCAAGAATAATGAGTTGTGTACAAGGAAGTCCGCAGGTGGAACAGCCATAAGTACACCAGTTAAACCACCGATACCGAATGTTACAAGGAAGCCAAGCGTCCATAACATAGGAGTAGTATAGGTGATGCGACCTTTATACATTGTGAATAACCAAGAGAAGATTTTCACACCTGTAGGAATCGCAATAACCATGGTCATGATACCGAAGAACGCGTTAACGTTCGCACCAGCACCCATGGTGAAGAAGTGGTGAAGCCATACAACAAACGCAAGTACAGTAATCGCAATCGTCGCATACACCATTGACTTATAACCGAACAACGCTTTACGAGAGAAGGTTGCAACGATTTCTGAGTATAAACCAAATGCTGGTAATACTAAGATATATACTTCAGGGTGACCCCATGTCCAAATCAAGTTCACATAAAGCATTGGGCTACCGCCAAGCTCATTTGTGAAGAAATGGAAGCCGAAGTAACGGTCTAAAGTAAGCATTGCAAGCGTACCTGTTAATACAGGGAATGATGCAATGATTAATACAGCCGTACAAAGTGAAGTCCACGTGAAAATAGGCATGTCCATTAATTTCATGCCAGGTGCACGCATTTTGATGATGGTAACAAAGAAGTTAACACCAGATAAAAGCGTACCTAGACCAGAAACCTGAAGTGCCCAGATATAGTAGTCAACACCAACACCAGGAGAATATTGAATGCCAGATAGAGGAGGGTAAGCCATCCAACCAGTCGCAGCAAATTCACCTAATACAAGTGAAAGCATCATTAAACCAGCAGCACCAGCGAATAACCAGAAGCTTAAAGAGTTTAATAATGGGAAGGCAACGTCACGAGCACCAATCTGTAAAGGTACAGAGATGTTCATCATACCAACAACAAGACCCATTGCTACGAAGAAGATCATGATGACACCGTGCGCGGTGAAGATCTGGTCGTAGTGGTCAGGGTGTAAGTAACCTTCGCCGCCGCCTTTCGCGAGGAAAAGTTGTAGACGCATCATGATCGCATCGGCGAAGCCACGCAACAGCATGACTACAGATACGATGATATACATGATACCAATCTTTTTATGGTCTACAGTGATAAACCATTCGTTCCACAAATATCCCCATTTCTTGAAATAGGTAATACCGCCTAATACAGCAATTGCACCAAGTGCCATAAAGACCATGGTGACAAGTACAAGGGGTTCAGTCGGGATAGAATCCCACCCCAATTTACCAAAAATCATATCCATGTCTTATTCCCCTTGAGCAGCGTGTTCTGCTGCAGCATGAGTTTCTGCCGTTGCATCATGTCCAGCAGAATGGTCAGCACCGTGATAGTTACTCATGTAGTGGTTGATGATTGTTTCAAACAATTTTGGCTCAACTGATGAGTAATAAGTCACTGGGTGTGGCTTAGTCGGGAACGGTTTCATCGCTTCAGCTTTTGCAAGTGCTTCTTCATCACCAGCAGCTTTAGCACGATTCACTAAATGCTCGATCTGATGCTTAGAACGATCGCCATCTTTAAGCGTTGCTAACTCAGCTTGGTCAAGTGTGCCTTTTTGAATTGCTTCAGGGTTAATACTTGTACCATTACCAGCTTTCACTGCTTCTACCCATTGTGCAAATTCTGGTTCAGTCACGCTATGTGCTTTAAAGCGCATTTGTGAGAAACCGTAACCTGAATAGTTTGCTGAGAAACCACGGAAGATACCTGGTTCGTCGGCTAATAGGTGAAGGTGAGTTTGCATACCAGCCATTGCGTAAATCTGACCGCCTAACTGTGGGATGAAGAACGAGTTCATCGTGAAGTTAGAAGTGATCTTAAAGCTTACTGGTGTTTGTTCTGGGAAGCGTACTTCGTTTACCGTTGCAATGTTTTGCTCAGGATAGATAAAAATCCACTTGAACTGTTCAGCGACAGCTTGAATAGTCAATGGTGCTTTATCTGATTCTAACGGACGGTAAGGGTCGTACTTGTGGGAACCCCACCAAGTTAACCAAGCTAAAATACCAATAATAATGACAGGTACACCCCATACAACGATCTCAATTGTCGTTGAGTGTGCCCAAGTAGGTTTATAGTCTGCATCTTTATTCGATGCGCGATATTTCCAACCAAACCATAATGCCATAATGATTGATGGAATCACCACCAATAGCATTAAATAGATCGCAGTCATCATCAGGTTACTTTGACCTTGACCAACTGGACCTTTATTGTTTAGAAGTACCATATCACCGCCACACCCAGTCAAGAGCGCAGCCATCGTTGATAAAGACAATACAGCTAAAATCGTTTGTCTCATTTTACAACCTCGGTGAAGAGTCCCATTCCCTAATTAAAATTATGGGATAGCGATTAAAGTGTCGCGTGATTGATAAGGATTGGTTAAAAAATGCTTAGCAATCACGCGACACCGCAACGTTGTTGGGCATTATGCCTTATATTGAAAAACTAAGCTACTCATAAAGTCGTGTGAAATACTTGTTTTAAAACCCGATTTATTTTGTAGGGATTGTTATTTGCATCTGTGTTTTTTATATAGATATCAGCTTAATACATAAAAAAAGAGGAATAAATCCTCTTTTGTTTATCGATTTGTGATTACTGCTTAATGACCTTAGTTTTTGCCATTTTATCGTGCAAAGTTTGACGATTTTTGGTAAATGCGAATAAAGCATAATCAATCACGGTAATGATTGGGACAAGGATCAAATTGAGAATGATAAAGAACACGCTTCTCAACCAAAAGGCCCGAATTGTGCTGACTTTTTCTGATGTTTCGACATCCACAATTTTAATCTTGGCGATTTTTTTACCAATACTCTGGCCTGATTTTGCAATAAAGAACGCCTGAATCATGAGCATGATAATGAGGTAAGCAAAGATCATTATCCATGCTTCATTTGGAATTAGCTGCATCAATTGATGCTGTAATTCTACTGCTTTATCAGATGCAATTTGGGTGGCTTGCATCTGTTTTTGAATTTCAAACGGCTTTGTTGCATAAATAAATTTCATCCCCATACATGTTAGATGAATACAGAATCAAAAAGCCGATACAAAACAACGAACTGG
>NZ_JALGBR010000009.1:0-221590 GCF_022808535.1 Acinetobacter sp. NIPH1876
TGATAGGTTGGGTGTGGAAGCACGGTGACGTGTGAAGCTGACCAATACTAATTGCTCGTGAGGCTTGACTATACAACACCCAAACAGTTGTTGTATTCAAGATAAATTCAATACATAACTTGATTTAGTGAATAAACTAGTTACAATACCGACTCAATAATCTAATCCGTTAATAACTCTTTGGATAGTAAGTAAGGCATACGATGAATACATCGTGATTAAGACCCGAAAGCACCACAACAGTTTGCTGGCGACAATAGCAAGAGTGAACCACCTGATCCCTTCCCGAACTCAGAAGTGAAACCTCTTAGCGCTGATGGTAGTGTGGCACTTGCCATGTGAGAGTAAGTCATCGCCAGCTTTTAAATTAGAACACCCCCAACCAACCGTTGGGGGTGTTTTTTATTGGGCGGACGAAAATAGGTAGTGGAGGGAATCAGTCGTAAAATCTGAGCTAGGGCTTTTATAGAAGGTGTAAAGAAAAGTCCTTTCTGACAATTTTAGATTGTTTTTTATAAAAGATTGTACATGTGCTAGTTTTTTGAACAGATTAGTCAGTTGAAAAGCTTTTTCCTTGTATGCGGAAACATTGCTTTATGTTATAAATATTTTTATAGGCATGTTTTTTGCTTATTTTAATAAAAGGAAAGACTATGAAATTATCTGTTGGATTGAAAGTTGCGAACAGCTTATCGTTAACTCCTCAATTGCAGCAGGCCATACGTCTTTTACAGTTATCCAGTTTAGAACTTGAACAAGAAATTCAAATCCAGTTAGACAGTAATCCATTACTTGAAAAAATAGAAGACATGGGGACCATGGAAAGTCTTTCTTCACTAGAAGAAAAAGAGAATGGAGACTTAACCACTGAACTGAATGCGGATCATCTTCCAAATGATTTACCCGTTGATACTGAATGGGATGATATTTATACCCATCAATCTACAGCGTTGGCCTCACCAGAATATGAAGAAAGAGAAGACAATCGTCAGGTACATTTAAGCCTCAAAGAGCATATTTTAGATCAAGTCAATCTCTTGCATTTTTCAACGGTAGATAAATTGATTGCATATTGCATCGTAGACTCCCTTGATGATAAAGGATTCCTCGACGCAGAGTTGGATGACATTTTACTTGCTGTTTCCCGTCTTTTACAGGAAATGGAGAGTGAGGAAGAAGTTGAGCAAGATGAAATTATTGTTGTTTTAAAACATATTCAACGTCTTGATCCTATTGGTGTCGGTTCCAGAAATTTAGCAGAATGCTTGAAAATCCAACTTGAAACTTTTAATGAAAAAGTTCCTTATCTAGCGGAAGCTAGAAATTTATTGAAATATTATGAGTTATTGATTTCGAATGATTTGAATAAGTTGTTAAAGCAAACAGGGTTATCTAAAGAGCAATTAAAAAGTGCCGTTGATTTGTTAAAGACTTTGAAGCCTTATCCTGGGTTAGAGTTCAATCAACAAGAATCTGAATACCAAGTCCCTGATGTAGTCGTGTCGAAGAAAGATCAACATTGGCAAGTTCAGCTTAACCCTGATGTATTGCCTAAGTTACGCATTAATTCTTTTTATTCAGGCATGATTCGTAGAGCTGATCAAAGTGATGATAATGTCTATTTGCGCAATCAAATGCTGGAAGCGAAGAATTTTATCAAGAGTATCGATGAGCGTCATAAGACATTGTTGAAAGTAGCAACCTGCATTGTTGAGCATCAGAGAGCTTTTTTGGAGCAAGGCCCAGAAGCGATGAAGCCTTTAGTACTTCGTGATGTGGCAGAAGAGGTTGAATTACATGAGTCGACCGTATCTCGTGTGACAACCAATAAATATATGCTGACACCACGTGGTTTATTTGAATTGAAATACTTCTTTTCTAGTCATGTTGGAACAACAACAGGTGGTGAGGCTTCATCGACGGCAATTCGAGCCATGATTAAAAAACTCGTTTCAAGCGAGAATCCACGTAAGCCTTTGTCGGATAATGCAATTGCTGAAATGTTGAAGAATGAAGGGATTGAGGTGGCTCGACGCACGGTAGCAAAATATCGTGAATCGTTACATATTGCCTCATCTTCTGAAAGAAAAGTCTTGATCTAAATTTCAAGGTGTGACTATTCTAGGGGTTCATTATTACGGAATAATGAATTTTTTTAATGATCACTAGAGGAATCGCTGAAATGATTTAATGGATATTGAACCACTGATAATGTGCATTAAATTTGCTGAAGCGATTTTCTTGTATCCTGAGAAAAAGGTGAGGGATAGAATTATGCAAATAACGATTCGTGGGCACCATTTAACCATTACACCAGCCATTGAAGAAAATATAAAAGAAAAGTTTAGTCAAATGACCAAGCATCTAGATCAGGTCAATAGTATGCAAATCAAGCTGGCTAAAGATCATCAAATTGACAAACGTTCACACAAAGGTAGTGCAAATCATATCGCTGAAGCGATTATACGTTTGCCGGGGGTAGAACTGTTTGCACAGGCGACAGCCGATGATATGTATACTTCAATTCGAAAACTGACAGACAAATTAAAACGCCAGCTAGCAAAACATCGAAAAATTCAATGTTCGTATCAGCATGAACTGGCACTTTTGAGTTAATTTTTTATTTTGTATAAGAGGCTTTTTGTGAAGCCTCTTTTTTTATTGATAAAAAAAGAAACTGCTTACTGAATTATGTGAAAAAGTTATAGTAAAATAGCTGGTTTTACACCAATGGTTGTATAAGAGGCCTTGTAATGAATAGTGAGCAGCTCACGCAAATTTTAAAAGAAGCTTTCCCTGAAGCAGAAGTAGCAGTGAGCGGTCAAGCTGGGAAATTTGACCTTCGTATTGTGGATGATCAGTTTGAAGGTAAGCGTACCGTTGCTCGTCAACAAGCCGTTTATGCACCTCTAAATTCTTATATTGCGAGTGGCGCAGTTCACGCTGTTACGATTCGCGCAATGACAAAAGACGAATGGCGCAAAGCAAGCCTTTTCGGAGCTTAAATATTAATGGATAAATTTTTAATTACGGGCGGTGTTAAGCTCGAAGGTGAAGTACGCATTTCTGGTGCTAAAAATGCTGCTTTACCTTTACTTGCAGCAATGATCCTTGCTGACTCTCCGATTAAGCTAACCAATGTACCTAATCTAAAAGATGTAAACACATTGGTTAAGTTGATTGCTGGTCTTGGTGTGACCATGAGCTATGAAGGTGAAACGGTTTGTGCTGACGCATCAACATTAGATAACCAGTTTGCACCATATGAACTTGTACGCACCATGCGTGCATCTATTTTGGTGCTCGGTCCTTTGTTAGCACGCTATGGTAATGCAAAAGTATCATTACCAGGCGGCTGTGCGATTGGCTCACGTCCAGTCGATCAACACTTAAAAGCTTTAGAAGCTTTAGGTGCGCAGATTGAAGTTGAAAATGGCTATGTCCATGCTTCAGTTGATGGTCGTTTGAAAGGCGGTGAAGTTGTTTTTGATATGGTGACCGTTGGTGGTACCGAGAATATCTTGATGGCTGCTGCACTTGCTGAAGGTGTGACCACGATTCGTAATGCTGCTCGTGAACCAGAAATCACCGATCTTGCGCAAATGTTGATTAAGATGGGCGCTAAAATTGAAGGTTTAGATACAGATACTTTAGTTGTTACGGGTGTTGAAAGTTTGCATGGTTGTGAATATGCCGTAGTTGCAGACCGTATTGAAACAGGTTCATATTTAGCTGCCGCTGCCATTACTGGTGGACGAGTGAAGACTACCCATACTGATCCTTCATTATTAGAAGCAGTATTGGATAAGTTCGAAGAAATGGGTGCGGAAGTCACGCGTGGTGATGATTGGATTGAGTTGGATATGCAGGGCAAACGTCCTAAAGCTGTGAGCTTTAGAACACTGCCACATCCAGAATTTCCAACAGACATGCAAGCACAAATTATGGCTGTCAATGTGATTGGTCGTGGTTTTGCAACGATTTCTGAAACCATTTTCGAAAACCGTTTTATGCATGTACCAGAGCTTTCACGTATGGGTGCGAATATCCAAGTGGAGGGACATGATGCGGTGGTAACAGGTGTGGAAACACTTCAGGCTGCACCTGTAATGGCAACCGATCTACGTGCTTCATTCTCACTTGTTTTAGCTGCTTTGGTTGCTGAAGGTGAAACACTGGTTGATCGTATCTACCATATCGATCGTGGCTACGAACATGTAGAAGAAAAATTGCAAAGTTTAGGTGCTCAGATTAAGCGAGTAAAAGGATGAATGACTTAAGAAACGATGATCCAAATTTTGACGTAATGGGCAATTTTGATCATGGTTTAACTTTAGCACTCAGTAAAGGTCGTATCTTAAAGGAAACATTACCGTTGCTTGAAAAGGCGGGTATTAATTTACTTGAAGATCCAGATAAATCACGCAAATTGATTTTTCCAACTACGCACAAAAAAGTTCGTATTTTGATTCTACGGGCGTCTGATGTTCCGACTTATGTTGAGAATGGTGCAGCAGACTTTGGTGTAGCGGGTAAAGATGTATTGATGGAACATGGTGCGCAACATGTTTATGAGTTGCTTGACCTAAAAATTGCCAATTGTAAGTTGATGACGGCGGGTAAAGTCGGCATGGAACGACCAAAAGGCCGTTTAAAGATCGCGACTAAATACGTCAATTTGACTCGTCAATACTATGCAAGCCTTGGTGAGCAGGTGGATGTCATTAAGCTATACGGATCAATGGAACTTGCACCTTTGGTTGGCTTGGGTGATTACATTGTCGACGTGGTCGATACAGGTAATACTTTACGTGCTAATGGCTTAGAGCCATTAGAAGAAATTTGCAAAGTTTCTTCACGCTTAATCGTCAATAAGGCAAGCTTTAAGCGTAAGCAAGCGGTGTTAAATCCGATTTTGACGCAACTCGAACAAGCCATTAAAGCACGTCAAAACTAAGTTTTAGATTGAATTGAATAAAAAGGTCAGCTTCGGTTGGCCTTTTTATTTGAGTTTATCTGGATTACGTAAAGAATAAATGCTTTGCAGTTGTTGCTGATCATTGAAAGCAAAAGTAAGTACCATGACACAACAATGGTCTGAGTCATAGAGTTTAAAACCGACACTGCCATTGATATGGCCCATTTCCCAAGAGAGCTCTGTCCACGCTTGAAAAAGCAAGCGTTCAAAGAAACGTAATATAGGTGGTTGGCCAATGAAAGGCTGTCGAATAGCTGAGACTTTACCACCGCCATCCGCTGCAAATTGGATATCGTCACTAAGTAACTGTGTGAGTTGATTCAGGTCATGTGAATGAATGGCGACCTTGAAGGCATTGAGTAAGTTGATTTGCTGCTGAGTCGGATGATTCGAGAGAACATTCGGTTCATCTGCAATACGTTTTCTGCTGCGGGCCACCAATTGTCGACAATTACTTTGTTGTTCCCGAAGGATTTCCGAAATTTCAACATAGTCAAGATTAAAGATGTCATGTAGTAAATATGCCGCACGCTCTTTAACTGAAAGTTTTTCAAGAATCAAAAGGAAAGCTGTGGAGAGGGTATAGTCGGATTCGACCGAGAATGTTTCTGTATGATGATAGGGTTCAGGTAACCATGTTCCCGTATATTCAGTTCTAGACCTGTGGTGAGCACGGAGTAGATCAATGCAATGGCGTGTGCATACAGAGGTCAGCCAAGCTTGAGGATTGAGAATATCTTGCTTAGGTTGCTGTTGCCATTTTATAAAAATATCCTGTAAGACGTCTTCAGCATCACTTGTTGTCCCTAATAGTCGATAAGCAAGACCGAACAGGAATGTTCGGCTTGTCTCAAAAATAGTTAAATCTTGTTGGCTAATCATGCCTGATGCTTTCATGGATGTTAATGCTGTGAAATTGCAATTCGATTCCACAAATTAATCATGCCAATCAGTAAAGTTAAAGCTGAAATTTGTGGCTCACTGAAATATTTTAATAGTGTTATACGTAACGGCTCATAATCAGTGAGCGGGTGTAAAGTCGTGAGTGCTTCAACCCAAGCAAAGGCAGCTTTTTCCTGATCCGTATAATCATTGCAATGTCGCCATACAACCAAACGGTCCAAACGTGATTGTATTTCACCATCTGCCAAAGCTTCAGCAATATGCATCTTCACACAAAAAGCACAGCCATTGATTTGTGAGGCGCGTAATAGAACAAGATGATAAAGCGAGCGATCTATCAAAGCTGAATCAAGAATATTTTGATGGACTTGATAGAGGTGATGAATTGACTCTGGTAAGTGTTTTTTAGGATGAATATTGAGTGTCGTCATTATAGTGTTCCTGATTAAAATCAACGTAGGTATTCATTTGACGACTCAGCCTTTTGTTTTGTGACAAATGGAATAAAAAAAATTTAACTTTTGTTTTTGATAGCTAAATGTTTTGATTAAAAAGATAAAAGTAGAGATTGTGGATTGATCGAAGAACCTTCTCTTTCTGATTGATTTTTTTAGCCTATATTGTGCCCACAAGCACACTGAAAAAGAGTAAACTTAGTGCTCTCTTATTCGCCTTGTGGGTAAATTGATGCGACGTTTATCGACTCAGGATCAAAATTTTAAACAGACATTTGCTGAACTTTTAGCATTTGAAACGGTTAATGATCCTCAATTAATTCAAACTGTAGATCAAATTATTGCTGATGTACGTCAGCATGGTGATGATCATGTGCTTAAATTAACGCAACAGTTCGATCGACATCCAGCGCATCAATTCTCTGATTTAGAACTGACTCAAGCACAGCTCAAAACCGCATTTGATGGTTTAAGTGTTGAAATCCGTGAAGCATTAGAGCTTGCTGCAAAACGCATTCGTTCGTTCCATCAAGCACAAAAGCAGGAAGGTTGGACCTATATCGATGAGTTGGGTAATACCTTAGGTCAAAAAGTCACACCTTTGGATCGTGTAGGGATTTATGTGCCTGGCGGATTAGCCTCTTATCCATCATCGGTACTTATGAATGCTTTGCCTGCACATGTTGCAGGGGTTCCTGAAATTATTATGGTGGTTCCGGCACCAAATGGTGAGTTGAATCCATTGGTATTAGCAGCTGCCTATTTAGCTGGGGTGAGCCGAGTGTTTACCATTGGTGGTGCACAGGCCGTTGCAGCATTGGCTTATGGAACACAAACCATTCCAGCAGTAGACAAAATTACCGGACCAGGCAATCGATTTGTAGCAGCCGCAAAACGTGCGGTCTTTGGTCAAGTTGGTATCGATATGATTGCAGGGCCTTCGGAAATTTTGGTCTATGCCGAAGGTGAAAATAATGCTGAATGGTTAGCCATGGACGTATTGTCTCAAGCTGAGCACGATACGGTTGCACAAGCGATTTTCATTACTCCAGATGAAACGCTGTTAAATGCAGTTGAAGCCGCGATTGAAAAGCATTTAACTGAATTACCAAAAGCAGAAATTGCCAAAACTTCGATTCAAAATCGTGGTGCATTGGTGTTGGTAAAAGATCGTGCAGAAGCAGTTGAATTGATTAATCAGGTCGCACCTGAGCATTTAGAACTTTGTCTTGATGATGCTGAATTGATGAGTCAGGAGATTCGTCATGCGGGTGCAATCTTTATGGGACGTTATACCCCAGAAGCCATTGGTGATTATTGTGCTGGTCCAAACCATGTCTTGCCGACATCGGGTACGGCACGTTTTTCTTCACCGCTCGGTGTTTATGATTTTCAGAAACGCTCTAGCTTAATTATGTGCTCTGAAGAGGGGGTGAAAAGCTTGGCAAAAGCAGCCGATGTTCTGGCAGTGCAAGAAAATCTTGATGCCCATGCGCGCTCAGCCCGTTATCGTTACCAATAACCGATTCAAAGATTGATAGGGGCTGGTTAGCCCCTTTTTTAGGATACATGAGAGTAGAATAATGACGTTTACAGCAGAACAAATGCGTTTTTGGAGCCCCGAGGTTCGTGAATTAGAGCCGTATGTACCCGGTGAGCAGCCTAAAATTCAAAACTTACTCAAACTCAATACCAATGAAAACCCATATCCGCCATCACCAAAAGTGGTAGAAGCAGTGCAAGCTGTTTTAGCAGATCATGCTGATGCCTTACGTCTATACCCTGACCCAGACGCGACGGTGTTAAAACAGGCGATTGCCAAGCAGCAGCATGTTGATGTGGCACAAGTCTTTGTCGGTAATGGGTCGGATGAAGTATTGGCACATATCTTCAAAGCTTTTTTTATCCAGAAACAACCGATTCTCTATCCAGATATTACCTATAGTTTTTATCCTGTTTATAGCCAGTTTTTTGCAACACAAACCAAACAGATTCCTTTGAATGAAAAATTCGAAATAGATGTATCGGATTATGAACAGGAAAATGGCGGTATTATCATCACCAATCCAAATGCGCCAACCAGTATCGCGCTCGGTTTAGATAAGATTGAGCAGGTACTCAAGGCAAATCCAGATCGCGTGGTCGTAATTGATGAAGCCTATGTTGATTTTGGTGCTGAGTCAGCAGTGCAATTGGTTAATCGCTATGAAAATTTAGTGGTTTGCCAAACGACCTCTAAGTCACGTTCATTGGCAGGCTTACGCGTTGGTTTTGCCATTGCACAAGCACATTTGATTGCGGGACTTGAAGCCGTAAAAAATAGTTTTAACTCCTATCCAATTGATCGTTTTGCAATAGCAGCAGCCGTGGCATCATTCGAAGATCAAGCTTATTTTGAAGCGCAATGTGCCAAAGTGATTGAGAGTCGAGAAAAATTAGTGAGTGATCTCATAGCTTTAGGCTTTGAGGTATTGCCTTCGAAAGCCAATTTTATCTTTGCCACACATCCGCAACATGATGCTGCCCAGTTGTCTCAACAATTGCGTGAACAGGGGATTATTGTGCGTTATTTCAATAAGCCGCGTATTAATCAATTCTTGCGTATCACGATTGGTACAGATGAACAAAACCAGCGTTTAGTCGATACGCTTAAAACGCAAATTTTATAAATTTGTATTGACGCTTATTGTTCAGAAGTCTGCCATGTATTGAGTAAATCAAGCATGGCAGAAATTTTATCAAAGCATTCTTGATATTCTGCTTCTGCATCAGAGGCAATGGTGATGCCGCCACCCGCCCACATCGATAATTGATCCTGATATTTTTGAATACTACGAATCAAGATATTCCAGCAACCTGTACCATCGAAATTAAAATAACCTAAGCTGCCACAATAAGCGCCACGCGGTGCACCTTCTAATTCTTCAATGATTTGCATAGCACGAATCTTTGGTGCACCTGTGATTGAACCGCCAGGCAGGGCAGACAGTAGCATTTGCATTGGATTGATGTCTGCTTTTAAAGTTGCCGTAATTTCGCTGACCATATGATGGACTTGATTAAAGCTTTCAATTTCAAATAATTTGGTTGTTTCAACAGAGCCTGTTTCAGCATAGACACTCAAGTCATTGCGGAGCAAATCGACAATCATGACATTCTCAGCCTGATCTTTTTCAGAGTGGCTGAGTTTATCCTTTGAGATCTGATCTTGTTGTGGATCGTTAAAACGTGGCATGGTGCCTTTGATTGGACGTGTTTTAATTTCTCGGTTGTGCTTGAATTCAATAAACAGTTCAGGAGAGCAACTGAGCAATTCAAAATCATTGATTTTGAGATAACCAGCATAAGGTGCTTGGGTGAGTTCCCATAAATCATTGGCGCGGCTTAATAATGAACCTTGTACATGCGCTGTAAATTCTTGAGTCAAGTTAATTTGATAACAATCACCCGCTTTGATGTACTCCTGAACTTGGTTGAATGCAGTGAAGTACTGCTGTTTCGTCCAACGAGGGTGGCATTGCTGATTTAAAGATAGTGCATTGAGTTGTTTTGGTGTATTGATCAAATCGGAAATGTGTTGATAGATACTTTCGGCCTGAGCTTCATCACTATAAAAGTACCATTCACCTTGCTGAAACTTTAAAAAGCTGGTGTATTGACCCAAGAAAAAACTTGGCTGTGGGCATGCATCAATTGTTGTAAATTGATCTGCACTATAGTCATAACTAAAGAAGCCAATATATCCACCATAAAATCCATCAGGATGATCAGAAGAGGAGGTGCCATCAAACTGAGAGAAGTCGAGGAGAGAGCGTACTTCTGATTTGATTTGATATTGATTGAATTGTATTTGTTGAAATTGTTGAAGCTTAGATTGCTGAAAAATTAGAAACTCTTTGGGTAAAAATGCAATAACAGGTGCACCTTGGTCATGCAAATAAACTAAGCCAGTCAAATCAAACAGTCGGGACAGAAGCTCAAATGCAGAAGTGAGTTGCGTGTTAAGCTTTTGCTGAAAATAAGACATAAAACGGAAATACTGGCTATACATTTGAAGAGAGAAATTGTACTACATCCAAAAATATCAAACTGATGTTTATCCTACTGTTTGATGAAAAAACGGATGCTTTTGCTCGAAGATTGCTTAGATCAAATAAATGATGTATTTATCAGATTAGAATGAATAAAGCACTTTTGTTAACACTTCTTATCTGATTTTTGACGATGATAAATGGTTAACAGATTTAAGTTTAGATTTGGTGTTCAAAAAAATATAATAAAAATCATGAATAATTACATGTTGTTGTCACAATTTTTTAAAAAAATTATTGTCGATTGTTTTATATGCCGTTTGTCGGTTTGTGGATAAAAAGCAGTTAACAGGAGTTGAACATAAAATAACAAACAGGTAATTTAGTAATTGCTAAGCGAACTACTCAAGGATTGGAAGTTCAAGTTGTCATTTAAGAATAAAACGACCGTGGACAGTTTAGAGTAGTGTAAGTCAAAAAATAAATGCTCTTGGGAGAGTGCTCAATGAAAATGTTTACTAAACTAGCTTTAGTTTCTTCAATGGCGATTAGCGCAAATGCAATGGCTATGCAGTCAATGGATGATGCTGCACTAAGCGCTGCAACAGGTCAAGATGGGATTAATATTGGTCTTGGTATTAGCTCTGTTACGATCGATAAATTATTAATTCATGATACTGATGGTTATGCGAACAACAGCGGCGCAGCAGGTACAATTGGTTCTGGTGGAACAGGTGTTGCTGGTGCAATTGTTGTAAACAACGTTTCAGTTACACCAAATACGGCTGCATTGTTGCCTTCTCATAACTTGGCTGATTTGAAAATTGATACGGATGCTGGTACTACAGCAACTGGCGGTGCGTTCCTTAATGTTGCAGCTAAAGTATCTGGTTTGAATATTAGTCTTGGTAAAATCGAAGTTGCTGCTTCTGGAACTCAAGGTACAACAAATATTCAACGTGGCACTACTGGCGCAGCAAATGAAATCTTATCTGGTTTAACATTAAAAACAGGTACGATGGATGCGAATATCCAATTAGGTGCTGCTCCTCAAGGCGCAATGATCATGTTGAATACGACGATGGCTGGTGGTTTGGAAATTACCAATCTAGGTATTAAAGATAAATCAACAATTGGTCAGCAAACTTCAGGAGCTGTTGCAAGTACATTGGCGGGTGAAATTCGTTTAGACAGCATTAAAGTTGCTGATAATGGCAGTAATGACATGACTGTTAAGGCAAATGTAAGTGTAGTTGGTGAAAGTGTTGCAGGTGCTAATGACGGGTTCTTAAGAATTGTAAGTCAATCTCCAGCAAACGGTACAGATATTTACATTAAAGGTGTTCATTTAGGTAGTGCGACTGCTGGTTCAATCGGTGATGTAGAAATCCAAGGTTTAAAAACTACTTACGGTACTGGTCCTACAGCTGGTTCTGGCGCAGTAATTACGATTTCTGGTCACTAATCAGTTATCAAACAAAAAAAAGCGCATTTTGCGCTTTTTTTGTTTTTAAGTAGAGTTTCTATAAGGTAAATAATGCAGAAGGAAGTAATAATCCTGAGTTGTTTGAGTGTTTTAAATTATGCTGCTGATGTGTTGTAATTTTATGCCTATTATTCATAGGCTTTAAGTAAATTATTCGGTTTTATTTTTAGAAGTAAAAAAGTTAAAATTATAAATAATTGTTATAAAAATGTTTGCTTAAAGGCAAGATTTGTCAAATTGTCGGTGTAATAATAAAAAAAATAACATTCTGTCAAAAAAAACCAAAAAAAAGATGTATTTTTTTATAAAAGAAGGTATCTTCATCTTGCAGGGATGTAGTGTCATAGACACTAAAAATAAGATGAATAAGGCAAGTGCTGCCATTGTTAGAAAAAGAGACTTATGTTAGAGATCGCTTTAGGCTCGGCATTGATGTATTACTTTACAACGCAAGCCTTTGAAATAGAAAAAAAACCAGAAGGATCTGTATATTATACAGAAACCTTGGATTCTCGTTATCCTTCCTTTACTCGCAACCACCGTGAAGCAGTAGTGATTAAACCTGCTACAGAGGATCAGTTTCGGGGGATCGTTCGTCAGGCTTATGATTATAGTTGTGGTTCGGCTGCCTTAACAACGTTATTAAACGGTTATGGGGGGTTACGTTTAACTGAACAGCAAACAATGAGCGGTCTACTCCAGTATGGTGAGTATCAGCGTATTATTGAGCGTCGTAGTTTCTCTTTATTAGATATGAAACGTTTTGTTTCCGCTTTAGGGATTAATAGTGGAGGCTATCGTGGGGAATTTTCAGATCTTATCTCGTTAAAGCAACCAGCGATTGTTCCTATTACTTATGCTGGCTTTAAGCATTTTGTTGTATATAAAGCATATAAAGATGGGCGAGTTTATGTCGCTGATCCTGCGTTAGGTAATATTAGCTTTGATGAAACTCGTTTCAAAGAAATATGGGATAACAATACATTATTTATTGTTGATATTCCTCAACAATACCAAAAGAGCTTATTAGCATTGCAAGATGCGGATATGCGTCATGTTGAGGATGCAACTGTAAATCGGTATGCCCTTGCTGAAATTCAATTTCCAACGCAAAAATTTGAGCATCTTGCGGACAAAGCTTCGACAATGCGTCGAGTATTGGATGCAGATCCTAATTCAGAAACGTATAACCAACCGATAACGACTTATATGCGCTTATATTACAAGCGGAAGTAAATTTAGAAAAATCAGTAAAATTAATGTAATAGGATGCAAAGTAAAATGAATCGTACATGGATGAATATGAGTGTGTTGGCCTTAAGTTTAAGTGCAATCACATCAACACTTTACGCAGCAGAACAAGCATCACCTGTTGAGCCTGTAGCATCTGGAACAGATCAGGCATCAGTAGCTGAAGTACCAGTGAATACAGTAGCTGAAAGTCCAGCAAATCCTGTTGTAGATACCAGTGCGGTCGCTGAGGGGAATCAAGCAGACCAAGCTGCAAGTGCTTTACAAAAAAAAGAAACTGATGCAACACAGGAAACTAATTTACAAGAAGTATTCACGTCCAATGAGCGCCAGTATTCATTAATTAAGAAAGGCATTTTTTCATCTTATTATGATTTGGACTATACCTATTATCGTGATAGCCGCCTTGACTTGGCCTTGAATGATAGTAATAGCTCATTATCTAGATTACGTGTTGAAGAAGATGCTAACCATACCTTAACCAATACGTTTACGGTTCAATACGGTTTATTAGACAATTTGACGTTATCTGCTTCGTTACCTTTTGTGGCGAAAAAAGAGTTATTGAAAGACCAAACAGCTGCAGGTTTAGGTGATATTAATTTTGGTGCGCGTTGGGAACCTTTTCCGTTAAAACAGGGCCGTTTGCCATTGGTCCTATTTGGTAGCTTATCAACTAAAACAGGTGATAGCCCATATGAAGTAGGGGTCGATGAGCTATCAACAGGTAAAGGTCATTATTCAGTTGGTGCTGGAGCAAGTACACGTAAATATATTGACCCTGTCGTATTGTTTGCATCAGTTTCAACTAGTTATGGTCTAAAAGAGTCTGGACTCAATCAATTGCGCGGAAGCCGCGTTTTAGAAAGTTTTGATCCAGGTCTCAGCGGTGGATTCTCTTTTGGTTTTGCCTATTCATTTAACTATGACGTGTCATTGACCATGTCATATCAACAAAGTTTTAATACTGGGGCGAAATTCTATTTCGAGAATGATGAAAGTTATAAATCTGCTGACCAGAGTAGTGCTATGTTGTCATTTGCTTTAGGGGTACGTGTATCACCTGAAACAATTGTGAATGGTACTGTCGGGATCGGTTTAACGGAAGATGCACCAGATGTATCACTAGGCTTATCTTTCCCGCTTGATATCATAGGTTTTGGTAAAAAAGCTCGTTAAGGAGATGTAATAATGGTGAAACACCTTAAATTATGTCCATTAACGATAGCGATTTTTTTTGCTGGGCTATCGAGTGCTACCCATGCACAACTCGGACAAGACCTATCTGTAGATTTGCGTTCTTTATCATTAGGGAATGCAGTTACCGCGGATCCCCCTGGAATTAGTGCAGTTCACTTCAACCCTGCAGCACTTGCTAAACTAGACGGTTTACAAACTGATGTGCAAGGGATTCTAGCGAACTTTGCTATTAAACGAGATTATGCTGCGCCTGCTGGCTACAATGTTTTTGGCTATTCGGATGATCCGATTGTTTGTAATGATGGGCCTGAAGTTGACTCGAATATTTGTACTGACTTTAAAGGAACGGTAAGTGGTGATGTTGAATATGCCAGTATTTATGTGCCTGTTTTAAAGAAAATTGTAGATTTAGGACCGAACTCCCCATTAGTTGCGCCCACTGCTGGTATTTCTTATAAACCACCTGGCTCAAAAGTAACTTACGCAACAGCAATTTATGCACCACTTGTAGCTGGTTTTGGTGCAGAAGATGGTAATCCAAGTAACTATATGGGGCAGCAGGTTGCTCTAGAGCGAATTACCTATTTATCGCCTTCATTTGGTTATCAGGTCAATGATAATTTATATCTCGGTGCTTCAATTGGGATGTCCTATCAAGCCATTGCGATGAAAACGGATTTACGTTTCCCAAATGAGCTGATTGGGGTATTACGTATGGTCGATGAAGTCGTTTGTGGACCATTTAAACAAAATGGAGACATTATTACTGACCTCCTGCTTTTTGGTATTTGTAATGCCAAAGAAGGAATGGATCCTTTTAGTAAGGTCGGATCTCTGGATGTTTCACTAGAACAGTCTTTAAGTCCAAGCTATAACTTGGGTTTATTGTGGGAACCTACGGATGACTTTAGCTTTGGGATGGTGTACCAAAGTGAGGCGAAGATGCGGTTAAAAGGTAAATATTTAATTAATGTTGCGGAAGCGCCACAACAATTAATTGCTGGGTTGAACTCATCTGCAACAGGTCAGATTCTTGCAGCAATTTTAGGATTTCCAAGTTATGCACCCCCAATAGAATCTGGGTTGTTAGCAATGGATTTTAAATATCCACAGCATTTTAAAGCTGGGATTAAATATAAAATCTTCCCTGATTTGCAAATGAACTTTGATTTAGGTTGGACGGATTTCTCTGCTTGGGACAAGTTTAGATTTGAGTTTGATCGCCAAATTTCTTTGTTAAAAGTTGCTAAGCTTTTATCTAACGATGTAACCGATCGATCATTATCTTTACCATTAAAGTTTCAGTCTTCTTGGCGTTGGGGGATTGGCTTTGAGTATTCTGCAACAGATCGCTTGAAATTACGTATGGGCTATGAGCCTCGTACTAGTTCAATTCCTGATGATAAACGGAATACCATGGTGCCGATTAACAATGCACAATTGTTCGGTTTAGGGATCGGTTATCGTTTTGATCAGGACACAGATTTAGATTTATCACTTGGCTTTTTACGTAGCCGTGACGATATTCCTGCAAATACCAGTAGTCTTTCAAACCAAACAGGGGTGAATAACCTGTTATTAAACCCTTATGCAGGTTTGAACGTCAAAACAAATACAAAAGTCACTTTACTCGGGATTAACTACAGAACAAGATGGTAATGCAAAAGAAAAGGACTCAGCAATCGGCACTTGCTATTTCATTATTACTTTTAATGGTATCAAGTGTTTCGACTGTTTATGCGGATGGTTTCTATACGATTATTGGTCCAGATGGTCGTCCAATGGTTGTGCCTATGAAAATTGGAAAAAAAGAAGCAGAGCCTCGTAAGCAGCAACAGGAACCTCATGCTGAAAAAGCATCACAACCAACGATTACTAAGATCAATCCAGTAGAAACAGGAATTGTACCACTTGAACAGAAAAGGGCGGTAGAAACCCCTAAATCATTTGAAACCAAACAAAGCCAACAAAATACAGCTGAAAAGATTTTAATTGAGTCAAAAGTCCCAGAGCCCAAAGTTATTGAACGAGCAGTCGATTCATCTAAAACGACGAAGATAGTCAATAATGAATCTGGAAAAGAATCTTCAGTACCAACTAAAAAATTAAGTGAGACTCAAGTTTCTTCCAACCCTTTGACAATAGAGAAGCCAACAGTTGAAAAAACACCATTAACTAAAAGTGTTTCTAATTCTTCAAATGAAACTACCTCAATAGTTGGATTTAATAAGGTTGATGGTGTGGATTATGTCAATAATGAATATTTAGAAAATCAAGAATTTAATTTGGATGGAAAAAAACGCTTTTATACGATACCTGATGGCACTGGGCGTACTGAAACGATAGAACGGAAAAAAGGAGTAAGTCGGTCAGTTCTAGATAAAATTCTAAATCGATCACAGCAATCAACAGCTCCAATTGCGTTATCTGGCACTTATATTCGTTTATCGAGTGATGATCTAAAATTAGCTTTTGAAAATGATCGTTGTTTTTTAGAGAGTTATAAAAAATCAATCAAAACTCTGACACTTAAAAAAGATATCGGATTATGGCCAAGAAAGCCTCTTAAGGAAAAATTTGAATATGAGCTAGTGAAACTAGACTCTTCTATTCAGTATATGCAAATTGATTCATATTCTTCCAATAATGAAAAACCTGTTTATTACTGGCCTTTAGTTGTATTTTTGGACGAAAAAGGGTGTATTGAAGAGGGTGTAAGTGGATTTAAAAATAGTAAAACTGCTGCGACAGTGTTACAACATTCGGGTATCCAAGGTGTGATAAAAGTACCAGTAGGTGCGCATTACATGATGATGACGCCACTAGCATCGGCGGTCGATGTTTCTGAACAAGAACTTTCTAATCAAGGACAGATAAAAATTTCTGTTTTACAGTAATCATGGATAGGATTAACCAATGATGAACAAAAAAATATTATTGCCATTTGCACTTTCAACGTTGGCTATTTTTTTACATGGTTGCGGTGGTGAAAGTGCCAAAATCAATGAAGACCCCAATAAAGGTGTAACAGGGGTAACTTCAAATACCAGTTGTGATATTACTGCGACGGATTGTTTACAGTTTGTTCTAGATTACCCAGTAGCGGGTTTAAATTTTGATTGTAGCAGTGATAAGGTCAATCACTTTGCTACAAAACTAGACGGTAATATCGTTACAGGTGCGTGTAAGTTAGGTGATACTGTAACTTTTTATCTTCAAGGTGCTGAAAGTCCAAGAAAAATTAGTTTAGGTACAGTTCAATTAGATAACATTACAAAAACGAAAGTAGCAGCAGTACCTGCGCGAATCAGAATTCTTGATTTAGCGACAGGCTTAACGGGACAGACACCTGCTAGCTTAAGTGTCAGTGATGATACGATCAGAGTTGCCATGGCTTTGGCTAAAATTTTTCAGAGCCAGAGTGTTGCAAATGATATGAATGTCATTGGTGATGTACAACCAATTGAGTTCAGCACGGAAAAGAAAAATGCGCTTGCTGCTATCAGTCGTGATATTGGTGTGACCGAACTAAGTAGTGGCGCATATGCTGAAATTTTAAAGCCATGGTTGGATGTAAGCAAAATCAATGATGAGCAGGCTTTTGCCGTTGTCACACAATTACTGAATCTAAGTAATGTGGGGGTATTGTATGCTGAACTCCCTCTTTTTAAAGCCGGTAGCAATGGTACAGTTGTGGCAGTTCCTAACGAGGGCAGTGGTATATTTCCTGATGGCCTCTTTGGATGTAATAGAGAACTTTATAAGGACTGTCTCAATATCGGTGAAGATAAAGGGGCTAGTTTACGGCACTCGATGGGGCGGTTTGAATTATTAACAGATCGTCAGGGTTATACGATTGGTTTTGGTCAACAGTGGCGAGGAAGCCCGATTATTACCAATGGTGTCGTATCTCCGCCTATTGTATTGCTAGGAACAACGAAACCAGAAAAGCTACAAGTCAATGCCCAAAAAGAATGGTTTAACTTGGTTAATCAAGAGATTAACTCGAATCAGCCACTACGTTTTACATTAAACAATAATGCAAGCGAAGATGTGTTAATGACACAGGGTAAGTTGATTAATGGAACCAACATCGCCAGTACTGAGGCTGTCTATCGACAGTTGATGAAATTAAAATCGACGGATCCATTTAACAATGCAAAAGATTTGGGTTTATGGCAGCAGAGCCTTGCTGGTGTAAACTATAAAGGGGTGACGGATGTATTTAAGGTCAACCCAGCTAGTTATTTACCAAAAGATGTCTTTACTACAGAAGAGAATGTTAGATCGGGACAGCGTTATGCATTCCCATTATATGCAACTCTGACTTTTAAATTTCAAGAGACCACCCTTCCATCAGTTGATTTAGGGATCGTGATTGATGAACACGGTGATATTCGCACTGATATTAAAAAGGATGCAACCGCAACAGATATGTCAGGGAGCTGTGCTAAAGCAGAACCACAAGCTGATGGTACATTTATTGATGAGTATGGTGTAACACAATATCGAGTGGGTACGACAGGTGGGGCACTTTATTCGGCGAATGATAAATCAATTACCGTGCGTATGATTTTAGCAAATCCAAAATTTGGTGCTATCGAAGGTGTATTACTCGGTTTGAACTTTACCTCCTTAAATGGTCAAAATAATATTAGTGGTGCGAAAATTAATGTGCATAACTTATTAAATGGCCAAGCCACAGGAATTAACTTAACCAACTTCTCAAATAATACGGTTTCTTGGTTGAATAATTCTGCTTTATATCTGACCGCTTATATCAATGCTTACGATAAAGAAGGAACAGATAAGAGCAAGTTGGTTGAACCAACGGCTCAAGAGCGTGCTTTTGCAAAAGGTTATCAAGGAACTGCAAGTATCCGTATTGCAGACCAAAGAATACCAGCATGTAATGCAATTAAAGTGAAATCTTAGTATATATCAATAAAAAAGACCGCAATGGCGGTCTTTTTTTATTTTAACCCGTATGGTCGAGTCGTGTTCCTAGCGTTTCTAAATGGGTTGGAAAAGTCCCTATTTTACGATCCGCAAAATAATGTCGAAGTGTTTGTTCTACACTCGGAAAAGCCAATTCGGTCCAAGGAATTTCATGTTCTTCAAACAAACGGCATTCGATACTTTCTTCACCCGCACCAAATAAGCCTTGTTTTAAATGCGCTTTGAATAGGACATAGATTTGGCCAATACGTGGAATATTGTACATACAATACAGCTGTTCGATTTCTACTTCGGCCTCGGCTTCCTCACGGGTTTCACGTGCCGCACCTTGCTCCATGGTTTCAAAGAGCTCCATATAACCAGCAGGTAAGGTCCACAGACCATAGCGTGGCTCAATTGCGCGGCGACATAACAGCACCTTGTCATCCCATAGGGCCAATGCACCACAAATCACTTTGGGGTTTTCGTAGTGAATGTTGCCACAATGAGTGCAGACAAGTCGTGTTTTATGATCACCGAGTGGAATTTTTGCTTCAGTTTGATGTCCACACGCAACGCAAAAGCTCATAATTATCATCAACCGTAGAGATAGCTCAGCATAACTGAATTTTGATGACTTGGCATCATGATCTATGATTGCAGTTAAAATTTCGGCTATGATGCTGAATAAGGAAAAAGAGAAAAAGAGATGAGTCATATGGAAGAACCATCGTTAATACAACTTTTACAACAACGGTTGCGTTTTTCCAAACGAATCCAGCAGGCGGATGCTGCGGTTTTGATTGCAATTACCCAAGAAATTCAACCGAAAGTCTTACTGACCCGCCGTTCTATGCAGTTGTCTCAACATGCGGGAGAGGTGTCTTTTCCCGGTGGAAAACGTGATCCAAGCGATACCAGTAATATCGTGGTTGCCTTACGTGAGGCACAGGAAGAAACAGCCCTAAATCCATTTGATGTTAAACTTCTGGGTGATTTACCGATTCAGCGTGCACGCAGTGGTCTCTCGGTTAAACCCATTGTGGGATTAATCCCTGCTCAGGTCGATTTAATCGCTCAACCTACAGAAATTGATCGAATTTTCTTTGCACCATTACAAGAGTTGATGGATGCTCCACCTTTGCCTTATGAAGTCCGTTTGGCTAGGCAATCGCTGTATTTTCCAAGTATGCAGGTGGAAAGTGAAATTGTGTGGGGACTTACGGCTCGCATGTTAATTTCCTTATTTCAGTATGGTTTAGGTTATCAAAAAAATTGGCCGTTCTTGGTGAATCCACCTCATTTTGGGTTATCTAAATTCTAATTTTTTTAAGAGTTATTAATCATGATGTATACCTATCAGGGATTGAGCCCAAAAGCGTTACATGAACCTTGGGATGGCTGGGTTGCTCCAACAGCAACAGTAATTGGTCAAGCAGAATTGGGTCGTCAGGTGAGTATTTGGTTTGGCGCTGTGGTTCGTGCCGATAATTGTGTGATAAGAATTGGCAATTTTTCCAATATTCAGGAAAATGCAGTATTACATACTGATGCAGGCATCGAATTGAATGTGGGGGAATATGTCACGATTGGGCATAAGGTGATGCTGCACGGTTGTACGATTGGTGATAATTCCTTAATTGGCATGAATGCTGTAATCCTTAACAATGCAGTGATTGGCAAGAATTGTATTATTGGAGCCAATGCACTGATTCCTGAAGGGAAAGTGATTCCTGATAATTCAGTCGTGATGGGATCACCGGGTAAAGTAGTGAAAACGCTGGATGAGCAGGGCGCTGCCCGATTGCGTTTAAGTGCCTTGCATTATGCCGAACATTATAAAAATTTCTTAGATTTAGCGCCGTTCCAGTTTTAATCATTTCAGTGTAATCAGCCAAGTTTATGCTTGGCTTTTTTATGGTGATAAAAAGACAATAACTCGCCTATCGCGTTTGAGTGGAGTATGATACTCGACGTTTTTTATCTCTTTTTCTCTAAGGTTTTTGCATGAAGTTGCTTGCATTGGAAACTGCAAATGAGCAGTGTTCTGTTTCATTAATTGATGATACTCAAGAACTCTATTTTCAATTGGATGAGCGAACCAAGGCACAAACTCAAACCATTTTACCTTTAACGGAACAAGCCCTGTTGCAAACGGATACGCAATTGGCTGACTTAACTGCGATCGCATTTAGTCGTGGTCCAGGATCATTCAGTGGTGTACGCATCAATGCGGCGGTAGCACAGGCCTTAGCGTGGTCGCAAGATTTACCTGTTATTCCTGTTTCAAGTTTACAGGCTTTGGCGCAGGCGGCTTATCGTCTCAATGGTTTAGAGCAGGTGACAGCTGTTCTCGATGCGCGTATGCAAGAAGTCTATATTGCCAATTTTAGTCTAGATGAGCAGGGCATGATGCAGGCCATTGATGATGAGAAATTGTTAAGTTATGAGCAGGCCACAGCGTATTGTCAATTTACAGCGATCGGTTCGGGTTCAGAATTAATTAAGCCAACTGACATAGACTCAGAAGCGGCTTCCAATCAGCACACGTCAAATGTCAACATTAAGGCAACGGCGCAGGACATTGCAACGATTGCACGCGTGTATGCGGCACAACAAAAATGGGTCGATGCTGAATATGCGCTGCCTGTGTATTTACGTGATGATGCTTGGAAAAAAATTCCCGAACAAGGTAAAGCGAACTAAGGTTAATTATGGATCTTTTATTGCTATTTAAAGCAGCAATTATGGGGTTGGTGGAAGGGATTACCGAATTTCTACCGATTTCAAGTACAGGACATTTGATTTTAACAGGTCAGCTGTTGGATTTCTGGACTGTTGAAAAAAGGGATATGTTTGCGGTGGCTGTACAGATTGGTGCAATTGCGGCCGTGATCTATGAATATTGGGGTAAATTGTGGGGTGCACTGATTGGTGCATTAACAGGGCAAGAGCAAGGCCGCCGTTTAAGCCTGAATCTGATCATTGCCTCAATTCCAATTGTGATTATTGGTTTGACCTTCGGCGATGTGGTTAAAGCTTATTTATTTAATGCGATTACCGTTGCGATCGCCTTGATTGTCGGTGGTTTTATTATTTTATGGGCGGAACGCCGTCCACATCAGATCGTCACTCAAGAAGTGGATGATCTGAGTTTTAAACAAGCGACTTTAATTGGTTTGATTCAGTGTCTGGCTTTGATTCCAGGAACGTCTCGTTCAGGCTCGACCATTATTGGCTCATTATTCTTAGGCGTATCACGTAAAGCTGCGGCAGAGTTTTCCTTCTTTTTAGGGATTCCAGTGCTGATGGGTGCAGGCTTACTAGATATGTACAAGATGCGTCATGAGTTGCATAGCAATGATATGGCTGTGCTAGGCGTAGGAATCATTGTTGCCTTTGTTTCGGCTTTGGTGGTGATTCGCGCTTTGATTCGCTATGTCTCTAAACATGACTTCACCGCATTTGCGTACTATCGCATTATCTTTGGCTTGTTTATTCTTGCAACATGGTGGACAGGTTGGGTGCATTGGTAATGCAAATGCGATGTTGGTATCCAGCGGAATATGAACAACCGTTTCAACAACTGCAAACTCGTTTGGCTGAACTAAATGTGCAGCTCAACGGGCAGGTGGTTGAAAAAATTAATGCACGTTTTTTACGTTTGAATCCTGACATGGCATTGATTTTGGATGAGGATGGGCTCAGTCTCGCTGCCAATGGCATGAAAATGCAGCCTGATTGGCGTGCTGAAATTCCTCGTCTGAAAAGAGCCAGCCTGAAATCAGAAATGATTGCCAGAGCCTGTCAGTTGGGTGAAAAGCCAACCTTAATTGATGCCACCGCAGGTTTAGGGCATGACAGTTTATTGATGGCCCATCTGGGGGCGAATGTTCGTTTAGTTGAGCGCCATCCGATTCTGTTTATGCTATTGGAATATAGCAAAGCCAACGCTGAGCAAGATCCATTTTTGCAAAGCTCTATGCAGCGAATTGAGCTAATTTATGCAGATTCCAATACCTATTTACAGCAATTAGGTCAGCAAGGCGAGCAGGTGGATGTGGTGTATTTAGATCCAATGTTCCCACAGCGTGATCAGAATCAACAAGCAGTCAAAAAACAGGCACAAGTCAAAAAACAAATGCAATTGTTGCATATGTTGTTGCCTGAAGATGGCGAGATGGATTTAGGTGATCAGCTACTGCATTTGGCTCAACAGATTGCCAAACGTGTTATTGTGAAGCGTCCACGTCACGCAGTTTATCTGGCAGATCAAGCCCCTGATCATCAATGGCTCGGTGATGCCTGCCGTTTTGATGCCTATTTTCCAAAAGGTCAAATTTGAATCAGAATTGAATGATTGTTTGGCTTGCGTCAATGCTCGGTAAAGATTTGTGATATAGTGCAAAAGCATGATTGCTAAAAAATTCTTGTCGAGCTTACACTACAGTCGCGCATCGCGTTTTTTAGGAAAAGTACTGTCCATTCAATGATTAGAATGGCATATTTTCAGTTTAGGCTTGAAAAGAGAAACTCCCGAAGAATTTTATGATAGACCTTAAACCCTCTATTAATATTTGGCATGATTTTAAAAGTAACCAAATTGCTGGAATGTGGTTGTTCCTCGGGTCTCGTCGTTCCTTACAGATCGTTCATCCCTCGATTACCCAACTGATTATTTGGGGAATTCTCGGAGGATGTACCAACTCTTTATATAGCTGGTTAGTCGCAGGCCAAGTGGGAGAGTTTAACTCCCAAGGTCTAATTGGTTATGCACTTTGGCCTTTCATTGCTCTCATTGTTGGTATATTCCTTTCGCAACGCATGAACCAGCCACGTCTGATGCTGGTACCTGCCTTGTTATGGTTGGTGCTGGATACCAATATTCTACTGTTGCAATGCATCATTCAGTATTTGGGCTCGAACGGCTATCTCAATTTTATTCCTGACAGTATTTATAACGGCTTCCTGCCCCCCCTTATTTGTTGGACTGTTTGTTTGGCAAAGTTTGGCTGTGATCTGGGTTTTTTCACGTGCCTTGAATTGGCCGTGGTGGGAACGTGCCTTGGTTTTTGTCGCAACCATTGCCACTATGGTGGTTTGGCAGCTTTCAGTGAAAGATCAGCCGATTTGGAAAGTGGAAGAAACCCCACCAAGCTTCGCTGAAGATGCTTTTTATGCACAAAGTCATTTGTTAGATAAAGCGCTGGATCAAATTCAATATGGTGATATCGCCAAAAGCCATTGGTATTTTATGGGGGTGGCCGGTGATAGCTATGTGGATGTGTTTAAATCTGAAATTGAGCGAATAAGAGAACAGTTCGATACGCGTTTTGGAACCTTTGGGCGCTCGATTATGCTGATTAATAATCCTGCGACACGTTTAGAGGTCCCGATTGCCTCTAAAACCAGTATGGAATTGGCTTTACGCCGTATTGGTCAGCAGATGAATCGGGATAGTGATGTCTTGTTTCTGTATATGACCTCGCATGGTGAGCGTAATCATTTTGAAATTGAAAATGCACCCTTAAATTTAGACCAAGTTGATCCTAAATGGTTAAGAGAAACATTGGATAAATCGGGGATTCGCTGGCGTGTGATCGTGATTTCAGCCTGTTATTCAGGTAGTTTTATTCCTGCATTACAGTCACCCGATACTTTAATTATTACGGCGTCTGCCGCAGATAAAACCTCGTTTGGCTGTAATAATGAAGCGGATTATACTTATTTTGGTCGAGCGTTCTTTGATTTGGCGATGCGCGAACAATATTCAATGAAAACTGCATTTGAGCAAGCCAAACAAACCGTGACTAAATGGGAAATTGCACAGGGCGTAGAACCTTCTGAACCCCAGTGGGCGATTGGACGCAATATGGAACTGATGCTGCCACAGCTTGAGCCCTATTTATTTCCAACTCAGAATATCGCTTCGACAGATATAACCAAAACACAGGATGATGAACATGCAGCTACTGCAAAAAAACCGCTGTTTTGAGGGTGAGCAACGTATTTATCAGCTGGAATCTCAACATTTAAAGGGAAGCAGTAAGGTGGGTGTATATATGCCTCCTGCTGCTTTAGCGGGGAAGCCTTGTTCAGCTTTGTTTTATCTTGCAGGGCTGACCTGTACTGAAGAAACCTTTGCCATCAAAGCACATGCGCAACGAATGGCTGCTCGATTAAGTCTGATTTTGATTACGCCTGATACTTCTCCACGTGGAGATGATGTGGCTCAAGGTGATCACTGGGATATTGGTCAGGGTGCTGGCTTTTATCTCAATGCAACGCAACAGCCTTGGGCTGCGCATTATCAGATGGAGTCCTATCTAGTAGATGAACTGTATGCACATGTCTTGCAAGAATTGCCTGTGATCGAAAACCAAATCGGTATTTTCGGGCATTCAATGGGTGGACATGGCGCTCTAACCTTGGCCTTTAAATACCCAGAGCAATTTAAATCGGTTTCGGCGTTTGCGCCAATTTGTGCACCAAGTATTTGTCCTTGGGGTGAAAAGGCATTCACCCAATATTTGGGTCCTGATCAACAACAATGGCTCGCACATGATGCGACGGCTTTGGTTCAGCAAAAGGGCAGTGTATTTGATGAAATTTTAATTGATCAAGGTTTGGATGATCAGTTCTATGCGCAATTGAACCCTGAAAAGTTTAAGCAAGCTTGTCTGGATGCAGGGCAACACCTGACTTTACGTCAACACCAAGGCTATGATCACGGCTATTACTTCATTCAAAGTTTTATCGATGATCATTTACAGTTCCATGCGATTCAATTAGAAAAAAATTAACAACCGAAAGGTTCTGCTTAGGGGCTGTTGTTTGAGCCTATAACATAAGGCATAGCTGAAAATGCCAGCAGCCCCTAATTTGTTAGAGCATTATAATTTTACTAATTCGACTCTTCTGTTTTTTGCTTTACCTTCTTCACTCTCGTTACTTGAAACCGGTTTGGTATCGCCAAAGCCTTGCGCCTTTAAACGAGATGGATCAATCCCTGCATCGGTCAATGCTTTGACAACAGTTTGTGCTCTTGCTTGAGAGAGTTTTAAATTATGTGCGGACTCGCCTGAGTTATCGGTATAGCCATTAATTTCAAGTTTTAGCGCATCATCACTTTTTAATAAGTTCAGTATTTGGGTGATTTGTTCATCTGAGTTTGCTAATAGTGTTGCTTTATCTGTTTCAAAGTTAATCTGTATATCAACTTTATTATTTTGATCTAAAGCTGCTTTTAACTGATTTGCCGATAGGGCTTGTGCGGTGATTTCTATAGGTCGGGTTTCTAAGACCAATAAACCCGCTGATAGTCCACTTTGAGTGATTTGAAACCAGATATCTCGATGATTTTGATGAATCACATAGCTTTGCGTTGGATTGTTATAAATATCACCTAATCCATCCACATAAGCTACACCATATTTTTCTGAAAGTTGGGTGCTGAGTTCTGTCGGAATTTTACTGTCTGTAATTTTTTTGCCGCCTAGGCTGCTAATAACCGCATCCAAATTACGCTGTAGCTCCAAGAAGGAGGCTTGTTTGTTATTTTCTTCCGCATCGATCCGTCCATTGAAAAGCTGACCCTCAACTTTCTCAAGTTTGTCTCCGACCCAAAACTCCATTTGAGCGAATTTTTCAGTGGATTGATGAGCAAAATGATAGCCTTTAGGGAGTTGAATAAATGGAAAATCTCCAAGTTCAACATTCGAAATCGGAATTTGATCGATATTGAAGCTATCGGTTTTTGTTTGTGCTTCAGCTGATTGATGTTCTGGAGTCGGGGCACTTGTCTCGGCTGACTCTTGTTTTTCTGGTTTTTTACTACAACCGATGGTCGTTAGGCTGATGATTGCCGTCATTAACATGACGGATGAAAATTTCTTATTCATATGCTTTCCCTATTTAAGGCATACATGATATCCAAAACAAAATACTATTTTTAATTTTAAGCGGACAGATTGAGTTGAAATACGGATCTGCCCGCTGATTTAACACTTTTTATTTTTTAACTATGCTGCCATTCAGCAACGAATTCCTGTTGCGCCATCCGGTTTAAATGATCCAGTACCACCTGTTCTAGACGCGCTACATCTTCTTGTTGATTTTCAATCAGTACAGCCAAATGTTGTTCCTGTGGTGTAAGTGTCACCGTAGCAGTCGGCATAAAAATTTTTGAATGGGTTTCGGTTTCTAAGACTTCAAACTTATGTTTCCAATGGTTCAGTAAGCGCTTACTGATTCGTTTTCCTTCAGTGGTTGTGATTTGAGTCGTACTGTTCATGTTTTAGACATCCTCTTATTTCACTCCATACCATAGCAAAGCTGAGAAAAGATAAAAATAGTTCAGATGCAACGCGTTGTTGCAAGTTTGCAATGTCCTAATAATGACTTTGTAACAGACTTAAGTTCGCTAAATTTGCTATAATCCTTGCATTATTTTCTTAGAGTTTGCCAGGTCGTCCATGTCCAAGCCTTATTTAATTGCGCCTTCGATTTTATCTGCTGATTTTGCACGTTTAGGTGAAGACGTAGAGAAAGTTCTAGCTGCGGGCGCAGACGTTGTACATTTTGATGTGATGGACAACCACTATGTACCTAACCTGACTTTTGGTGCAGGGGTATGTAAGGCACTGAAAAACTATGGCATCAAAGCGCCGATTGATGTGCATCTCATGGTTTCACCTGTTGATCGTATGATCGGTGATTTCTTAGAAGCCGGTGCAGATATTATTACCTTCCACCCAGAAGCAACGGATCATATTGATCGCTCATTACAGTTGATTAAGGCCGGTGGCGCCAAAGCAGGCTTGGTGTTCAACCCAGCAACGCCATTGCACTATCTTGATTATGTATTGGATAAAGTTGACCAAATTTTGTTGATGAGTGTAAACCCAGGCTTTGGTGGGCAGAAATTTATTCCAATGACTTTGGAAAAGCTTCGTCAAGCACGCAAAATTATTGATGCCAGTGGTCGTGATATTCGTTTAGAAGTAGATGGCGGCGTAGGACCGGCCAATATTCGTGAAATCGCAGAAGCTGGTGCAGATATGTTTGTTGCAGGCTCAGCAATTTTTGGTCAGCCAGACTATAAAACCGTGATTGATCAAATGCGTGCAGAGTTGGCACAAGTTGGTGCAAAAGAAGTTTAGTATTTTCATTCTATTATTCACATAGTCTTGTGGATAACTTTGTTTATAACTCGGTGGATAACCGTGTTGATAACCAGGTGGATAAAATGTTGTTAAAATAAACAAAATGATTTCAGTTGTTTATATTGGCAACAAAATGATGAAAAAAGGACAGTTTTCTGTCCTTTTTTTGTGCATTAACTTATTCATTTTGCTTTATTTTTGCTCATACTTATTGATGTGCTGTTTAGCTTGATAAAGCAGCAGTTTGGAGCGAGGTTTGGGTGGGATGATCGAAATTCAAACACAAAGATGATTGTGCATAACTGCAAAAGAAATTATCCTAGGCAGATTAAGTTATTTTTTTGATGATTGGAATAAGGAACATAAGTGCAACTTCTTAAGCGATACAAACGCCTGTGGTTTGTATTCCTGATGATATTTTTCATCGGGGGAAGTGGCGTGGCTGTTGCTGCTGTACAAGCGATTCAATCCGATCAAAATACTTCAACGGTTATGCCAAGCATGGCGTGTCACGATCAGCAAATGATGGATCAACATCATCAGATGCCAAATTCGAAAAGTGACTCACTGAGTTCAGCACAGTGCCATGATGGGAACATGCATAGCGATCAACATTGTCTGGACTGCAATAGTACCTCACATTGTCAAAGCATAAATCTGGGATTAGATCAAAACAGCCCAAGTTTAGCATCTTCACCATTTTTAGAGCTCAGCACACGTACCAATACGGACTATCAAGCTCGACATCTTGCTGGTTATTGGCAAGAGATTTTACGCCCTCCTAAAGCCTGATCTGTCTTTACTCGGCTCTTTCTATTCATGAACAGAGCAATTTGAAAAGCTAACAGATTAGGAAATTATCATGTCTTCAAAACTATATGCTGGTGTTGTCGCTAGCTTAAGCCTATTGTTTGCGCCTTATACTTTGGCTGCAATTAAAGAATATCATCTGAACATTAATGAAGGGATGGTGAATGTCACTGGCAAGCCCGTCAAACGCATTACCGTAAACGGTAAATTTATCGCCCCGCTCTTAGAGTTTGAAGAGGGTGATGAAGCGGTCATTCATGTGCATAACCAACTCAAAAATCAAGATACCTCTTTGCATTGGCATGGATTGCTGTTACCTGGATTGATGGATGGTGTACCAGGTTTTAATGGTTTCCAAGGGATTAAGCCGAATGGCAGTTTTGAATACCGCTTCAAAGTACGTCAAAACGGCACCTATTGGTATCACGCACATAGCAAAGGGCAGGAACAAGATGGTTTGTATGGCGCGTTGGTGATTTATCCAAAAGGCAAGCAACCTGTTGCTGCCCATGAAAAAGCTGAACGTGATTATGTGGTGATGTTGTCGGATTTCCATGAAACGGAAAGTGACAAGATCATGGCGAATTTGAAAAAATCTGCTGAATACTACCAAAATCATCGTGAAACACTGGGTGATGTCTGGAAACAAGTTAAAACGCAGGGTTTAAAAGCCACCTGGCAAGACCGTTCCGCATGGAATCAGATGCGTATGGCCAAAACCGACATGGGCGATGTAGATGGCTACACCTTCTTGGTCAATGGTCAGACACCACAACAAAACTGGACTGGTGCTTTTAACGCGGGTGAAAAAGTACGTTTACGTTTTATCAATGCTTCAGCAATGTCTTTCTTTGATGTACGTATTCCCAACTTAAAAATGACGGTGGTCAGTGCCGATGGCCAGCCCGTGAAACCTGTTCCTGTGGATGAATTCCGTATTGGAACAGCCGAAACTTATGATGTATTGGTTGAGCCTAAACAAGCCCATTATCAGATTGAAGCAGAGTCGATTGACCGTACTGGCTTTGCTATTGGCTCACTGCACAATAGCATGACGCCCAATACCCAAAAGGTTCAGATTCCTAAAGCGCGTCCACGTGCCTTATTAACCATGGAAGATATGGGGATGGATCATGGTGCACATGGTCAAATGGATATGGGCAAGATGGATCATAGCCAGCATCAGATGCCGCAAGATAAGGCGAAGACTGCAACAACTTCACAGCCCGCTATGGATCACAGTGCACATGGCCAAATGAATATGGCGGATATGGATCATAGCCAGCACCAGATGCCGCAAGATATGGCGAAGACTGCAACGACTTCGCAGCCTGCTATGGATCACAGTGCACATGCTCAAATGAATATGGCGGATATGGATCATAGTCAGCACCAGATGCCGCAAGACATGGCGAAGACTGCAACAACTTCGCAGTCCACTATGGATCACAGTGCACATGCTCAAATGGATATGAGCAATATGGACCATAGCCAGCATCAATCAACTGCCACTACGGACACTTCAAACACGGATACCGTGCAGGGTTGGGCCAATGCAGCAACGCCAGCAGGTCATAAAGCGTTAAGTTATGCAGATTTGCAATCTTTAAAGCCACAACCTGAAAGCTATAGCCGTCCAGCAGAACGTGAAGTGGTAATTCGTTTGGGTGGAACCATGGAGCGTTATATCTGGACCATTGATGGCAAGAAATTTAGCGATCCTGACTTCAAGCCTTTAACCGTGCGTTATGGTGAGCGTATCCGACTCAAATTTGTCAATGACAGTATGATGGCGCATCCGATGCATTTACATGGCATGTTTATGCAGCTGGAAAATGGTCAGGCACCTCAAGATATGCCAAATAAACATACTCTGGTCGTACCACCGGGTAAGACCGTTACGGCTTTATTGACTGCGGATGAAATCGGTGAATGGGCGATCCATTGTCATCTGTTGTATCACATGAGTGCGGGCATGATGAGTAAGTTAATTGTCGCCAATGTGGATGACAGCAAAGCAGCACAAACAACACCAGTTCAATCATCTCAAGGAGCGAGCCATGCACATCACTAAGCAATCTTCTAAGATGAAACGTTATACACAATTATTGGCGATTGGTGGCATTGTCTCTTCTTTCAGTGCATTGACCTATGCACATGAAGGACATGATCACTCGATGCAAATGGATATGTCGGCACAGCAGAACATGACAATGAATGCATCCATGCCGATGGACCATTCACAGCATCAAAGCCCAAGTATTTCCTCTCAGATACAGAATCAAGATGGGCATGCTGACCATTATAAGGAACATGGCGGACAGATTTATCAGTCGACGCAGTTAGATACGCAATGGCTACTTGATGAAGATGGGCAGGGCACGCTCAAATCCAAGTTAAAAACTTGGGTGGGAACTGATGAAAATAAATTATTCATCATTGCGGACTATGCCAAGGCCGAGTCAGAAAAATCGGAGCAAAGTCTGGCTGCGCTATACAGTCGGAATATTGCAGATTTCTGGGATGTACAGGCTGGGGTAAATTATCGCTATAACCCTGAGCGTGAGGTGGATAAGGAACAATTTGAGGGTGTTGTCGGTTTTCACGGCATGGCGCAGTATTTCTTCGAAACCGATGCACATCTGTATGTCGGACAAGACCAACAATGGCGCTTTGTGTTGGAAACAGAACGAGATTTGTTGCTGACTCAAAAGTTGATCCTGCAACCATATCTGGAAATGGAATGGGTACTGCGAGATGAATCCAAGTATGCTGCTAAAACAGGTCTTGCCGATGCTGAAGTGGGGGTTAAAACCCGCTATGAAATCGTCAAGAATCGAGTGATGCCTTTTATCGATGTTGGCTATGGTTATAGCAAAGGGCGTAAGGAAACCAACTGGCAAACTGCCAGTGACTCCAAAACCGGTTGGGTCTATGGTGCTGGTCTGTCGCTAAAGTTCTGATATTTTGTTTAAAATGTCATTTTTTCGAGATACTGTTGGTTTATACTGACAGTATCTTTTTTGAGTCATTCATGGTGCATAAATGGCTTTAGAACAACAAGACAATCCAATAATAGATAAACTAAACGCGTCGACTAACTTGAGAGAAAAATCTCAACGTGTGTCGGCTTCTCAGCTTGAGTTGATTCCTGCCGATGGCAGTATGCATGTGAGTTTTTATTATATTCCCCATATGTGCAGCCCAGTAGAAGCACAGCGCGTAAGAAAAGCATTACTGCCTTTTTCAGATCAACTCATTGAACACTGTATTGATTTAGAAGCACGCCATTTAGCCCTCTATCATCAGGACCCGATTGCTGAGGTGACTGCCGCATTACAGCGCTTGAATCTTGGTGCAGAATTACAGCAAACCATGCCGCATTATGAACCGATGGAACTGGCGACCTCTAAACCACAAGTCGCTCAGAATAAAGATCAGCAGCAAGATGAAAATGTCTTAAGCCTGATTCAACAGTTCTTTTCAACTGCTTTAACACGATTTAAGCAATGGATAAAAGCTTTAGGCAATAAACAGGATCAATAACATGCCGAGATGGATGTATGGCTTGCTAGTGATTGCACTCGGCTGGATGCTGTGGACAAAATGGATTAAGCCTACACCTGATATCAGTCAGATTACGACTCAGCAAGGTGTACAAGTTGTGGCATTAGAAAATTATGAGGGTTCCTTCCGTGTGCTTTCCAGAGAAGACTATAACTTGGGGCGTGAAGCTGAGTTTTCTCCTATGGATATTGCCGTAGGTTGGGGTGAAATGGCCAACCCTCAGGTGTATAAACAGATTGATATTTCCCAAAGTAACCGTTGGTATCGTTGGTCTATCGATCATGAGCCACCCATTCCACTGCGTCAGATTGCAACACACAGTGCCAATATGCATCTCGTCCCCGCCAATGCCGCAATTGCAACACAAATGAAAAAAATTAAACAAGATGATTTGGTGTATTTAAAAGGCTCGCTGATTGAGATTCAGGCCAAAGATGGTTGGCGTTGGAAAAGCTCTTTATCTCGAGAAGATACGGGTAATGGCGCGTGTGAGTTGATGCGGGTCGATCAAATTGTCTGGCAGTAGTCGAATTAAATAAAGAGCTTCATTTTTTCAAAAGCTTAGTCAATATAGATACAGAACAAATCACATATTTAAAAATTCCACAGTACACTACTGCACCTAGGAGGACGACCTCCCTCGAAAAAATCACGTTGGGACGACCCGACACTCGATAAAGTTGAGCGTAATAAAATGGCATGGGCAATTTTAATTTTGGCAGGTATTTTTGAAGTTATTTGGGCATATTCTATGAAGATGTCTGAAGGATTTACCAAGTTAACGCCAAGTATCGTGACCATTGTTTTCATGATTTTAAGTGTGGTATTACTTTCGATGTCGATGCGGACTTTACCACTTGGGACGGCCTATACCATCTGGACGGGAATTGGTGCGATTGGATCATTTGTTGTCGGCATTTTGATCTTGAATGAACCGATGACGGCTATGCGCATGATCGCAGCGGTATTAATCGTTTCAGGTCTTGTGTTGATGAAGTTATCATCAAATTAATGATTGAGGAGAGCGTGATGCAACTGGTGTATATGTACATGGATTCTCCTGTGGGTGCATTAAAACTGGTTGCTCATGATCAGGCACTTGTCGCCGTGATGTGGGACAATGAAGACCATAAACGGGTGCGGCTTTCTGAGCTGATTGAAGATCGCCAGCATCCAATGCTGCATCGTGTCAAACAACAATTAGAACAATATTTTGTAGGGCAACGTCAGCAGTTTGATTTACCACTTGATTTCCAAGGTACTGCATTTCAGCAACAAGTCTGGCAGGCTTTATTGAGCATTCCTTATGGGGAAACACGCAGTTATAAAGACATTGCTATTCAGTTAGGGAATGAAAAAGCGGTTCGTGCGGTTGGGGCAGCCAATGGTAAGAATCCGATTTCGATTATTGCGCCGTGTCATCGGGTGATTGGTTCGAGTGGGGCTTTGGTGGGTTTTGCGGGTGGTTTGGATAAGAAGCAGATTTTACTGAGTTTAGAGCAAAGCCAAATTCCATAATCTGTAGTGTTAATACTCGATTTTCATTTCTTTTTGGAATAAGCTACTTAACAGATATGAATCGACATATTTTATGACTTGAACCGTAACTCAGTTATTAGCGAGGCGGTGTCTTGCTTAGTGTAATTCAATATTAGGAATAACCTTCGGTTCGAGTTACTTTGGTTTCGCCCAAAGTAACCAAAGGCATTGTCATCTACAAAACCTGTTCACTTGTTGCATTTGTTTTATCTATCGCAGAAACGGGATATTACAAATACCACGCAGGTTGTAGATGACCTTTCCGAGTCTCATATATAGGGTATGTATTCATTTTCTTTTTCATAACAAATTGAATGGAAGTTTAAAAATGGCTGTTGGTGACGTAACAATGCCACTTATGCATGTGGTGCAGGGTGTAAAAATTGGCTCAACTGAGGCGTATGTACGTTATCCAAATCGACGAGATTTAGTCATTTTTGAATTTGCCGAAGGCTCAAATGTTGCAGGGGTATTTACCCAAAGCGCTTTTGCGGCTGCGCCTGTTCAATTGAGTAAAAAGCATTTAACAGAAAATACCCCACGTTACCTGATTATCAACACGGGTAATGCCAATGCTGCAACAGGAACAGTTGGTTATAAAAATGCAGAAGCGACTTGTGCCAAGTTAGCTGAGTTAACCGGTGTTCAAGCCAATCAGATTTTACCCTTTTCAACTGGTGTGATTGGTGAGCAACTCCCGATTGAACGTTTAGTACAAGGCATTCAACCTGCATTAAATGATTTAAATGCAGATCGTTGGGCGGACGCGGCATCAGGCATCATGACCACCGATACCACACCAAAAGGTGCATCTGAACAGTTTGAGCTGGATGGTGTGACCTATACCATGACGGGAGTTAGCAAAGGCGCTGGCATGATTCGTCCGAATATGGCAACCATGCTCAGCTTCGTTGCAACCGATGCCCCGATTAGTGCTGAATTGGTACAGCGTTTATTGCAAACCACGGTTGAGCATTCCTTTAACCGCATTACCATTGATGGTGATACCTCGACCAATGACTCTTGTATCTTTGTCGCAACGGGTCTAGCTGGCGGTGCTGAAATTCAGAGCCAAGACGATGCACGTTATCAACAAGTGCTCGATGTGCTTGCACGTATTATGAATCGTTTGGCGCAATTGATTGTGCGTGATGGTGAAGGCGCGACCAAGTTCATTACTGTTCAGGTGGAAGGCGGAGCCAATACCCAAGAATGTTGTGATGTGGCCTATAGTGTTGCTGAGTCACCGTTAATTAAAACGGCTTTATTCGCTTCAGATCCAAACTGGGGGCGTATTGTAATGGCGATTGGTAAGGCGGGCGTGCCAAACCTAGATAGCAGCAAAGTTCAAGTTTGGCTTGGTGATGTACAAATCTGCTTAGATGGTGGTGCAAACCCAGACTATACCGAAGAAGCAGGCGCAGCCGTCATGGCGGAGAAGGAAATTAGCATTCGTATCGATCTTGGTCGTGGTACAGCAAAAGATACGGTTTATACCTGTGACTTTTCTTACGACTATGTCAAAATTAATGCCGATTATCGCTCATAAATTTGCGTTATAATAAAGCCTCCACAGTGGGGCTTTTTTTATAAGCTAGTTTGTGGATGAGGTGATTTTTCCCAAATGATCACGCCATTACCCACGTTAAAAGTTTGCAGTGATGCAAGCACGCAGGATAGAGAAGACGTTTTATGAATGATGCGAATTTAATTGCGAACGAAGCCAAAAATATTGTGCAGGCGCATTTAGATCGTTTGGGCGAGCCAAAGGACAATAGCCTTAGCCCAGAAGTGAAACAAGAAAAGTTTGCCCAAATTGCAGCAGAGTTGAAAAAACGCAATGCAGTGCTTGTGGCTCACTATTACTGTGATCCGGAAGTGCAAGAGCTTGCCGAGCTCACGGGTGGCTGTGTTTCTGATTCATTGGAAATGGCGCGTTTTGGTCGTGATCATCCTGCAACAACGCTTGTGGTGGCAGGCGTGAAGTTTATGGGCGAAACCTCAAAAATCTTATCCCCTGAAAAAACCGTGTTGATGCCAACCCTAGAAGCAACCTGTTCACTCGATTTGGGCTGTCCTGTGGATGAATTCACTGCATTCTGTGATCAGCACCCTGATCATACCGTGGTGGTCTATGCCAACACCTCGGCGGCTGTGAAAGCACGTGCCGATTGGGTGGTGACTTCAAGTTGTGCGGTAGAGATCATTGAGCACTTAGATAGCTTGGGTGAAAAAATTATTTGGGCGCCAGATCAGCATTTAGGTCGCTATATTCAAAAGAAAACAGGCGCTGAAATGTTGTTGTGGGATGGTGCATGTATCGTGCATGAAGAGTTCCGCGCCCGTGGTATTGCGCAAATGAAGGCACTCTATCCTGATGCTGCGGTCTTGGTTCATCCTGAGTCACCTGAATCGGTGGTAGATATTGCTGATGCGGTGGGAAGTACCTCGCAATTGATTAAAGCAGCACAGACCTTGCCGCATAAACAAATGATCGTGGCAACAGATCGCGGCATTTTCTATAAAATGCAGCAAGCCGCACCAGATAAAGAATTATTTGAAGCGCCAACTGCAGGTGAGGGTGCAACGTGTCGTTCATGTGCACATTGCCCGTGGATGGCAATGAATGAACTGGATGGTATTTTGCATGTATTGCAGCATGCTGATCAAGAAATACACGTCGATCCAGCCTTAGCTGAACGTGCGAAATTACCCTTAGATCGAATGTTGAACTTTAGTGCTTCTTTGAAACGCTAAAATGTCTGAAAATGCTTGTTAAATATACATTTGATAAGGATTTATTAGTTTTTTGGAAAATAGGTGTTGACGTTCTAGGGCGTCGCGCCTAGAATGCACACCGTACCGCACGATGTGCGATATACTAAAAGCTGAAAAGAAATCGGAGCATAGCACAGCCTGGTAGTGCACCTGGTTTGGGACCAGGGGGTCGTAGGTTCGAATCCTACTGCTCCGACCATTTAAAATGTGTTGAAAAACATAGTTTTAAATATCGGCGAAGTATCGTGATAGTATTATCATCGTTATGCGCCTGTAGCTCAGTTGGATAGAGCATCCGCCTTCTAAGCGGATGGTCACAGGTTCGAATCCTGTCAGGCGCGCCATTTGGCAGCTTGGTATATAGAATCAAAGTTTTGATGGTGGATGTAGCTCAGTTGGTAGAGCCCTGGATTGTGATTCCAGTTGTCGCGGGTTCGAATCCCGTCATTCACCCCAATTTCGGAGCATAGCACAGCCTGGTAGTGCACCTGGTTTGGGACCAGGGGGTCGTAGGTTCGAATCCTACTGCTCCGACCATCATCTTAAAAGATGAGATAAAATACCGCTAAGTTAGCGGTTTTTTTACGTCTGGATTTTTTAAATTTAATAGCTTAAATTGAGTCCGTAGCCGTAGGTCGCGGCGTACCAATTCACGATAAATGTAGAGATTAAAAATACAAGAACTAAGATCATGATGAATTTATAGCTCGCTTTTTTGGCTGCTATAAGATAACCAGCCAACATGCTTAAGATGAACCAAAACCAAGTATAGATCATTAAAAAGTTCTTAAATGAACCACTGCAACCTTCTATACATGGCCTTTTATGTTTTAATAAGTTAATAAAAATTTCATGCGAAAGTTGCATTAAAACAATGATAATGATGAGACTTAAGATAGGGTATATAATCTTTTTTATCATTTGACCTCAAAAAATAATATTCGCTTGGATTGAGCATAATCCGTATATTGATATCGACCTATATTCATTCTATTTATACCAAAAAAGAATCTAGGTACTGTTGTCCAATTATTGGTTAGCCTAAAATTATTCCATAGATCTATATGTCCTCCAGAGGCAATATCTCTAAGCTCTTCTAGCCCATCTCTTTGCCAAAAGTCTCCAAAGTAAACAATTCCTGTACGGCCTTTAATTTTTTTCTGCCAATCTTTGCCAGTGATATCCTCCGCTGGGCCGATACCACAAACTGGACGTGTTTGTAACCACTGGGCAAATTCATTTGCTCTTGTTGAGGTGGGTAATCCTTTTAAAAGTAAGCGACCAATAGTTGCTTCATTTTTTTCTGGTTTTATTAGTTTTTCTGAGAAAGAAGTCATTTTTATACCAGTGCGATGAAATGTAACACTCATTCGAATTGCACATTGATTTTCAAACTCGTCAGGTATTTTTCCATTTACAGTATAAGGTGGAGTTTTGTCACCATAGTAATTATCCCATAACTCTTTAAATGTTATTGGCACAATACCCACCATACTACAAGCCGCAACAGAACCTCGTTTGGGATTTGTTTTAACAGTCCCCGATTGATTAACTGGCATCACCACCACGCTTGGTGAGTGCTTCTTCACCTAAATAGAGTTTATAAGAAGCATGTCCCTCGGTTTCAATCCGTGGCAGTTTCCCATCAGTACCAATTGTGCCTTGAAAGATTTTACCGTCAGCTGTTTCGATCAAGTAGGGCATACCTTCGGCAAAACTAAACTCAGCTGCCACTTGTTCATCGAAAACCTGAGGGCTGCTGGTATTGAGGAAGTTGCTAACAGCGGATGAACTATTCGGGCCTGTACCGATTCCGTTATCTCTCACCACAAGGCTTTGATTCGGGAAAAAGGTTGCGCCGCAAGTGGCTTTGTCACCTGCCATAATAATTGTTCTAGTGCCTGCCATTAAAAAGCCTTTGCCTGAGGATTGAGCTGTAGCCATCACTTGGCATTTGGGGCAATAGTGCTTCATTCCTTCTACATGTGCTGGAATCCCTTCAATGAGAAAGGTGTGATCTGCCTCTTGTACTATGCCACCGTGGTCTGTATGACAACCTTTGGTGATGAGTGCCTTCATTATTTTATCCAGTAAATAATATTCAGTTATTTGAAAAATTTGTTTTAATAAAACTAATAAGTGATTTATTTACTTGGTTTGGCTATTCAAAGTAAAGTGGAATGCAAACATTGTCCTGATGTGTTAAAGGAGTAAGTTTGAAGTGTTGATTGATGAGTCCATTCTGAGCCTTTTGCCAGTTTTAAATAGACATGAATGAATATTATTAGGAGGTGACTTATTGGCTTCTGAAAGATTGCATTTTTACTGCAAGGGCATTGCTTGATTTGGCTATTGCGCTTTGAGGATGATCCAGTTAAGTTGCTTATATTGATATGAATTGGTTAGACAACTACAACAGTATTTAAATGCCGTGTTCGGCATAATGCTTCCACTTTTTAAAAAGAAAAAACAGAGTATAGCGATGACAGAAACAGCTTTTGATTTTGTAATTATAGGTGGTGGTTCAGCAGGATCGGTACTGGCTGGGCGATTATCAGAAAATCCAAATATTTCGGTATGTTTATTAGAAGCTGGTGGTGATGGCAATAGTTGGTTGGTGAATACACCTTCAGCAGCAGTGATTAGTATTCCGACTAAAATTAATAACTGGGCTTTAGAAACCATTCCACAAAAAGGATTGAATGGCCGAAAAGGCTATCAACCGCGAGGTAAGTGCTTAGGTGGAAGTTCTGCCATCAATGCAATGGTGTATATCCGTGGACATCGCAGTGACTACGATCATTGGGCTGCTTTGGGTAATGCGGGATGGTCTTATGACGATGTTTTACCATATTTTATAAAATCAGAGCATAACGAGCGCATTCGTAATGAATATCATGGGCAGCATGGTCCACTTAATGTCAGTGAATTACGTTCAGATAATCCTTATCAAAAAACTTTTGTTGAAGCTGCGAAGCAGGTGAATTATCCACTCAATGATGATTTCAATGGTGCAGAACAAGAAGGACTCGGTGTTTATCAGGTCACGCAAAAAAATGGCGAACGCTGGAGTGCTGCCCGAGGTTATCTATTTCCTCATTTAGGCCAGCGCTCCAATCTACATGTGATTACCAAAGCTTTGGTGTCAAAAATTGTGATTGAAAATGGTCGTGCTGTTGGGGTCGAATATAAACACAATGAACAAAGCACAGTTGTTCGAGCCAAGAAAGAAGTCTTATTGTCAGCAGGAGCATTCCAGTCACCACAAATCTTGATGCTATCTGGTATTGGCCCACGTCAAGAGCTTGAAAAGCACGGTATTCCCGTTGTTAAAGATTTGGCGGGTGTGGGTGAAAACCTGCATGACCATCCAGACTTTATTTTTGCTTATAAGACCAAGCAAATGGAGGGAACCTTTGGGGTGTCAGTGGGTGGAAGCCTAGATCTAGTCAAGCAGATTGGACGTTATCGTAAAGAGCGTCGCGGTTTGATCACCACCAATTTTGCTGAGTGTGGTGGTTTCTTAAAAACTCGTCCTGAGCTGGATAAGCCAAATCTACAACTGCATTTCGTGATTGCGGTGGTGGATAACCATGCGCGCACCATGCATATGGGACACGGGATTTCATGCCACGTCTGTTTGTTGAATCCGCGTGCGCGTGGTTCAGTCAAACTCAGTGGTAAACATGTGGATGATCCATTGCTGATTGACTTTAAATTCCTTGAGGATGAACAAGATCTTCAGGATATGGTCGATGGTTATAAAGTCACGCAAAAGTTAATGAACGCACCCGCTTTAAGTGAAAAAATTAAAGAGGATATGTTTACCGCCAATGTGCAGTCTGATGATGAAATTCGTGAGATTTTACGCCAACGTGTCGATACGGTGTATCACCCAGTCGGCAGTTGTAAAATGGGTGTGGATGAGATGGCCGTGGTTGATCCTGAACTGAAAGTCTATGGTATTGAGGGACTGCGAGTTATTGATGCCTCCATTATGCCAACCGTGGTGAATGGTAATACCAATGCACCGACGATTATGATTGCTGAAAAAGCGGTGGACTTAATTCGTCAAACGTGGAAGTAAACTTAAACGATCAGTAATTGGAGCTAAGCTAGAAATATCTTAGCTCTTTTCATTTTCAGCGTTGTTGCGTGGCGTTTCCAACATACGTGGAAAGGTGAAGTTATAATTTTCCAGTGCATAGCGAAACAATTGAGCAGGGCGCTTGCCGACAATTTTTTGCTGTCCTGTTTCTTCAACTGCACCTGCTTCCTGCATACGCCGTCTGAATGATTTCTTTTCTAATGTATGACCTAAAATAATTTCATAAATGGTTTGTAATTCGGTCAGGGTAAAAAGCTCAGGCATGAGACTGGCGGGTAGAGCGGTGTAACGGGTTTTGTTGCCAAGGCGATCATAAGCGAGTTGGAGCAGTTGTTGATGATCAAAGGCTAAATCCAGTTGTAATGCTTGATCGATCGGAAGCCATTGACTATGCTCAGTGGTGTGACTTGCTTGAATTTCAAATTTGTCAAAATCAATCAGGGCAAAATATAAAGCGGTAATCGACCAGCCGCGTGGATCACGATGTTGATTGCCAATGGTTTCGACTTGTTCTAGGTAAGGGGAATGAATCCCTGTTTTTTCAAGTAGTTTGCGGTGTGCCGTTGCCATTAAGTCTGGGTCGGTTTTTAAATCGACAAAGCCACCCGGTAGCGCCCATTTGCCTTTTTCGGGAAAGTTGGAGCGCTGAATCATTAAGACTTGTAATTGACCTTTTGCCACAGAAAAAATTGCCATATCGACCGTAAACAGTGGGGTGTCATAGTCTGTTTTTTGGTAGTGGGCAAGGTATTCCTGTTCGGACGTATAGGTCATTTGGTGTTATCTCATGGATGAGTGAATCAAGTATAAAGGTTTTTATAGATTTGAATGTGCTGTTTATAAATGAAAAAACAGTTTAGCTTGTTTCGGCATAGCAACATTCGTCATCGAGAAATCAAAACTTTTGTGTATTGGCAATTGCATACTTTTGGGGATAAGGCCTAAGCAAAAACTGTTCATTGCTGCGGTTAGTTGATGCTGCATCCTGAGCCCAGTTCAAAATAGCATTCTGAATTTCGTGCAAGATTGTTAAATGGGCGGCATTCATGCCGCCTGTCATGATGTAACGTAGATGAACTGCAAATTAGAGGTCTTGATATTGCTTAGACCAATCTCTCCCGAATTTGATCGAGCGAGCATTCTCTTAACAATTGACCATTTTCAAATACTGTTTGCAGTGCCCCCATCTTCTCCTGTTCAAAGCTTTGTTGATCAAAGAGCTCAAAACCATTTTCGGTTTGTTCAACCCGTAATAAGCCCTTGGCTGATTTTTTAACACCCGAGTCGGTCACTGGATCTTTAAACAGTTCGCGACCGACGCCATTGACCTGCCCCCACGTGGCTTTTACAGCAAAACCAAAGCTATCGCGAGTCAAATAGTTATAGGTATAGCTGCCAATTCCAAAAACCAGATTGTTGGAAGCAAAGCCTTTGGCTTCCAAACCTTTTAAGATATTTTGTGCACGTTCTAGGGTAATTGAGTCACCATAGATTAAGCCAACACGCTCATTCAGTACTTTATAGCCTTGCGTTGTTTCTGTGCCGCCAAAAATCTCCCATAAACATTGCACTGCACCTTTATAAGCAGGACTATCTCGCTCAGCATCAGGATCGCCGCAGATAATTTTCACGGGATCACCTGAGTCAGGGCGAAACACCACTTTGGCGAGTCCGAGGGCATTCGGTTGGCGTTTTAAAATCTCTGCTTTTAATTCCACGCTAAACTCGGTAATCACACGCCAGAAATCCCAAGTATCTGAAACGATACTGACTACCCCAGCAGGATAAAGCTCACAGATCAGGCGTCTAAAGGTTTCGATTTCACTTTCTTCACTGCCCATACACATCACACTGTGTTCTGTTGCAGGCACTGAAACACCGATGACACCAGTGGCGTTATAATATTCTTCAGCATAGTCAATTGATGCAACTGAATCGGTACCGATAAAACTGGTCAAGTGCCCCACGCCTGATTGGGCTGCATCATAGATCCCACTCATCCCACGGCTACTAAAATCATGGCCTTGAACAGCAACAAAGTCTAAAGGTGCACCTGTTTTTTCTGCATATTGGGTCAACAAGCGTTTGTATTCATAGGCAATGCTGGCGGTGGTACAGCTTTTCCAGAGTTCGGCACTGAGCACGGTTTCAATATAGTTGGTTAACCAAAAGAAATTCGGATCAGTATTGATGATGGTCAATACTGGTACTTTGATATTGACGCGGCTACCTTCTGGCAAGGCTTTAATTTTTAATGGTAAATAACCAAGATCGTGCAAGGCTTCGATGTGCTCGACGGGCACAGCACCTTCACCTAAAGCGTTGTCCATACGGCGTTTATAGGCTGCCACCACTTTGGCTTTAGCTTGATTGAAGAAGCCTTCATTCCAAGTTTCAATCAGAAAGTGTTTGATAAAGCCTTGCAGACTAAAGAACACAATCTTGTCATCAAAGTCAGGCAGCATTTTGGCTAAACGTGATGAACGCGGGGTAAAGTTGGCATAGACGTATTCAGTTCCCACTGGATACTGGCGACGGTGGTCTGCTTTATAGAAATCAATTGCATTGAGTGGGTTAATTTTAATACTCATTTTTATCGGCCTTTTGCTTTAATCTTGATTTTGAAAATTGATGATATTGAGTTTGCTTGCTTCTGCTTGTGGCAGGCTATTGCTGGTAAAGAGCTGATCGACCAAGCCATCAAATACCGCGAGACCTTTGCTAAAAATGCCATGGGTGACATACAAAATAATGTTTTGGCAATTTAGGCTGCGTAGTTGTTTGGCAATACCAATAAAGGTGGCACCACCATCGCAAATATCATCGGTGATCACGGCTGTTTTTCCTGTCAAATCAGGGCTATCCACCGCCGTTGTTCTAATTTTGCCAGTGCTTGGATCACGTTTCTTTTCACAGTGAATCACTTCAATGGTCTGTTGGCGTTTCGGATTGATACCGTTTGCAATCGCTTGGGTGCGTTGTATTGCACCTGCATCAGGGCAGATCAATACCGTATTGTCGGCGCTTAAAATCTGCATTAATGCTGGGCTTTGCTGGATAATCTCAATCGGTTCAATATTGATTACCTGTTGGAAGCTGGTATTTTTGCGTAACAGCTCAAGGGTCACTGGGCTATGGCAATCCCACACCACAATTTTCTGACGTTGTCCCACAAATTTTTCGCTATTGCTATTCAATAGCTTGGTCATTAAATCTAGAGAGAAGGCCTGACCTTGTGCACAGATACGGTCTTGACGTGCATAGGGAAAATAAGGGATTTCCACCGAAAGGCGAGTGCCTTGTTCTAGTAACACATTTTCCAATAATAGATAATCCATCACATCTGTACTGTTCTGAAGTGAGGCTTTGATCTGCGTGTCAGCTTGTAATTGGTTCAATAACTCAGGTTGTAGTTGAATATGACGTTCACCACCTGAAAACTGCAAAAACTCGATGGGAACATTGGCTTGAGTTGTCATAAGTTGAATCGTCATTTTTAATTTCTCTTTTATAGTGGCTTAAAGCCAGTAAATATATAGTGTCATAAAGACACTATTAAATGCAAGGTTTAAATTTGATTGTTTTAATAAAAATAGGGAAGCAATTTAGAAAAATAGATTCATCTATTTGAAGTTAAAAGAGAATAATTTTTAAACTTTTTTTGAATCAATTGAGCGATTTTAAAATACATCATTTGCTGACTTTATTACTGCGATATATTGATATTTAGGTCATAGTTTTTGACAATTATCCTTGTCAGGATTGAGTCATGTGTTGTTTGCTTGGTACAGCAACGGGTCAAAGTGCTAAAAGCGAACAATGGGAATAAAACAAAAAAGGAAAGCATCCTATGAAATCTCTGATTTGTCATAACGCTGAGTTAAAACTGGAAGACAGCCTTCAATTGGTTCCTGCAAAGGGGCAAGTCTTACTTGAAGTGGTACGTTGCGGTATCTGTGGTTCTGATTTACACATGCAGCATCACTGTGATCATATGCATGATTTGGCAGCGCGAGTTGGCTTTAATGGGGTGGCAAAGTCCTCGGATAAATTGGTTTTCGGGCATGAGTTCTGCGGCAAAGTCTTGGATTACGGTCCAAAAACACGCCGTAAATTGAAAGCCGATACTTTGGTTTGTGCCATGCCCTTATTAAATGTCGATCCACAAGGCTATGTGCCGACGGGGCTGTCACCGAGTGCTTCAGGTGGTTATGCAGAACAGGTCTTAGTGCAATCCAGTTTGATGTTTGAAGTGCCGAATGGTTTAGATGCGGACAGTGCCGCACTGACTGAGCCGATGGCTGTTGCGCTGCATGCAGTACGTCGTAGTCGAATCAAGAAAAATGAGCCAGCGATTGTGATTGGCTGTGGTCCCGTGGGTTTGGGTGTGATTATTATGCTCAAAGCAGCGGGTGTCAAAACCGTAGTCGCCAGTGATTTTTCACCGAATCGCCGTCGCTTGGCCGAGCAGTGTGGTGCAGATATCTTGATTGATCCTAAACAGCAATCGCCATTTAGCAGTTGGAAAGAGCTTGGCTTATTGGGCAATGTCTCAGAAGCGATTAATATGGGCATGGGGATTTTTGATAAGGTTCAGACCTACTCATTACCGTGGGTGAATGCCATGCGTGTCGGGGATAAACTCGGGTTACTGCCAAAACGTCCGGTGATTTTTGAATGCGTGGGTGTGGCTGGGATCATGCAGCAGATCTTGGAGGGTGCACCTTTATTCTCACGTATTGTCGGAGTAGGGGTTTGTATGCAAAGTGATAAGATCGAACCTGCGTTGGCGATCAATAAAGAATTAGAAATCCAGTATGTGCTGGGTTATACCCCACTTGAGTTCCGTGACACCCTGCATATGATTGCGGAAGGTAAAGTTGATTGTTCACCATTGATCACGGGTGTGGTCGGTTTGGAAGGCGTCGGCAATGCGTTTGAGGCGCTGCGCGACCCAGAGCAACATGCCAAGATTTTGATTGATCCAAAACGTGCAGGTTCAACGATTGAACTGATCAAGCCTTAATATTCAAGATTCTAAAAAGCCGCTTTCAATGAAGCGGCTTTTTTATGTCAGAAGTCTTGATCCCGTTTGGATTAGAAACTTTTGGTCAATGACAGGGTTACGGTTGAATCAATCGGATTCGATACTTTGGCGTTGGGATTACCATTGCTGTATTGCTGATAAAAACCGTCTTTATCCCATGCTTTGCTATAGGTCAAGCTGCTTGAAAGGTTATATGGCAGTTCTTTGTTGACGGCAAAACTGGCATCTTGGAAGCTGGCTGCAGAAAAGTTTTTAATGCGTTGGTTGCCATAATGGGCATCGACAGACCAACCTTGCGTAATCGGTTGATGCCAATTGACATCCAAATACCCCGAGCCACGTGAATGCTTATTGTTGCCGACGCCCAAAGTATCCGAGTTATTGCCGAAATAATCTTGGGTATAGGTCATCGCATATTTAACGCTGAGTGGCCCATAGCTGATCTCAGGGATAATTTCCCCATAATCAAAACGGGTATGGCCGGTATCCGCAGTGGTTTTTGCCCCAGGATAATAGTAATAAGCGACTTTGGTGCCAACGGTGATATCACCAAAACTGTGGCTATAGCCAGTATATACATCCCACTCGACCGAGGCATCCCGAATAAAATGATCACTTACCGTCGATGCCCAAGTCCCTGCATAAAAACCGTTGGCATGGTTGTAATCCAGTCCACCTTGTAAGGCAGGTTTACCCCAAGTTTGTTGAAAACCGCGAGAAACGTATTGGCTGGCCGCAGTGATATTGGCCGAGTAGGGTGAAGGGGTTTCAGTGGCGTGGGTGCTTTGAAAGTAAAAAGCCAAAGGTGCAATTAAGAATAAAGTTTTTTTCATCATTTCTCCCTGAATGAAGTGAAACCCGAAGCTGAGCTTCGGGTATCCCCTGAGGAATATCTTCCTTATAGTATTGGACGTAACGGCGCTTGACGTACAGGTGCTGTACCCGCTTTGTAATAACCCGCTTCAGAGCGAGGGAGTTTCTTGCCACGGATTTTATCGGCAATTTTTTCTGCGATCATAATGGTGGTGGCATTCAGGTTACCAGTAATGATCAGTGGCATGATGGAAGCATCAACCACACGTAAGCCTTGTACGCCATGAACGCGACCTTGACCATCGACTACGGCCATATCGTCTTCGCCCATCTTACAGCTACATGATGGGTGAAATGCTGTTTCGGCATGGGTGCGGACGAATTCATCTAGTTCTGCATCGGTTTGGATATGTTTACCCGGACTGATTTCTTCACCACGATATGGATCAAGTGCAGGTTGCGCCATGATTTCACGGGTGATACGGATCGCATCACGGAATTCACGCCAGTCTTGTTCAGTTGACATGTAGTTGAACAGAATACTTGGATGCTCAAACGGATCTTTTGATTTCAGCTTGATACGACCACGCGACGGTGAGCGCATTGAACCGACATGGGCTTGGAAGCCATGCTCTTTTACTGCATTACTACCGTTGTAGTTAATCGCAACAGGTAAGAAGTGATATTGGATATTCGGCCAGTCAAACTCTTCCGAGCTACGGATAAAGCCACCCGCTTCGAACTGATTGCTCGCGCCAACGCCAGTGCCATTGAATAACCATTCAGCACCGATTGCAGGCTGGTTATACCATTGCAGTGCAGGGTAGAGTGATACAGGTTGCGTACATTGGTATTGCAAGTACATTTCTAAGTGGTCTTGCAGGTTCTCACCTACGCCCGGCAAGTCATGCACGACATCAATATCCATCGATTTCAGGAAGTTGCTTTCACCCACACCTGAGCGTTGCAAGATTTGTGGCGATGCAATTGCACCTGCACAGAGCAAGACTTCACGTTTCGCTTGTGCCTGTTTCATATTGGCTTTGTCTGCACCAATAATATATTCCACACCCACGGCCTGTTTTTGATTGAACAGGATGCGGTTGGTGGTGGCATGCGTGACGATGGTCAAATTCGGACGACCTTTGGCTAGATCCAGATAACCACGGGCTGTACTAGAACGGCGACCTTTTGGGGTCACAGTACGGTCCATTGGGCCAAAGCCTTCTTGTTGATAACCATTTAAGTCATCGGTACGTGGGTAACCTGCCTGTACGCCTGCTTCAACCATGGCATGGAATAAGACATTGTTGCCATTTTTAGGGGTTGCGACGGATACTGGACCCTTGTCACCGTGGTAGTCATTACCACCGATATCACGAGTTTCGGCTTTTTTGTAATACGGCAAGCAGTCTGCATAGGTCCAGTCTTCCAGACCTTTCATTGTTGCCCACTGATCCAAGTCCATGGCATTACCACGGATATAGCACATGCCGTTAATCAGAGAAGAACCACCTAAGCCCTTACCACGACCACACTCCATACGGCGATTGTTCATGTGTGGTTCAGGATCGGTTTCATAGGCCCAGTTATAGCGACGACCTTGTAAAGGAAAAGCCAAAGCAGCTGGCATTTGAGTACGGAAATCTAAACGGTAGTCTGGACCACCTGCTTCCAATAATAAAACAGTCACGTCTTTGTCTTCAGTCAGACGTGTTGCGAGCACATTTCCGGCAGATCCTGCGCCAATGATAATGTAGTCATATGCTTGAGTATTCATCGTTATCCCTTTTTCTATTCTTGAGGATGCCGATGCAATCATGGGATTGCTCGGCATTGAGGATTAATTTTGAGGGTGAAAGCTAAGGGCATTAGAAAATGCTGTGATACTCACCCAACTCAACTTGAACGGATTTGATACGGGTGTAATGACCCAAAGTGGTTAAGCCATTTTCACGGCCAACACCAGATTGCTTGTAGCCACCGACTGGCATTTCCGCAGGCGATTCGCCCCAGGTATTGATCCAGCAGATACCTGCTTCAAGTTGATGAATCATGCGATGCGCTTTGGTGATGTCTTGTGTCACAACACCTGCGGCTAAGCCAAAGGTGGTGTCATTGGCACGACGGATTACTTCTTCCTCAGTTTCATAGCTGAGAATGCTCATCACTGGGCCAAAGATTTCTTCTTGCACAATTGCCATATCATCTTGGCAGTTGCTGAATACCGTCGGGAGTACATAAGCACCTTTGGCTAAGTCGCCTTCAGTGGCACGGCCACCACCGATCAACAGTTTTGCACCTTGCTGTTTGCCTGACTCAATGAAAGACAACACTTTTTCCATATGCGGGAAACTGGTGAGAGGTCCGAAATTGGTTTGCTCAGCCATCGGATCACCGATACGGATACGTTTTACCCGTTCCACAACGGCTGCTTCAAAGTCAGCAAGCAAGGCTTTTGGTACAAACACACGGGTACCATTGGTGCAGACTTGACCTGAGCTAAAGAAGTTTGCCATCACTGCGATATCCGCAGCGCGGTCGAGGTTGGCATCATCACAAATAATCAGGGGGGATTTACCGCCCAGCTCCATCGTGACTTCTTTCAAGGTTGAACCCGCAGCACTGGCCATCACTTTCTTGCCTGTTTCGACACCACCCGTGAACGAGATTTTTTCAATCACAGGATGTTCAGTTAACCATTGACCGATATCACGACCCGCACCTTGGACCACGTTAAATACGCCGTCTGGTACGCCCGCTTCGGTATAGATTTCAGCAAGTTTAAATGCAGTCAGTGGGGTGGTTTCGCTTGGTTTGAAAATCATGGCATTACCCGCTGCTAGGGCAGGCGCAGATTTCCACATGGCGATTTGAATTGGATAGTTCCAAGCACCGATACCAGCCACTACACCGAGGGGTTCACGACGAGTATAAAAGAAGCTTGATTCGCGCAGTGGCACTTGCTCGCCTTGAATCGCGGTTGCAAGACCTGCGTAGTATTCGAGTACATCTGCGCCTGTTACGATATCCACAGTTGAGGTTTCGCTATAGGCTTTACCGGTATCGAGGGTTTCGAGCTGGGCAAGTTCGTCATTACGTTCACGTAAGATATCAACTGCACGACGTAAGATGCGTGAACGCTCCATCGCCGTCATCGCTGCCCAGATTTTTTGGCCTTGTTGTGCGCTTTGAACAGCCGCTTCAATGTCTTGTTGTGATGCTTGTTGAAGTGTTGCGATCACTTCACCGTTGGCAGGGTTAATGCTGTTAAATGTTTTGCCACTGGTCGCTGCGACATAACGTCCGTGGATATATAACTGGTGAACTTGTGCATCACTCATTCTGTTTCTCCTGCAAAGGCTTGTTCGCAAATTGAATTTGCGTTTTTACATAATCGTAAGCAATGGAACGGGCCAGTTGGCTGTCAAACTCGTCGTGACTACTTAAACTGCCGCGTAACCATAATCCGTCAATCAAAGCTGCTAATCCGCGAGCAGCGATGCTTGCCTGTTGTTTATCATCGACCAACATAAGAAAATAATGTTTCAAGTTGGAATACAGGCGTTGATCATTAATTCGTTGTAAACGTCCAAGTTCGGGAAGGTGCATACTGGCAGACCAAAAGTCTAACCAGACCCGCATGGCTTGTTTGTTGACCTGACTGATATCGAAGTTGGAATCAATAATGGCCTTGATCTGGCTTTCTGGATGCGTATCTGCTTCGGCTTTGTATTGGTCAGTCTTTTGACGCAAAACGTTGAGCATTTCTTGCATACAGGTATTGATCAATCCCTGTTTGTCACCAAAATAGTGACTCACAATACCAGTCGATAGTTCGGCCTTTTTTGCAATCTGTGCAATGGTGGTATTGGATAACCCCACTTCAGAAATTACATAAAATGCGGCGCTAATAATTTCTTCACGTCGCACATGCTCTGGTTTTACTCTACGCTTTGTCATGCTTATCCATTTAAAGCCCTGCCAAGGTGCTTTTTATTCAACATTTCTCGATGTAGAGCATCATAACATTTTTTTATCATACTTTTTATTGATTGAACGTTCAATCAATAAAAAGTATAATCTGTAAAAATCAATGAATTTTTGATTGGAAAGAATAGAAGTAGCGTAATAAATCAAAGATTCTTATGGATAAGGCGATAAGCAGAATTGAACACTTATCACATTATTTTTTAAGAAAAAACACCAATTGCAAGGAGCAAGAACATGGTGTCAGAAAGTAATGAAGGGTCCCCATCTGAACCTATACGTTTAAATTTGTTTGTTTTTTGGAGCTCCGCAATCAGTATCGGCATTTTTGGCCTATTGTTTGTGTTGTTTCCACAGCGCAGTCAGTTCTGGTTAACCTATATACAAGGGCAGGCCAATCAATTATTTGGCTGGTACTACATGCTGGTGATTGTAGTTTGTTTAGGTTTTGTCGCATGGCTGGCTTTTTCTCGGGTTGGGCAGATTCCTTTAGGTAAAGATGACGATAAACCTGAGTTTGGCTATCTGGCTTGGGTGTCGATGCTGTTTTCCGCAGGAATCGGGATTGCGCTGCTGTATTACGGTGTAGCTGAACCCGTTGACCATTTTATTCGACCGCCAGAAGGTCAGGGTGGAACCATTCAAGCCGCACGTGATGCCATGATGTATAGCTTTTTACATTGGGGCATTCATGGTTGGGTGTTGTATGCCTTATTGGGTGTGACACTCGGTTATTTTGCTTTTCGTCAGAACTTGCCATTGGCGTTGCGCTCTGCGCTGTATCCAATCTTTGGTGAACGTATTCATGGTTTGATCGGTGATTTTGTCGATGGTTTTGGGATTTTAGCCACAGTCATTTCTTTGGTGACGAATCTCGGTATTGGTGCTTTGGTACTGGTTTCGGGTGTACATTATCTCTTGCCTGAGATTCCAAATAACCAAACCACTCTAATTACGGTGGTGTTGCTGATGATGTCAGTTGCGACCATTACCACTGTGGTCGGGATTGAAAAGGGCTTGGCTTGGTTATCGCGTATCAATTTGCGTTTGCTCTATGCGCTCTTGCTGTTTGTATTCCTTACAGGACCAACCAACCATTTGCTCAATGGATTAGTACAGAACGTGGGTGATTATCTCGATCATTTTCTAGCGAAGAGCTTTGATATGTACCTCTACAATGCCAAAGCAGGTGAGTGGTTAGGTTCATGGACAGTGTTCTATTGGGCATGGTGGATTGCATGGGCGCCATTCGTAGGTATGTTTATTGCGCGTATTTCCAAAGGCCGTACCATTCGTGAAGTTGTGCTCGGTGTCTGTCTGATTCCATTAGGTTTTACGTTGGCTTGGATCTCGATTTTTGGTAACACCGCAATCTATTTTATTTTGGAACAAAAGCAAAAAATCTTAGGTGATCTGGTGTTAACCGATCCTGCTTTGTCCTTATTTAAGCTTCTCGAATTTCTACCATTCAATCCTTATGTTGCTGGGATTGTTGTTGTGATTTGTTTCGTATTGTTTTTGACCCCTGTGGGTTCTGGTACACTCATGATCGCAAATCTGTCCTCGAAAGGGGGTAGCAATGAAAGTGACTCACCGATTTGGTTGCGAATTTTCTGGTCTGTGGTGATTACCATTGTCAGTATCGGGCTGCTGTTGGCAGGGAGTTTTCACTCTATGCAAAGCGCTGTGGTGCTGTGTGGTTTGCCATTCTCCGTTATTATTTTGCTGTATATGTTTGGCTTGGCCAAAGCACTGAAACAGGATCAATTTAGTCCTACACCACCGCAAGTGATAACGCAGGTAACTCAGTCATCACATCACACCACTGAAAAATCAGAAATATTGTAATTCGGGTAAATAACTTTTGTTTTTCATTTTCTATTCAGATATGTCTTTTCATTGATCTCGTGATGAAAAGACGTGGATGAATATTTTCTTTTTCTTCTCTAACTCCCTGAGGATTGTATGGCGACAGATAATCCAAGAGCGGTTGATGATGCTACATTAGCGAATAAAGACCATTTAAATCGTGTGGTCTTCTATGTTTCAGCTCTACTTATTTTAACATTTGCACTTGTTACGATTTTATTTAACGATTTTGCCAACCATTTACTCAACGTGGTGCTGGCTTGGGTCAGTGATAAATTCAGCTGGTATTACCTATTAGCTGCAACATTGTATTTAATCTTTGTGGTTTTTATTGCTTGCTCACGTTATGGCGATATCAAACTTGGTCCTAAGCATTCCAAACCTGAGTTTAGCTTACTCAGTTGGTCAGCGATGTTGTTTGCGGCGGGGATCGGAACAGATTTAATGTTCTTCTCTGTTGCAGAACCTTTATCTCATTATATGAATCCGCCTGTGGGTGAAGGTCAAACCTATGAAGCTGCGCGTCAGGGTATGGTTTGGACGCTGTTCCACTATGGTTTAACGGGTTGGGGCATGTATGCGCTGGTCGGGATGGCCTTGGGCTACTTTAGTTATCGCTATAACCTACCTCTCACCATTCGTTCCGCGCTCTACCCAATTTTTGGTAAAAAAATTGATGGTCCAATTGGGCATAGTGTAGATATTGCAGCAGTTATCGGGACCATCTTTGGTATTGCCACCACCTGTGGTATCGCCGTCGTCCAGATCAATTATGGTTTGCATGTCTTATTTGGTTGGCCTGAAAACCTGTTGATTCAGTCGGCACTGATTTTGGTTGCTGTGATTGTCACCATTATTTCGGTGACAGCTGGGGTCAATAAAGGTATTAAGGTTTTATCTGAAATCAATATTTTTGCCGCAATTGGCTTAATGTTGTTTGTCTTGTTCTTGGGCAATACCGGATTTTTACTCAATGCATTGGTACAAAACTTTGGTGACTACATCAGTCGATTCCCAAGTTTGGCCTTGGAAAGTTTTGCCTTTGATCAGCCTAAGGATTGGATGAATAGCTGGACCTTGTTCTTCTGGGCATGGTGGGTAGCTTGGTCACCTTTTGTCGGTCTGTTCTTGGCGCGGATTTCCCGTGGTCGTACCATTCGTGAATTTGTTTGCGGTACCTTAATTATTCCATTGTTGTTTACCATCACATGGTTATCTATTTTTGGAAACAGTGCTTTATATAACGTCATTTTTGAAGGCAATACGGCACTGGCTCAAACGGTTCTAACTGATCCTGCGCATGGTTTTTATGACCTATTGGCGCAATATCCGTGGTTTGCATTTATTGCAGGTGTGGCGACGATTACAGGTCTGTTGTTCTATGTAACCTCTGCCGATTCTGGTGCGTTGGTTTTAGGGAACTTCACCACTAAATTTTCCAATGTTGATAATGATGCGCCACGCTGGTTAAGAGTGTTTTGGGCAACGGCAATTGGCTTGCTCACCTTGGCAATGCTGATGGCAAACGGGATTACCGCGCTACAAAGTGCTACGGTAATCATGGGCTTACCCTTTAGTTTTGTCATGTTGTTGGTGATGGCGGGTCTGTACAAGTCTTTGCGTCTGGAAGATTATCGGAAGGCGAGTCGTAGTATGAATGCAGCGCCCGTGGTCGGAAACGTGGATATCCTGAACTGGAAAAAGCGTTTAGCCCGTGTGATGCATCACCCAGGTACCAGTGAAACCCAACGCATGCTTGATAGTGTCTGTGAGCCTGCAGTACGCACAGTTGCCGATGAACTGGTTAAACGTGGTATGCAAGTCGATGTCACCCAAACAGCATTGGAAGACAACGATGCACTCTATCATTTAGATTTAACCATCTACTTGGAAGAAGAGCACAACTTCGTTTATCAAATTTGGCCGGTACGTTATATCGCGCCTAACTTCAGTGAACGTGGTAAACGCGGTAAGCAGTTCTACTACCGTCTGGAAACCTTCTTGTATGAGGGTTCGCAGGACAATGATCTGGTTGGATACACCAAAGAACAGGTGATTAACGACATTCTTGATAAGTACGAACGGCATATGACTTTCTTGCATATCAATCGTATTAGTCCCGGAAATCGTCCTTTGTATCCAGACTCTCAAGATTAGTCTGCTGAATAATAAAAAACCTCACGTGAAGTGAGGTTTTTTATTGGCCTGATTATAAGGCGCCATATTTTTGCCATGTTTCACCCGTTTCATAGGTTTCATAGTGGCTTTTGAGTTCATGCAGCGATTGGGTCTGGTAGATCGCAAAGATGATCATGATCAAGAATAAGCTGATCAATTTAATGGCGCGTTTATTCTTATATTCATCTGAATAGAGGTAGAAAATACAATAGAAGGCAATCATCAAATAGGTGCAAAACAGTGAGTTAAACACCAGATAAATCAGCAAGGCAGCGGTCGTCACCAAAGCAATTCGGTTTTTTAAAATCGTTGGGCGCAAGCTCAGAATGTTCAATATCAAAAGGCCAAACGAGGTCCAGAATAGATAGGCATGCCCACCGATAATGACGATATAGGTCGATTGCAGCCACAGCAAGACCAGCCATACAAAAACGGAAAAAATAATAAATTTAGAGAGGCCTGAAGACGCGGGCAAAGTATGTTTCATATGACATTGAATTTTAAAATAACTATTTGTTTAATACGGGGATTAAAAACGGAACTTCAATAAATCTTTGGTCTTGAGCTTGGTTAAGACAACGCAGAGCAAAGACAGTGAACCACCCATCAACATTGCAGGAATCACGCTGAAAAAGCGCGTCATCACACTGGATTGCAACGCACCAAGCTCATTACTCGAGGTGACAAAAATGCCATTAATGGCAGCGACACGTCCAAGCATGTCCTTGGGTGGAATCAGTTGCAGAATCGTTTGACGAATGACAATGTTTATACTGTCACATGCTCCCATAATAATGAGAACTGCGACTGAAAAATACAGCTGTCTGGTAACAGCAAATAACAAGGTACACAGGCCAAAGCCTGTCACTGCTATCAACATCATCTGCCACGGTCTAGATTTTGGTGGATAGCGAATTAAAATGATCATCATCACCAATGCGCCAAAAGCAGGTGCCGCGCGTAATAGACCAAAACCATCTGCACCGATATGTAAAATATCTTGGGCAAAAATGGGCAAGAGCGCGATGATGCCACCAAAAAAAACTGAGCTCATATCGAGAAACATCGCCCAAAAAATAATTTTAGTTTTAAAAATAAAATGCAGCGCTTCTTTTAGACTCTGAGTTACTGACTCTGTTTGGATTTGAGGAAAATCTCGTTTTTGCAAACACCAGAGGGCAATACTACCACTTAAAAAAAGTGCCACGATGACGCTAAACGTAATATCTAAATCCAGATGAGCCAACAGGAAGCCACCAATGACGGGAGAGAGAATACCACTGGCTTGCCAGCACATGCTGGTCCAAGTGGCGGCATTGGTATACAAATGCTCCGGTACGACAAAAGGACGTAAAGAATTAAAGCAGGGACTGTATATGCCGCGAATACAGCCAAATAAAAACAGAATACTCAAGCATGAGATTAATAATAAATTTGCACTGATGGTTTGAGTGTGGAAAAGATCAAAGCTTATCCACAAAGCAAATGATAAGGGGATGGCAAAGCTAAAGCTGATCTGCAAAATACGCTGCCGATTAAAACGGTCAGCAATATAACCACCCCACAAAGAGAGGACGAGAAAGGGCAAAAAATCCATGATCCCGACCAAGCCGAGGATAAGCGGATTCTTGGTAATTTGATATAGATAATACGCGATCAGCACTTCCTGAATCAGCACCGCAAACGTTAGGCAGCATTGATTGATGGTCAATAACGTGAAGTCACGACTGGCAAATGCAGCAAAAGCAGAATGAGGTACAGCAGAGGACATAAGGCGTAGATTTAAAACATACAAATAAAGAAAAAGGGAAGAGCTGAAACTCCTCCCTTTTTGATGTGCTTAGCGTTACTTATTGAGCAACAGCTTCAGCTTTAACAACTTTCTTAGCAGGAACTAAGTTTGCTGGAGTCGTATAGTTCAAGCCTAAAGTTGAACTTGAGTACTGACGGATTTGATCTAACAACGCTGGATCGGTTGAAAGGTCTTTACCATAAGAACGTACGATTTCATGTAACTTAGCATTCCATACACCTTTGGTTTGCTCAGGGAATGCTTTTTCAAGCAAGTTAAGCATGATGTAAGGTGATGTAGACGCACCCGGAGAAGCACCTAACAATGCAGTTACAGACTTATCTTTAGATGCAAAGATTTCTGTACCGAATTGCAATTTAGCAGGTTTGCCCGGCTCTTTTTTGATGATCTGAACGCGTTGACCACCTTGTTGTAAATGCCAGTCTTTTGGATCAGCTTCAGGGTAGTATTTTTTCAACTCATTGAAACGATCTGCATCAGACATTAACACTTGGCTTACGAGGTACTGAACAAGATCAGCATTTTGTAGACCAATTGCAGCCATAGGCAACACGTTGTTTTTGTTGGTCGATGCAAGCAAATCAAGCTGTGAACCATTTTTCAGGAACTTGTTTGAATAAGTTGCGAATGGGCCAAACAACACATATTTTTTACCGTCGATATAACGAGTATCGATATGTGGTACAGACATCGGAGGCGCGCCAAGATCAGCACGACCATAGACTTTCGCTGTGTGTTTTGCTGTTACTGCTGGGTTGTCAGTTACAAGGAACTCACCACCTACAGGGAAGCCAGCATATTGTTGCGCTTCTGGTAAGCCAGTCATTTGCAATAATTTAATTGCAGCACCGCCTGCACCAATAAACACAAAGCGTGTTTTCACATGATCAACTTTGCCAGATTTCAAATCTTTGAAAGCCACAGACCAAGTGTTGTCATCGTTTTTGCTGATACCCGTCACTTCAGTTGAAGTGCTGAGTTTGAAGTTTGGACTCTTTTCAAGGTTGCCAATCAACTGCTTGGTGATTGCACCGTAGTTCACGTCAGAACCAACGTCCATACGAGTTGCAGCCACTTTTTGTTGAGGATCACGACCGTCCATCACCAATGGTGCCCATTGTTGAATTTCAGCTTTGTCTTCACTCAATTTCATGCCAGCGAATAACGGGTTTTGAACCATGGCTGCATAACGCTTTTCCATGAAATTCACGTTATCGCCCCATACGAAAGCAATGTGGGGTACTGGGTTAATGAAGGTATTTGGTGTTTCGAGTACACCTTGCTTCACTTGGTATGCCCAGAACTGTTTGGCAATTTCAAACTGACCTGCCACGTTTACAGCTTTAGAAATGTCCATTTTACCGTCTTTTTCTTCGGTATAGTTCATTTCCATAAAGCCTGAGTGGCCTGTACCCGCGTTGTTGAAACCGTTTGAACTTTCTTGTGCAACAGCATCAAGACGTTCATACATGCGGATATTCCAGTCGGGTTGTAATTCGTTGAGGTAAGTACCTAAAGTGGCACTCATGATCCCGCCGCCGATGAGTACAACATCGACAGTTGGTTCGTTACTGGTGGTTTTAATTGCCTTAGACGCAACTGGTCTAAAAAGAAAGGCAATTGCAATAATAATTAATACTACGAGTAGTACTAATAAATATTTCCAAAATTTTTTCATTCAATTTACCTTAAAAATTAAATGACGCTCTATATGACAAGCGATATAGAGAGAAAGAATTTAAATGATGATACAGGCGCAATAAAGGCACATCAGTACGGCAAGGGATCGCCTTAACACTGATGTTGAAGAAGTTAGTTCATGAATTTTACTTTAATTTAGACGGTATTTTGGTTGAACTAATGTTTCAAAATGTACAAATCAAGCCGACTTTGATGATTTATTGTGTGAAAGTTGTAGAAAGTTCTAGTAAATCTTAGACTTATGGTTTAGAGAGATGAGTCACATTTTGACCAAATGAGCGGATTGAATTATCAAAAAATTGGTCTAGATGAAAAGTTTAAATTGGCACTCGGCTTTATAAAAGACAAAACTATGATGTTTAGACACCATCCTAATATGGAGGCGCTGGCATGAAGCTCAGAGCGCTGGAGCAGCAAGATTATCAAAACTGGTTGTTGTTATGGCAAGGCTATCAGGCTTTCTATAAGGTCGAGATTGATCATAAGGTGACGGAAAAAACATTTTCTCGATTACTTGATCCAAATGAAGATATGTACTGTCTAGTGGTGGGGGATCAAGATACTTTGATTGGCTTTGTGCATTTTATTTTTCATCGAAGTACGTGGACTACAGGTGATTACTGTTATTTACAGGATTTATTTGTTGATCAACATTCACGGATAAAAGGTTTAGGTCGTAAGTTGATAGAAGCTGTTTACCAAAAGGCGGCTGAAAGAGAATGCTCACGTGTTTATTGGCTAACTCATGAAACCAATTACCAAGCACGAATGCTTTACGATAGCATGGCCGTGAATGCAGGATTTATCCAATATCGGAAAAATTTGCATTAATTCCAGCATCTTAACCAAGTGTGTAGGTTGAGTTCTGTTTTAAACCGCGAGAAAAAGCGGTTTTTTATAGCTCATCGGTTATGTTGTGACAAATAAAACTGATCATAAAACTTTCTTTGTGACTTTATTTAATGATTTCACTTCAACGGAAAGCAGCAAATTTTTCCTAAGGTGATCGGGCTGAGCTCTACTGTCCGCCTGATTGCACAGACCTTGTTGAGCGATTTTCACCTTAGTGAATTTCTTAACATGAATTTCATTCATTTTGAGGTTAGATTAAATCATTTTTATTCAGCTAATGATTGCGGTATAAATCACTCTATAAAGAAATTTAGATTTATCTCGGAAATTAGGGTGGCAGATTAAAATGAGTAAAGAGTTTGCATTTACGATTAAGCGTATTGATTTTGATGAGAACTACACCCCATCAGAAAATACACGTATCACAACCAACTTTGCGAATTTGGCAAGAGGCGAGAGTCGCCAACAGAATCTGCACAACACCTTAAAGATGATCGACAATCGCTTTAATGCTTTGGCGCATTGGGATAATCCTTTTGCTGATCGTTATAAAGTTGAGCTGGAAATCATTTCGGTTGAAATGAAGGTGGATGCGGCAAGCAATGCCAATCCACTTCCTTTAATTGAAATCTTGAAAACCAATATTGTTGATCAAAAAACCAATGAGCGTATTGAAGGTATTGTGGGCAATAATTTCTCTTCTTATGTACGTGACTATGATTTCAGTGTGCTATTGCTTGACCATAATAAAAATCAGTCTGGATTTAGCACACCAGAGAACTTCGGCGACTTACATGGCAACTTGTTTAAGAGCTTTATTGAGTCAGAGACTTACAAGGCAAACTTTAAAAAGCCACCTGTGATTTGCCTCAGTGTTTCCAGCAGCAAGGTCTATCAACGTACTGAAAATCAGCATCCAGTATTGGGGACGGAATATTTGCAAGATGAATATTCATTAACGGATGAGTATTTCCAAAAAATGGGCTTAAAGGTGCGTTATTTCATGCCGCCAAATAGTGTTGCGCCGTTGGCCTTCTATTTCTCTGGGGATTTGTTGGCGGATTACAGCAATCTGGAGTTGATCAGCACTATCAGTACCATGGAAAGCTTCCAGAAGATTTACCGTCCTGAAATTTACAATGCTAATTCAGTGGCAGGCAAATCGTATCAACCAAGTTTGAGCAACCAAGATTATTCACTGACTCGCATTGTATATGATCGAGAAGAACGTAGTCGTTTGGCGATTGAACAAGGCAAATTTGTTGAAGAACAATTCATCAAACCATACCGCGAGACGCTTGAACAGTGGTCTGCCAGTTATGCAGCACAAAACAACTCGCAAAAAAGTTACGCGCACTAATTTATTGAAAATATAAGGTTATTGATGATGAAAAGATTATTACCTACGTCGACTGCGGGTAGCTTACCGAAACCGTCTTGGTTGGCAGAGCCTGAAAAGCTTTGGTCACCATGGAAATTGCAAGAGCAGGGTCTGATTGAAGGTAAACAGGATGCTTTACGTTTGTCTTTGCATGAGCAGCAAGTAGCAGGCATTGATATTGTCAGTGATGGCGAGCAAACCCGTCAGCACTTTGTGACGACATTTATTGAGCATCTTACCGGTGTTGATTTTGAGAAACGTGAGACGGTGCGCATCCGTAATCGTTATGATGCCAGTGTACCAACTGTGGTCGGTGCTGTATCGCGTCAAAAGCCTGTTTTTGTTGAAGATGCCAAGTTCTTACGTCAGCAAACCAATCAACCAATCAAATGGGCGTTGCCAGGGCCAATGACCATGATTGATACGTTGTATGATGCGCATTATAAAAGCCGTGAAAAATTGGCATGGGAATTTGCCAAAATCCTGAATGAAGAAGCCAAAGAGTTAGAAGCGGCGGGCGTGGATATTATCCAGTTTGATGAACCTGCTTTTAATGTGTTCTTTGATGAAGTAAATGACTGGGGTGTGGCGACTTTAGAGCGTGCGCTTGAAGGTTTGAAGTGTGAAACTGCGGTGCACATTTGCTATGGTTACGGCATTAAAGCCAATACGGACTGGAAAAAGACCCTTGGTTCTGAATGGCGCCAATATGAAGAGGCTTTTCCAAAGCTACAACAATCAAAACTTGATATCATCTCGCTCGAATGTCATAACTCGCGTGTGCCGATGGATCTGATTGAATTGATTCGCGGTAAAAAAGTGATGGTTGGTGCGATTGACGTGGCGAGCAACACGGTTGAAACGCCAGAAGAAGTTGCCGATACCTTACGTAAAGCACTTCAGTTTGTCGATGCCGATAAGCTGTATCCATCAACTAACTGTGGTATGGCACCTTTGGCACGTGATGTTGCACGTGGCAAGCTGAATGCATTAAGTGCAGGTGCAGAAATTGTTCGTAAAGAACTCGCTTAATTTAACGACCCCTAGATGGCTTAAGGGCTGCACATTGTAGCCCTGAGCACATTTAAAATAGATCGGGTTTAATTGAGGTATAAAGTGATGGTTGAAGCAACAGATTTTAGAGATGCAATGTCTTTACTCACCAGTGCAGTTAGTGTGATTACCACCACTGGCATGTCTGGTCGTTATGGCTTTACTGCATCTGCTGTATGTAGCGTCACTGATACGCCTCCGACTTTATTGGTGTGTATGAATCGGGCATCGAGTTCACATGTACATTTCGTCGACAATAAAATCTTAAGCGTGAATGTGTTAAGTGCAGATCATCAACATATTTCTAAAGCCTTTTCGTCTAAATTGAGTCCCGAAGAACGTTTTAAACACGGTGCTTGGTCAGAACTGGAAACAGGTGCGCCTGTTTTGGATGATGCCTTGGTGAATTTTGATTGCGAGATTGATCAAATTCAGGAAGTGGGAACGCATACGATTTTTATTTGTCGTATTGTGGCGGTTCAACAAAGTGGACATGATCAAAGCTTGGTTTATTTTAATCGTGCTTATCACCAAGTGGGGCAAACTGAAGTCGCTTAAAGTAGGATGCTTTAAGCCGATTGGCTCATTATTAAAATACATTTACATCATAATTTAAAAATAATAAACAATATAATTTATTGAAAAATAATAATAAAATTGCTTTGGCCCAAAGTGTAAGATTGACACCCTTAAACTCACCGATTATTCTTTAAGCGCTGGCCTACATCGCCAGCCGGTTTTAGCAGACCGTTTCCTAAGTGCATTGAAAAACCTTGTTTTTTTGATGTAGACTCGTTCGTCCCCCTTTTGTAGCGGTAGGGCGAAAGGGGGACGCCTTCGGGCGTGCTGATTCTTAGGTTCAGTCTGCTAACCCTCTTTCACCCTGCCACCATAATCTTTATGTCTTGGCAGAATTCCGAAGGATTTAGGAGTTGGCCATGCACTGTATTTTTATTCTTCTTCATTAGTCTTTGACAGGGTTTGAATGCGCTTCGTAATTCAGACAGTGCTTTGTCACGACTAAAAAATCATATCAACAATAAAACTTGAGATACGCTCAGGCCGTCTTATCGGGTCTTTGCATGCCTTTTTTTGCTTATTGCAGCATAAATGGCCGCTTGATCGGGTTGAGCAACAACAAAAATTATTCAATCATGGAAATGATATGCCACCTTTTGCTTTGACTTATCGTGCTTTAAAAGTCTTGGATACCTCGCAAACACTGTTTAACCAAGATGGCTTTCATCATGTTGGGGTCGACCTGATTATTGATGAGTCTAAAATTGCCAAAGGCACCTTTTATAAATACTTTCACTCCAAAGAGCATTTGGTTGAAATGACGTTGAGTTTGCAGAGAACGGCACTGAAGAAAGAAGTCCGTTCAATTCTGTATGCCAATAAAAATTTATCGGGGCGTGAAAAGCTGAAACGGATTTTCTTTCTGCATGCCGATTTAGAAGGGATGTACCATTTATTGTTTCGGGCAGTTTTTGAAATTAAAGCACGTTATCCAAAGGCATATGAGATGGTGGTGGAATACCGAAACTGGTTGATTCGTGAAATTTATATGTTGTTGGTCAGAATGGAGATGAATGCTGCAAAAGCAGATGCACAGATGTTCTTGTTTGTGGTGGATGGGGCAATGGTGCGGTTGTTGAGTGGGAATAAGGTGGATAAAGGGAAGTTGTTGGAAGGATGGTTGGTGGGGGCTTGTTCAGATTGAGTTTGCATGTTATTTGGGTAGGTCAAAACTAATATTTCCAAATTGATCATTCTTAGCTTTGCCTTTGGTATGCACATGTAAGTCTCATCGAGCCCATTCTGGACCACGATTAATCATAATTTCTCCGTTTATTTATTCATTTTTTGGTTTTTACAATATTAATTTTAGCCTAAAAGTTATGAGTTAATTCAAAAGTTTAATTAAACTTATAAAACTTTCAGCAAGATCATTTTTCATGGGCTAATTTAAGCCATATTTACCTTGTTTAGAAGTCCCAAGAGTATTTTAGATTATAAAAATGGATTCTTGTATTTCTCAAAATATATTTGAGAAAAGAAAACTAATTTATTAGCTTCTTCGATGCTAAGTCGTTCTGTAGAATAGCGCACTAAGCGCAATTTTTCTTTATCTATGAAGCAAATGGTAAAGAGTTTTTTTGGGATTGAATTGTTTGGGGAATCAAGAATCTCCTCATTCTTAATTAAAAAAATGTTGTTGGAAGTGATATGAACCTTATTGAGTTAAAACAGTTAGAAGATCAGCTTTGGTCAGCAGCAGATAGCTTACGTGCAAACACTGACTTAAAGCCTAACGAATATTCAACTCCAGTATTGGGTTTGATCTTCTTAAAGTTTGCTGACAATAAATACGCTGCTGCTGAAGATGCAATTCTAAAAGAATTTAATGAACTTAGAGGCTCTCGTCGTGAAAAGTCGATTGCTGAAATTGCCATTAAACATTGTGGTTTTTACTTACCTGATAATGCTCGTTATAACTATTTGCTTGAACTTCCTGATAGCGAGAACTTAGCAAAAAAAATTAAAGAAGCGATGCAGGAAATTGAAGATCATCAAGGCCAAGATGATTTTAAAGATGTATTGCCTAGACAAGGGATGGCTAAACTTGAAGCCACAGTTCCTCATGTAGAGCCAAGCTTTAAAAAACTCAAAAATGCGTTAAAAGATGATGCAGTGATTGTTCAAAGTGTTGATGAACTTAATGAACATTGGCATGCCTTAAAACCTTTAAAAGAGAGCTTTGATGCTTATATAACAGCTTTCCCTCAGGCAGTAACTAAAGATTTAGTTGCTGATTTGAATGGGAAGCAAAAGAAGTTAAGAGCAAGCTTTACACCATTCTTTAAAGCGATTGTGGATGAAGCAAAAGTTTTAGACAAAGCCATTCGTGAAAAAGAAAAAGCGCATAACGACTTAGTCAAACTCACTCGTGCTGAAGTTGCCGAAGCTATACTCGATTTAAAATTAGAATTAACTAGATTAACAAATGAATCCATCAAATTGAGTCATTTAATTAGTAATAACCTAACGATGCTTTTAGGAGATTGATATGAATTTCAATTTTATATCAATTGGAAGCTTAATTGATTCTAAAGAAGCATCATTACAAACTGGTCCTTTTGGTACTCAACTAAAAGCTAGTGAGTATGTAGAATCTGGAACCCCAGTAATCAATGTTAGAAATATTGGATTTGGTGACATTAGAGCTGACAATTTAGAATTTATAACGGACTTTAAAGCTGAGCAACTGAAAAATCATATTCTATGTAAAGATGATATTGTTTTTGGAAGAAAAGGGGCAGTAGAGAGACATTCATATATCCAAGACGAGCAAGTTGGTTGGGTTCAAGGGTCTGATTGTTTGAGACTTCGTTTAAATACTGAAAATGTAGATTCTAGATTTTTATCGTACTATTTTAAGACACAACCTCACCAAGATTGGATGCATGCTTTGTGTGCCTTTGGTGCAACAATGGCTTCACTAAATCAAGATATTGTTCGTCGAATTTTATTCCCATGTCCTTCGATTTCAGTACAAAGACAAATTGTTGCTATTCTTTCAGCTTACGATGACCTCATCGAAAACAATAAAAAACGTATCCAAATTTTAGAAAATATGGCGGAAGAGCTATATAAAGAATGGTTTGTACGGTTTCGTTTTCCTAATTGGGAAAATACAGAGTTTGAAAAAGGCATTCCTAAAGATTGGAAAATTGAAAAAATTTCGAATTTGGTTGATAGAAAGAAATTTGGTCGTGTTTACAAAGAATATGAATTATGTTTAGAGGCAGACATTCCTGTTATTGATCAGTCTCAAAAAACTATGCTAGGTTTTCATGAAGGAGAAGCAGAACATATAGCATCTTTTGAAAGTCCTATGATTATTTTTGGGGATCATTCATGCAAGATGCAGATCATGTTTAAGAATTTTTCTTTGGCAGAAAATGTTATCCCATTCAAAAGTAAGCATAATATTTTATTATTATATTTATTTTCTTTAATTAAAGATCAAGTAGAAACTACAGAATATAAAAGACATTGGGGCGAGCTGACCAATAAGAAGGTTTTAGTTGCTCCTTTAACTCTTCAAGAGAAGTATACAAATTTAATTATAGATAAGATGAAACTGATTGAGATATTAAAAACTAAAAATAGCTTATTGGTTAATAACAGAGATCAGTTATTGCCTCGCTTAATTTCAGGAAAACTATCGGTAGAAAACTTGGATATTCAGTTTCCACCATCAATGCAAGAATCGTAAGTTATTAAAAAATAGAGTTATTTAGAGGGATAGAGGGGGTAATTTGTGGCAAAAGTAACACGTAATTTTATAAGTGAAGATGATATTGAACAAGCAACGATAGCACTTTTGAATACCGAGTTTGGTTATCAGCACTTAAACTGCTATACCACAGATTCAAGTGACTTAAATGATCGTTCGGGTCGTACTGACAAAAAAGATGTTATCTTCAAAGATCGTATCATTGCCAAATGTGTGCAATTCAATCCCCAAGTCCCTCTAGAAGTGATAGAAACTGCTGTATCTAAACTGATGGATCGTCGTGGTTCTATGTCTGCTATTAAAGCTAATATGGAACTCTATACTGCTATTCGGGATGGTGCTTCTATCACCTATGAAGATAAAAACGGTGAGAAGCATGAAAATGAGTCTTTAAAACTGATTGATTTTGAAAACCCTGAAAATAATGAGTTTTTGGTGGTTTCTCAGTTATGGATTCAATCGACAGGACGTACGCCATATTGCGCTTATCGCCGTCCTGATCTCATTCTCTATGTAAATGGTTTGCCATTGGTATTTATTGAACTGAAAAACTCTAATGTAAAGCTTAAGAATGCTTTTGACGATAATTTAAAAAACTATAAAAATGATATTCCTCAGCTTTTCTTAACCAATGCTTTTTGTGTGCTTTCAAATGCGACAGATACAAAACTAGGGAGTTTTACTGCTGAATGGGAGCATTTCTTTAACTGGTTACGTGTGGAACAAGAAAAAGAAAAAGTAAATAAAGAAGAAATTGAAGAGCAAGGTACAAGTATCGAATATTTACTACGTGGTTTATGCCGTCCAGAACGTCTTTTAGACTATGTCGAAAACTTTATCTTATTCCAAAAGGAAAAATATAAAATTATCGCTCAAAACCATCAGTTTCTAGGGGTAAATCATGCTTTCCAAAACTTCTTAAAGCGTGATGAATTGAAAGGTCGCCTAGGTGTGTTTTGGCACACACAAGGTTCTGGTAAAAGCTTCTCTATGATTTTCTATGTCAGGAAGATTTATCGTAAAGTCACAGGTAATTTTAGTTTTGTGGTGATTACTGATCGTGAAGACTTAGATGATCAGATTTATAAGAACTTTATCCATACACAAGCCGTCTCTGAAGCAGAAGCGGCAAAGCCTAAAAATAGTACCCATCTTCGTACATTATTAAGCCAAAATACTAAGATAGTCTTTACCTTGATTCAAAAGTTTAGATACCACAAAGGCCAAGAATATCCTCAGTTGTTTGATCCTACTAAGCGTGAAGTCACCGTGATAGTTGATGAGGCACACCGTACTCAATATGAATCACTTGCTGAGAATATGCGAAAAGGCTTAGATGGTGCACATTTTCTTGCGTTTACAGGAACACCTATTCTTAAGCAGAAAAAAACAAAACAGTGGTTTGGAGAATATGTTTCTGAATATACATTTCAGCAAGCAATAGAAGATAAAGCAACATTGCCACTTTTCTATGAAAAGCGAGTGCCAGAGGTATTATTACAAAATGATGATCTCAATGAGGAACTCGCTGAAATTTTAGAAGATGAAGAGCTCAATGATGCTCAGAAAGAAAAACTTGAGCGTAAGTTTTCAACTGAATTGGAAGTTATCAAACGAGATGATCGTCTAGATCGTATTGCTGAAGATATTGTGTACCATTTCCCACGTCGTGGATATTTAGGTAAAGGAATGATGGTTGCTGTGGATCAATTCACAGCAGTACGAATGTACGACAAGGTTTCAAAACTTTGGAAAGAAGAACAAAAGAATTTACAAACTCGTATTCATAATTCTAAAAATGATATTGAAAAACATCGTTTAAAACAGCGTCAAAAGTATATGAGTGCTGTACAAATGGCGGTAGTTATCAGTGATCCAAGTTCAGAAAAAGAGCGCTTTGATAAACAAGATCTGGATATCCAGCCACATATTGATCGTTTAAATAAACTTGATGCAAATGGTGCTGATATTGAGGACAACTTTAAAGACCCTGAACATCCATTACAACTTGTCTTTGTGTGTGCAATGTGGCTCACAGGCTTTGATGCACCCACTGTTTCAACGCTTTATCTAGATAAGCCTATGAAAGGTCATACGTTGATGCAAACGATTGCTCGTGCAAACCGTGTGACTTCATATCGTATTCAGAATACAGAGGGTGAGCTGGTAGAAAAAAGAAATGGCGAAGTTATTGATTACTATAATGTATTTAGAAATCTAAAAACGGCTTTAAAAGATTACGGTCAAGGTACTGGTGAAGATGGGGAAACAGATGCTCCCGTACAAGATAAAACTGTACTTTTTCAAATGCTAGATGAAGCAATTATAAAGACGCTAGAATATTGTGAATCTAAGAATATTGATTTGAATCAAATATTGGAAACTCGTCATGAGAGTGGCGGCACGTTTAAAGAAAATGCTTTGTTTGAACAATATGCTGATCAATTATTAGAAAAAGACGAATATCGTAAGACTTTTAATGTTCATTTCAATACAGTTGCGGCTTTATATGAAGCATGTAAACCAAATATTTTGGTGCAACCTCGACCAATTGTTTCGGTTATCCAATTTTTACATGGCTTCATTGAAGCAATGATTGAGCCTCAAGATTTAGAAAAATCAGGTACCTCAGTATCAGATTTATTGGATAGAAGTGTAGTTGTTAATGAAGATACTGCGAAGACAGTTAAAGACTTTAAAGAAAATTATAGTTTAATTCATGGTCAAAAATGGGATTTAAGTACAGTTGATTTTGACAAGCTGAAAGAACAGTTCAAAGAAACTAAGCACAAGAATATTGCCATTGCAGATATGCGAGCTTTTCTTGAGAAAAAGATCATTCAAATGTTGAAGCAAAATGGCGGTCGTATTAACTTTGCCGAACGTTATCAGCAGATGATAGATCGTTATAATTCAGGTGCAACAGCGACAGAGCAATTATTTGACGAACTTCAGAAGTTTACAAAAGGCTTGAAAGATGAAGATCAACGCCATATCAAAGAAGGACTGACAGAAGATGAGTTGGAAATCTATGACCTTCTCTTAAAGGATAGGTTAACCAAAAGTGAGCAGCAACAAGTGAAGTTAGCAGCAAAAGACTTAATTACGGCTCTTTTGAATACGACTCCGAAAATTTTAGTTCAAGATTGGTGGAAGGATGTTCAAACTCAAGCCGTAGTAAAAGATGAAATTGAGAAGGTCTTAGATAAAGACTTACCAATAAGTTATGACGAGATTCAATTTAAAGAAAAGGTTTCAACAGTCTTCGAGCTGGTTAAAACTTTAGCGATGAATGATGATAAGTGGGTAAGCTAATACAGCTCATTTAATGAAATAGTAATAAGCATAACTTTTAAAGAATAAAAAAAAGAACCATTCATTAGAACGGTTCTTTTTTTATTTGAATGACAACTCATGTGTCGCGTGACGCGTGACGTTCAACTTACCAGCTTAACGCACCACCAGTTTGGTAATCCGTTACACGCGTTTCAAAGAAGTTCTTCTCTTTACGCAAGTCCATCATCTCAGACATCCAGCCAAACGGGTTGGTTACACCAGCAAATTGCTCAGGTAAACCAAGTTGCGCTAAACGACGGTTACAGATGAACTTCAAGTATTCTTCCATCATGCTTGCATTCATACCCAATACACCACGTGGCATCGTGTCACGCGCATATTCGATCTCAAGCATCGTGCCTTCAAGAATCATTTGAATCACTTCTTCTTGGAAGTCAGCCGTCCACAAATGTGGGTTCTCGATCTTGATTTGGTTGATCATGTCGATACCGAAGTTCAAGTGCATAGACTCATCACGCAAGATGTACTGGAACTGCTCAGCAACACCGTTCATCTTGTTACGACGACCCATACTCAAGATTTGAGTAAAGCCACAGTAGAAGAAGATCCCTTCAAGAACGCAGTAGAACGCAATCAAGTTACGCAATAAACGTTGGTCGTTTTCAGGTGTACCAGTGTTGAAAGTTGGATCACTTAAAGATTGAGTGTACTTCAAGCCCCACGATGCTTTACGTGCAACAGATGGAATCTCGCGATACATGTTGAAGACTTCGCCTTCGTCCATACCCAAAGATTCGATACAGTATTGATAAGCATGCGTGTGAATCGCTTCTTCAAATGCTTGACGCAAGATGTACTGACGGCATTCAGGGTTGGTAATGTGACGGTAGATCGCCAATACCAAGTTGTTTGCAACCAATGAGTCCGCAGTCGAGAAGAAACCCAAAGAACGCATGATGATGGTACGCTCATCTTCAGTTAAGCCATTTTCAGACTTCCAAAGCGCGATATCATGGTTCATGTTCACTTCTTGCGGCATCCAGTGGTTTGCACACCCGTCAAGATACTTCTGCCAAGCCCACTCGTATTTAAACGGAACAAGCTGGTTTAAGTCAGCGCGACAGTTGATCATTGCTTTATCATCAACCTGAACACGCTGTGCACCCATCTCAAGCTCTTCCAAGCCAGGTGCAGCATCTAAGTGTTCTAAGGCAGCAGATGCTCGTGCCAACGAATCGGTTGGATTTGTTGATCGCACGGTACTGGTTCCAGCGGGTTGTGCAGCAGCCACGCGCGGCGATGATTGCTCTGAATCAGATACCACTTGCGTATTAACCGTTTTTTGCGTGTCGATGGGCGCAGACTTGTGTTCAGGTGTAGTCGGTTTTTGCGAATCATCTTCAAAATCGTCCCAACTAAGGATAGACATATTCATTCTCTCTTCGTTGCTTTATATCTTTTATTTAGACATCTCAAGCAAGGAGATGTCCTACTATACGCTCAATTTGTGTAAGCAAAATTAAGTTTTATTGACTGAAATTTTAAAAAGTGACCAATGGACACCGATAATCCCTAAAACTTATTTTGCTTACGCTGTTGTTTACGTATTTTAAAAAATGCGTAAACCATTGGAATATAAAACACTAGAAAGGCACAGATCAGGACTATCACACCAAATTGATAATTATGACTGAGATGGAACATGATCTATGCCTCAATAGAAACCTTTCTCGAACTCCCTCCAAAGGAGAGGGAGTTTATGCAGAGAGGTGTGAAATTACTGACAAGCTTCGCAGTCTGGATTGTCAATTGAACAGGCCAATGGCACTGGCGCTGCTGTTGAGAAACCATCATCTTCAGTTTGAACTTCAGCTTTTTCTGCTACAACCGCTGCTGCCGCAACCACAGGCGCTTCAACCGATGCTGGTTTAACTGCATTCAGTGCCCCAGTATTAATGGTTGATTTCTCTGCAGAAGTCGCACCTAAAGCTCGGAGGTAATATGTAGTTTTAAGACCACGTAACCATGCCATCTTATACGTGATGTCAAGTTTCTTACCATTCGCGCCAGCGATGTAAAGGTTCAATGACTGTGCTTGGTCGATCCATTTTTGACGACGTGACGCAGCATCTACGATCCAGCGAGTATCCACTTCAAATGCAGTCGCGAAGATTGCTTTTAATTCTTCAGGAATACGCGCAATCTTTTGAACTGAACCTTCGAAGTGTTTCAGATCATTCACCATTACGGTATCCCAAAGACCACGTTCTTTTAATGCACGAACAAGGTAAGGGTTGATCACGGTGAACTCACCAGAAAGGTTAGATTTCACATACAAGTTCTGGAAAGTTGGCTCAATTGATTGAGACACGCCACAAATGTTAGAGATGGTTGCAGTCGGTGCAATCGCCATCACATTTGAGTTACGCATACCGTCTTTTTGAACTTTGGCACGTAAAGTGTCCCAGTCTAAACGTTGAGTGCGATCCACTTCGAACATACGCTCTGGACGCGATTTCGCAACGATTTCTAAAGAGTCGATTGGCAAGATACCTTGATCCCACAATGAACCTTTGAATGTTGAGTAAGCACCACGTTCAAGCGCAAGGTTGCTTGATGTTTCAATTGCGTAGTAGCTGATCACTTCCATCGATTCATCAGCGAAATCAACGGCTGCATCTGAACCATAAGCAAGATTCATTTCATACAATGCATCTTGGAAGCCCATGATACCCATACCCACAGGGCGGTGTTTCAAGTTCGATGTTTTCGCTTGTGGTACAGCATAGTAGTTAATGTCGATGACGTTATCGAGCATACGCACCGCAGTTTTCACTGTACGCGCAAGCTTTTCACGATCTAATACGCCACCTTGAACGTGTTGTACAAGGTTGATCGAACCTAAGTTACACACCGCGATTTCATCTTGGTTTGTGTTTAAAGTGATTTCTGTACACAAGTTCGAAGAGTGAACCACGCCCACGTGTTGTTGTGGTGAACGTAAGTTACATACGTCTTTGAATGTGATCCATGGGTGACCTGTTTCGAACAACATCGAAAGCATTTTGCGCCATAAATCTTTAGCACGTACTTTCTTGTGTAGCATGTTTTGTTCTTTTGCTACAGCTTCGTAGTGTGCATAACGCTCAGCGAATTCTGCGCCAGTTAAATCATGCAGGTCTGGTGTTTCAGACGGTGTGAACAAGGTCCATTCAGCATCTTCAAACACACGTTGCATGAACAAGTCAGGCACCCAGTTCGCTGTGTTCATGTCGTGGGTACGACGACGGTCATCACCTGTGTTTTTACGTAGCTCTAGGAATTCTTCAACATCCAAGTGCCAAGTTTCAAGGTATGCACAAACTGCACCTTTACGCTTACCACCTTGGTTTACCGCAACGGCTGTATCGTTGGCAACTTTAAGGAATGGAACCACACCTTGAGATTTACCGTTGGTGCCTTTGATATAAGAGTTCAATGCACGTACAGGTGTCCAGTCATTACCTAAACCACCCGCCCATTTTGATAGCATCGCGTTGTCACGCATTGCACCATAAATGTCATACAGGTCATCACCAATCGTGGTTAAGTAACAGCTAGATAATTGCGGACGCAATGTACCTGAGTTAAAGAGCGTCGGTGTAGAAGCCATGTAGTCGAAGCTAGACAATAAGTCATAGAACTCGATTGCACGGTCTTCTCTATTTTCTTCATTGAGCGAAAGACCCATTGATACACGCATAAAGAATAATTGTGGTAATTCAAAACGCACGCCATTTGAATGGATGAAGTAACGGTCAAATAAAGTTTGTAGACCTAAATAAGTGAACTGGTTTGAGCGTTCTGGTTTGATCGCAGCAGCCAATTTTGCAAGGTCAAAATCAAGCAAGTCCTTAGAAAGAAGATCAAGCTCAATACCTTTCTTCAAGAAGGTTTCTAAAGCATCACCTTCTAAGGTGTCTGTCGGTAGACCGAGGAACTCTAAACCTGTGCTAACGAGTTCGCTACTAAGTAAACGCGCAGTCACATAAGTATAGTTTGGCTCTTGTTCGATACGGGTACGCGTTGCCATCATCATGGTGGTCGCGATATCGCTTTCTTTTACGCCGTTATATAAGTTCTTTACCGTTTCATCAAGAATGGCTTGAACATCAATTCCTTCTAGACCTTCACTTGCAGTTTCAATGGTGGCTGTAAGCGCATCCAAATCCAATGGTTGGAGCTGACCATTGGCATCTGTAATTTGAAGGGTAGGGTGATGGTTCGCACCAGTTTGCTGACGAGCACTTGCGCGTTGGTCACGATAAATGACGTAGGCACGTGCAACTTTTTGCTCGCCTGTACGCATCAATGCCAATTCAACTTGGTCTTGAATTTCTTCGATATGAATCGTACCGCCAGAAGGCAAACGGCGATTGAATGTGTTCATTACCATTTCAGTCAGTTGAGTGATACGGTCATGGATACGACTTGAGTCAGTACCTTGTTGACCTTCAACAGCTAAAAATGCTTTCCCAATCGCAACAGAAATTTTCTCGGCATTAAATGTCGCAATCTCACCGGTGCGCTTAATGACCTGAAGTTGGCCAGGAGTAGAAGTGATGATGCTCATGTCAGCATAGCTCCATTATCATCTATTTTTATGTTCATGGACCGTTTGAATCGAGCAAAAAGTATGCCACGATGTTTGAGGGATAAACACAATACTTAGTGGTTAAAGTTTATTTTCAACACAAGATACGGGATTTTTTGCAGTAGATCAATCCTTGACTTTTTACTAATTTTTTTTTCATGTGTTAACTGCTGAAATCACAGTCACATAGCATATCAAAGCCATTAAAAAAGGCTTATAGATAACTCTGTGGATAACTCAAAAAACAGACACTTAAATTGTTTTGGGTGAATAAAGAAACAAATTGTTTAACATTGGCACAAAATCTATACTAAATATTCATCCTGTCGGAAAAAGCATAGAGAGCTGAAAAATATATTAAAATTCATAATTTTAATAAAAATATAACAAAAGGGGTTAGGCGTGTATCAGTTTGGTGAACGCCTACTTGTTTACAATGTAAACGTGTGTATATTGCAAAACATAAACCAATGTATCTGTCAGATTTCATAGATAGATTCACTCAGATTTTAGGGGCAAACAAATGAGCCAAGAAGAAAAGTTACCGAAGATTTTGATCGTAGAAGATGACGAACGCTTAGCACGTTTAACACAAGAGTATTTGATTCGTAACGGTTTAGAAGTTGGAGTCGAAACGGATGGTAATCGTGCAATTCGTCGCATTATCAGCGAGCAACCAGATTTAGTGGTTCTCGATGTGATGTTGCCGGGCGCAGATGGCCTGACCGTTTGTCGTGAAGTACGTCCGCATTACCATCAACCAATTTTGATGCTCACTGCACGTACTGAAGATATGGATCAGGTTCTTGGCTTGGAAATGGGTGCAGACGATTATGTTGCGAAACCTGTTCAACCACGTGTGTTATTAGCGCGCATCCGTGCTTTATTACGCCGTACTGACAAAACAGTTGAAGACGAAGTTGCACAACGTATCGAGTTTGATGACCTTGTGATTGATAACGGTGGTCGTTCAGTAACGTTAAATGGTGAGTTGGTTGACTTCACCAGCGCTGAATATGACTTGTTATGGTTGTTGGCGTCGAATGCAGGTCGTATCTTGTCTCGTGAAGATATCTTTGAGCGTCTTCGTGGTATTGAATACGATGGTCAAGATCGTTCGATCGATGTACGTATTTCACGTATCCGTCCAAAAATCGGTGATGACCCAGAAAATCCAAAACGTATCAAAACAGTGCGTAGTAAAGGTTATTTATTCGTTAAAGAAACCAACGGAATCTAAACTCTCTAAAGCCTCCTTTTAAAAGGGGGCTTTTCCCTTGATAGAGGAGGGGCTTGTACAGCGTGGCTGTTCAGGAGAGATTTTAACTAGCTTGGAATTATTTACCCTATGGTAAGTCGAGTACTGAAAAACAGCATATTCTTGCGTATCTATGCTGGATTGGTGGTTTTGGTTGTTGTGGTTGCCGCATTTTGTTATTTGCTGGTGCAGATCATTAACTATCAACGGGCGCAAGAATATCGTGAATCTCTTACCGATGGCATTTCTTATGTCATTAGTGAAGGGGTATCTCGTCAGCCAGAAAAGCAACAAAAGTTAGATTGGATTTCCGATGCGTCTGATTTGCTGGAACTACCGATCTACTATGTCGATGCTGAACGGGTAGAACTATCGCGTACCGAGAAAAAACGTATTGCTGAGCAAAAATCAGTGGTTCGTTATGATGCGAATAATGGGATTGGCTATATCATTATTGGCCTGAAAGACGACCCTAAGCATTTCCTCTATATTAAAGTCGATAAAATTGGCGAACGCCAAATGAAAGCGCTACCGATTTTTGTACTGGATTATTTGATTTTCTATCCAGGGCAGGAGCGTGAGTATTTAGACAAAATTAAAAAGCATTTCTATTACCCAATTGAAATTGCGGATATTAAAGACATTAATCTGGATTCGGAGCAGATTGGTCGTTTGCGCCAAGATCAAAGTGTGTTGCTGTATAAAGACAGTGCAACTGTGCGTGGCACCACCATTTCGATTGTTTCTCCAATGCCAAACCATCCTGCGCAAGTGCTGATTTTAGGGCCTGTTCCAATGTTTAATTGGATGCCGTTCCAGCTGTCAGCAGGGATCACCTTATTCAGCTTGTTCTTATTAAGTTTGGGTGTTTATGGCCTGATTTTACCGCTTGAGCGTAAAATTCGTCAGGTCCGTTATGCCTTGAATAAGATGAAGTCGGGTGACTTGTCATTGCGTGTACCCATTGAAGGTACTGACGAAATGGCAAATTTGGCATCCAGTTATAACAATATGTCAGATCATATTCAGCGTTTGATTGAAGCGCAGCGTGAATTGATGCGTGCGGTGTCGCATGAACTCAGAACACCTGTGGCACGGATTCGTTTTGGTATGGAGATGCTGGCTGAAGAAGATGATTATAATTATCGTATTCAGCAAGTGGACATGATTGATAAAGATATTGAAGCACTCAATACCTTGATTGATGAGATCATGACCTATGCCAAATTGGAGCAAGGTACGCCATCTCTAGATTTCGAAGACATTGTACTGGTTGAAGTATTGGATCAGGTCGCAATGGAAACGGAAGCATTGAAGACGCAAAAAGAAATTGAACTGATTGCACCGCCATTAGCCTTGAAAGTGGATGCAGAACGCCGCTATCTACACCGAGTGGTGCAAAATCTGGTCGGTAATGCAGTACGTTATTGCGATAATAAAGTCCGCATTAGTGGTGGGGTTCGTGCTGACGGTAATGCCTATGTCTGCGTCGAAGATGACGGGCCGGGGATTCCTGAACAAGAGCGCAGTCGTATTTTTGAGGCCTTCGCCCGTTTAGATGACAGCCGTACCCGTGCTTCAGGTGGTTATGGTCTAGGTCTGTCAATTGTCAGCCGGATTGCCTATTGGTTTGGTGGTACGATCCAAGTCGATCAAAGTCCAAACTTGGGCGGTGCACGCTTTATCATGACGTGGCCTGCCAAGCGTTATAAACAAGTCATTAAAAAATAAGTAGTGAAAAAGGAATGATATTTATCATTCCTTTTTTTATTGATATTAATAAAAAAGCCAAAGCAAAATACTTTGGCTAAATCAGGTCTTTTGGCGACCTTGAATTATTACTATTTATTCATGAACAGATGGATCGGGTTCAATCAACGGTTTGCCTGAGCGAAGGCTCTGCAATGCATCTGCATTGAAGTCAATCAGTAGCGCATTGTTCTTGATATCGATTTTATAACCTTTGATCAGGGTTTGATCTCCATTTAAGGTTTCGACTTTATAGCCATCGGCAATATTGAGAATACTTTCTAAATTGGTTGTTGTGGCGGCAAAATCCTCTCTAAATACTTCGTAAATGTCTCTTAAATCAAAAATTGCATTATCAGCATCTGGATGTTTTCGAACATAACTTTCTATATGGCGCATCAGAAGTTGTGAAAAAAAGAAATAATCCGAAGCGTGAGTGTATTCTAGATGCATATTTTTCTCCTTTTGTTCTCATTCTAGAATACTCATCTATTCGCGCTGCTGTGTATAAAGATAATTAAAGTATTTAGCTGAATTGCAACATATTATGTCGAAATGACAACTTGGTTTCGGCCCTGCCGTTTGGCTTGATACAGCGCATCGTCGGCCTGCTTAAATAATTGCTCAATGGCGTGCTGATTTTCAGGTGTGCAGATACAAATTCCAATGCTGATTTGAATGAAGAAACGTTGCTGTTGTTCATGTTCAATCGGGGTTTGGCTGATCTGTAGGCGGATTTTTTCAGCGCAGAGATAAGCTGCATCGGCATCGGTGTCGGTCATAAAGATAGCGAACTCTTCACCGCCTAAACGACCGAGCAAGTCTTGAGGGCTGAGTAGGCTCTGAATGGTGTGCACGCAGCTTTGCAAGGCACGATCACCCATCTGGTGTCCATAGCTGTCATTCACTTGTTTAAAGTGATCAATGTCGAGCATAAGAAAGGCCGTACTTTGACCAGCCTGTGTTGCTTGCTGCTGGAACAGTTGCACCGATTGTAGAAATTGGCGGCGGGTCAGGCTGGAGGTGAGTTCATCATGCGCAATGGTATCTTGCAATTCTTGGATTAGCTTGGATCTCACCATATTGATACTGGACACGGTGAGTGGGGCAATCGTCATCATAATCAGTCCAAGGCGGATTGAGATGGCATTATTTAAAAATTGCTGGGGATAAAGTAGCAGGTAGTTCTGCGAGACGTGATAGATCACAAAGGCGCAGCTGATCGAAGTAATCATTGCCACTGAAAAATGACGATAGCTCAATGCACACCAGATCAGTGCCGCAATTGGATAAAGTAGGGAACCGGGACCTGCATCATAGTAGCCAATTGCAATGGAGAAAATAACTGCAAATAGCGGTAAGCTTTCTTGTACCGTTTGAGTTTTAAACTCTTGGAGTTGCTGTTTAAATTCACTCCAAAGCGGAGCACTAATGATTGCCGGGAGCAGTAATAATGCATTTTGAATTTCCGCAGTAAACCAATAGCCAAAATCAATCCAAAATGAACCTAAAGCAAATTTGGTGTTAAATAAAGGTAGGGTGAGGGCTGCAAATAATGAGCTAGCCAAACCACCGATACAGCAAAAACTAAATAGAAATAGATAAAAATAACCATGATGCATTGAACGGATAAATGCATTAAATTTGACATATAGGGCCAATGTCGTGATGACGTAGAGTAGATTTGCTGAGGTTAGACAAATATTGAGTAAAAAAGGCGTATCTTGTGAGGTATCGGCAAGTAGGTAACCCACGATTGCCCCAATAAAACTGATCGGGTGGCGTGTTTGCGGAAAACGAATGAGTAAACCGAGCAGAACCGAGTTAGCAGGCCAAAAAGAGGCAAGAAAGGTGAGGTGTCTGGTTGCGATACCGAGTAGGCAGCACAATAGAATTACCCCACTAAAAAGTAGAAATAATTGTAAAAGGGAGCGTGGTTTTAATGCTGCATAGGCTTGGGGCATGCTGACGCGGTTCTATGGGGAGGCAAGGTCGCGCTATTATATAGGGTCTGTTGAGATTTCACAGATGCTTGCGACAGAGGACATTTTTTAGACGGTACAAGGCAGGTTTTACGAAACTTAGTTATTCTAAGTGTGTGAGACCTAACGCCGTAACGGCAAAAAAAGTCCCTGTCCTTGCGCTGCGTCAAAGCAATGCTTTGCTCTTGCTTAGGTTATGGCTAAAACCTCCATAAACTGCGTTATGAAACTTGGCAAGGGGATCACCATTGCCTGCATTTCATGCCTTGTTTCTGTCGTTTTAGCCGATAACGCAATGCATGGCTGAAATGTCAACAGGCCCTAACTTCTGTTTAAATTTTCATCATAAATTTGTATCAATGCAATGATTTAGTTCGTGCTGCAATATATTGGGGCGGACCACTCAAAATTTAGATTTTTTCACGATGTAGAAAAAGAAAAAAATGATCAATATAGTCTTCTTGATTAGATAATTCGATTTTTAGGGGTGAATTAACCATGATCTTGGATATATCGGTAAATTTAAGGACAAAATCATCCGAAAGACTAAAGCGCTTCAACTAGCATGAGAAATTAGAAATCAGGTACAATTGGCGGGATTAATTTTGTGTTTGGTGTATTTGAAGGCCAATACATACATTCTTTGTTAAAAATAGGCCTGCCAGGAGTTATCCCCGCATGAGTGCCATTACTCCATACGAATGGGCAATAATTGCCTTCGTGATCGGCGTTACATTTCTTTGCGTTTTTATGCTCACTGTTCCCTTACTCCTAGGGGGTAAAGCATGGGGACGTGCAAAGCAAGAGCAGTTTGAATCAGGTGTAGTTGGTGCGGGCGGTGCTCGTATCCGCTTGTCAGCCAAGTTCTATTTAGTTGCAATTTTCTTTGTGGTTTTCGATCTGGAAGCCCTCTATCTCTACGCTTGGGCAACTTCAGTTCGTGAAGTCGGTTGGGTTGGTTTTGCAACGGCTGCTGTCTTTATTTTAGTTTTATTAATCGGTTTGATTTATGAGCTTTCTACAGGCGCACTTAACTGGGCACCTTCAGATCGTCGTAAAGCAGCTGGGATTAAAACCAAAATAGGTTCGCCAAATATGAACATTGCTGACATTACGCGATTCAATAATATTGAAGAGTTAGTTGTCGATCCTACTGGTCATATTCCAGCACAGTCTTCAGGTCGTGTTAAATCTAAAACACCGACTACATCATTACTTAAAAAGGAGTAAGTCGGGATGAAATATACTTTAACCCGTGCGAATCCAGATGCCGATCAATATCCATTACAAGATCGTCAAATCGTAACTGATCCACTTGAGGAAGAAGTTAATAAAAGCGTGATGATGACGCGTCTTGAAGATGTGTTGCATACAGCGGTGAACTGGGGGCGTAAAAACTCTTTGTGGCCTTTTAACTTTGGTACTTCATGCTGCTACGTTGAATATGCAACGACTTTAACGGGTGTACATGACTTATCCCGTTTTGGTGCTGAGGTTATTCGTGCTTCACCACGTCAAGCAGATTTGATGATTGTTGCAGGGACCTGCTTTGTCAAAATGGCACCTGTAATTCAACGTTTGTATGAACAAATGCTTGAGCCTAAATGGGTGATCTCAATGGGTGCTTGTGCGAACTCTGGCGGTATGTATGACATCTACTCTGTAGTTCAAGGTGTCGATAAAATTATTCCTGTTGATGTGTACATCCCAGGTTGCCCGCCTCGTCCAGAAGCATTGATTCAAGCATTGATGTTACTTCAAGACCAAATTCAACTAGAGCGCCGTCCACTTTCAGCGGTTATTGGTGATGATCTTCAGCCTGTGTATAAGCCAAAGATGATGCCAGAACGTGACCGTAAAAATGCTGAACGTATTGCGGTGAAAAACTTACGCTCTATGGATGATATTAAATAATTTTCTCGATGAGTTTTTGACATGTCCCGTGATGGGTATGGTCATCGGAAAAATTGCCAGAATTTGTATTAAATAGGAAGCCAAGCCAATGGCTGAAACTGACATTGCTATGCCAGAATCAACACCAGTTGATTCCCGCCCTGCATTTGCAATCGTAGAAGAGCTCAAAACCAAATTTGGTGAGAACTTCTATGTGCAGACGACTTTTGAAGAGTTTCCAACAGTCTGGGTTGAGCGCGCACGCGTGCAAGAAGTCCTTATGTTCCTCCGTAAAGTGGAACGTCCTTATGTGATGTTGTTTGACTTATCAGCGGTAGATGAGCGTTTACGTGTTCACCGTGATGGTTTACCAGCATCTGACTTCACTGTGTTCTATCACTTGTTATCGCTTGAGCGTAATAGTGATATTCGTATTAAAGTTGCGTTGAATGAAAATGATTTAAGCATTCCAACTGCAACCAACATTTGGCCAAATGCCAACTGGTACGAGCGTGAAGCTTACGATATGTTCGGTATCGATTTCGCAGGGCATCCAATGCTCCGTCGTATCTTGTTACCAACCTATTGGGAAGGTCACCCATTACGTAAAGAATATTCAGCGCGTGCGACAGAATATACGCCGTATATGCAAGACCAAGCAAAGCAAGATTTCGAACAAGAACACTTACGCTTTGTACCAGAAGACTGGGGTCTAAAACGCGGTAATGACGACGAAGACTTCATGTTCCTGAACTTGGGTCCTAACCATCCATCTGCACACGGTGCTTTCCGTGTGGTATTACAGTTGGACGGTGAAGAAGTGAAAGACTGTGTGCCTGATATCGGTTATCACCACCGTGGTGTGGAAAAGATGGCTGAACGTCAAACATGGCATTCATTCATTCCTTATACCGATCGTGTCGACTACCTCGGTGGTTGTGCGCAAAACATGCCATACGTGATGGCTGTTGAGCAGCTTGCTGGTATTAAAGTACCTGAGCGTGCACAAGTCATTCGTGTGATGTTGAACGAATTATTCCGTATCAATAACCACTTGTTGTTTTGTGGTACAGCGATTCAGGATGCGGGTGGTATGACTCCTGTATTCTATATGTTCGCAGACCGTCAAAAAGTCTATGACATCGTTGAAGCGATTACGGGTTACCGTATGCACCCAGCATGGTTCCGTATTGGTGGTACAGCACACGACCTTCCAAATAACTGGCAAAAACTTGTTAAAGAGTTGCTAGAGTGGATGCCGAAACGTTTGAATGAGTACTACACTGCTGCACTTAAAAACTCAGTATTTATTGGTCGTACGCGTAACGTTGCGCAATACGATGCTAAATCTGCGTTGGCTTGGGGTGTAACAGGTACTGGTTTACGTGCGACGGGTATTGATTTTGACGTTCGTAAATATCGTCCATACAGTGGTTATGAAAACTTCGACTTTGATATTCCAGTGGAATATGAAGGCGATGCATATGCACGTGTCTTGGTTCACTTCCGTGAAATTACTGAGTCGTTGAAAATCATTCAACAGTGCTTGGATAACATGCCATCTGGTCCTTATAAAGCGGATCATCCATTGGCTGTTCCACCACCGAAAGATAAGACATTACAAGATATTGAAACCTTGATTACGCACTTCTTGAGCGTATCTTGGGGTCCAGTAATGCCTGCGGGTGAGTCATCATTTATGACGGAAGTCGTGAAAGGCGCGAGTACTTATTATTTGACTTCAGACAAGTCAACGATGAGTTACCGTACCCGTATTCGTACACCGACATTCACTCACTTACAGCAAATGCCTTCAGTGATTAACGGCAGTTTGGTTTCTGACTTGATCATTTATTTGGCGACCATTGACGTGGTTATGGCTGACGTGGATCGCTAGGGGTAAACGATTATGATGATTTTGACTGATAAAAAACCACGTGTGAATGTTGAAGGGATTTTGACTGCTGACGAAATTCATGACATTGAACATCACATTGGTCATTACCCGTACCCACGTGCAGCCTCTTTGGATGCTTTGAAGTGTGTACAGCGCCGTAATGGTTGGGTAGATGATGCACAAATGAATGCGATTGCACAGTTGTTGACGATGAGTGTGGCGGATCTTGAAGGTGTTGCAACTTTCTATAACCGTATCTACCGTCAACCGGTTGGTCGCCATGTGATTTTATTGTGTGACTCAATTGCATGCTTCTTGATGGGTGCAGAAACTTTGGCAGAAGCATTCCAGCGCGAGTTGGGTATCCAGTACGGACAAACCACAGCAGATGGCCGTTTTACCTTGCTCCCAATTTGCTGTTTAGGCAACTGCGATAAAGGTCCAACTTTAATGATTGATGAAGATACGCATGGTCTTGTGGACGTGTCATCAGTTAAACAGTTATTGGAGAAGTATGTATGAATACTGAACCAAAACCAATTTATGGCGACGGTAATCCAGAAACGCATCCATTGACTTGGCGTTTGAGCAAACAAGAGTTTGTGCGTGCAGCAGATGAGTATGAAGCACTTGAAGGTTATGCTGGCTTTAAAAAAGCATTGAGCATGCCACCAAAAGACGTGCTTGAAGTCATTAAAGCTGCAACGGTCAAAGGTCGTGGTGGTGCAGGTTTCCCAGCGGGAATTAAATGGTCATTGATGGCGCCAAATGATGGTGGTCCACGCTATTTGATCTGTAATGCCGATGAAATGGAACCAGGTACCTTTAAAGACCGTTTGTTGATGGAAAAACTTCCTCATCAATTGATCGAAGGCATGCTGATTGCAGGTTATACCTTAGAAGCAACTCAAGGTTATATCTTCATCCGTGGTGAATATGTTGAAGCAGCTCAATACTTAAATGAAGCATTAGAGCAAATCCGTGCCAAAGGTTACTTGGGTGACAACATCCTTGGAACAGGCTGGAACTTTGATATGCATGTTCACACTGGCGCAGGTCGTTATATCTGTGGTGAAGAAACTGCATTGATCAACTCGCTTGAAGGTCGTCGTGCCAATCCGCGTACTAAGCCACCATTCCCGCAAGTTGCAGGGGCATGGGGCCGTCCAACGATTGTCAACAACGTTGAGACCTATAACAACTTGCCAGCGATTATGCTTCGTGGTCCTGAGTGGTACATCAATCTTTCTGCGGGTAAGTCGAAAGATCCGGGTACCAAGATCTATGGTGCATCAGGCAAAGTTAAATTCCCTGGTCTTTGGGAACTTCCATTTGGTACAACAGCGCGTGAAGTGATTGAAGAACATGCGGGTGGTATGCGTGATGGTCTTACTTTGAAAGCATGGTTACCAGGTGGTGCTTCGACTGACTTTTTAGCAGCTGAGCACATTGATTTGCCAATGGATTCTGAAACGATCATGAAAGCGGGTTCACGTTTAGGTACCTGTTTGTTGATGGTTGTGGATGAAACTCAATGTATGGTTTCTGCTACACGTAATTTAGAAGAATTCTTTGCACGTGAATCATGTGGTTTCTGTACACCATGCCGTGATGGTTTACCTTGGGCAGTTAAAGCGCTTAAAGCACTGGAAGCAGGCGAAGGTAAGAAAGAAGATATCGATCACCTACAAGAACTTACTCGTAAATTGTGGATTGGTAAAACTTTCTGTGCTCACGCACCAGGTGCGATGGAGCCGCTTATGGGCGCACTTAAATATTTCCGTGGCGAGTTTGAAGCAAAGGTTAAAACCCATGCTCCTGCTCTAGACGTAGAACAAGCTTAAGGAATTCGACTATGGCTACAATTCATGTCGATGGAAAATCGTATGAAGTCAACGGCACTGAAAACTTGCTACAAGCATGTTTAAGCCTTGGCATCGACATCCCGTATTTTTGTTGGCACCCATCCTTAGGTTCTGTTGGTTCTTGTCGTCAATGTGCGGTGACTCAGTACGCAAATCCTGAGGACACACGTGGACGCTTGGTGATGTCATGTATGACACCTGCTGCCGACAATACCTATATTTCGATTGAAGACAAAGAAGCGACGGATTTCCGTGCGTCGATTGTTGAATTCTTAATGACCAACCACCCGCACGACTGTCCAGTCTGTGAAGAAGGTGGTCACTGTCATTTACAAGATATGACCGTCATGACGCAACATGACCGTCGTCGCTATCGCTTTACCAAACGTACGCATCACAACCAAGAGTTGGGTTCGTTTATTGCGCATGAGATGAACCGTTGTATCGCATGTTATCGTTGTGTGCGTTACTACAAAGATTATGCGGGCGGTACGGACTTTGGTGTATATGCCAATGCTTCACGTGTTTACTTTGGTCGTCCAGAATCAGGCACTTTAGAGTCTGAATTCTCTGGTAACTTGACTGAAGTCTGCCCAACGGGTGTATTCACGGATAAGACCCATTCAGCACGCTATAACCGTAAGTGGGACATGCAGTATGCGCCAAGCGTATGTCATGGCTGTTCTTCAGGTTGTAACATTTCTCCGGGCGAACGCTATGGCGAAATCCGTCGTGTTGAAAACCGTTTCAATGGTTCAGTCAACCAATACTTCCTTTGTGACAAAGGTCGTTTCGGTACAGGTTATGTGAATCGTGAAGATCGTCCACGTCAACCGCAGTTCCGCAATGGTGAAACTGTTGCGACTGTGAGTGTTGATCAGGCACTTGATCAAGTGATTACTCAACTTCAAGGCAAGAAAGTGTTAGGTATTGGTTCACCACGCGCAAGCTTGGAATCAAACTACGCACTGCGTGAATTGGTCGGACAAGACAATTACTCAACAGGTATGTCTCAAAAAGATCAAAACTTGGTTGAGTTAGCTGCATCAATCATGCAAACACAGGGTATCTATAACCCGAACATGCGTGAAATTGAAAGCTATGATGCGGTGTTGATCTTGGGTGAAGACTTAACTCAAACTGCGCCACGTATGGCATTGTCTGTTCGCCAAGCTGCGAAAAACAAAGCCAAAGAAATGGCTGCTGCGACACGTACACCAGACTGGTTAGCAGAACCTGTACAACGTATCGGTCAAGATGCAAAATCACCAATCTATATCCTTGCTGCAACACAAACGCGTTTAGCCGATGTTGCAACAGGTGAAGTGGTTGCATCTCCAAATGATATCGCACGTTTAGGTTTCGCGGTTGCTGCTGCTGTTAAAGGTGAAGCACTCTCTGGTTTAGCGGATGATGCCAAAGCATTTGCGCAAACCATTGCAGATACTTTGAAAGCGGCGAAAAAACCATTGATTATCTCTGGTACCAGCTTACAAGATCCTGCAATCATGGAAGCTGCAGCTCAAGTTGCACAAAACTTAGGTGAACATGCAGGCTTGTCATTGACTGTTCCTGAAGTGAACTCAATGGGCTTGGCGCTGTTTGGTGGCTTAAGCTTAGAACAAGCATTTGCACAAGATTATGATGCAGTGGTTGTGATTGAAAATGACTTAACTCGTCGTTTACCAGTGGCTCAAGTGAAAGCTGCATTTGACAAGGCTGAGACTGTGATCGTGCTCGATCATAGCGAAACTGAAACCTTGAAACTTGCAGATATCGTACTTTCAGCAGCAAGCTTTGCTGAAGGTGACGGTACTGTCGTGAGCCAAGAAGGCCGTGCACAACGTTTCTATCAAGTGTATGACCCAAGCTACTACAAACCTGAATATGCGATCAAAGAATCATGGCGCTGGTTACATGCCATTGAGACAGGTCTCAAAGGCAAAGCAGTGGACTGGACATTGCTTGATGATGTGATTGATGACATCGTGAAGAATGTTCCTGTGCTTGCTGCAATTGAAGACGTTGCACCAGATGCTGGCTATCGTATCCACGGTTTGAAAATTGCACGTGAACCACGTCGTTACTCAGGTCGTACCGCAATGCGTGCACCGTTATCGGTTCACGAACCTAAGCAACCGACGGATATCGACTCTGCATTAACGTTCTCGATGGAAGGTTATGTAGGGAATCAGACTGCATCTTCATTGGTACCTTTCGCATGGTCTGCGGGTTGGAACTCACCACAAGCTTGGAACAAATACCAAGATGAAGTGGGTGGTCACTTAAAAGGTGGTGATTCGGGTGTTCGTTTATTCGATCGTTTAGCAAAACGTCCTGCGCGTAGCTATGTTGCACCTTCTGCTGTTGTTGTGAATCCTGAAAGCTTCCGCCTTGTGCCGATGCACCATATTTTTGGTTCTGGCGAATTCACCATTAAAACACCTGCGATGGAATCTCGTATTCCTGAAGCAATGTTTGCTGTGGGTGAGCAAGATGCGACACGCTTAAATGTTCAAGATGGTCAACGTATTACAGTGAAAGCGGGTGAAACGAGTATTAGCTTGCCAGTACAAGTGATCGAATATTTACCAACAGGTTATATTGGTTACCCAATTGGTTTAGCACCAACTGTTTCATTGGCAGAGCCTGTTTCTGTGGCGGTAGGAGTGTAATTCATGAATCAAGAAATTATACGTCAAACGCCACTTTGGGCTGAGAACTGGCCAATCGCTTATTCAGTGATTCAGGCGATTGTGATCTTGCTGGTGGTGGTTTTGGTTGCTGCTTTGATGTCATTTATTGAGCGTCGTCTCTTGGCATTATGGCAAGACCGTTATGGTCCAAACCGTGTCGGTCCAGGTGGTATGTTCCAGATCGTTGCCGACATGCTTAAGATCATGTTCAAAGAAGACTGGACACCAAAGTTTGCTGATAAGCTGACTTTCCGTTTAGCACCAGCAGTTGCGATGGCAACTGCGGTACTTTCATTCATGGTGATTCCAGTAAGTCCTACACTGGGCGTTGCGGATATGAGTATCGGCCTATTGTTCTTTATGGCAATGGCAGGTATTGCAGTTTATGCAGTGTTATTTGGTGGTTGGGCGTCTAACAACAAATACTCATTACTCGGTGGTCTTCGTTCTGCTGCTCAAACCATTTCTTATGAAGTGTTCTTGGGTATCTCGTTGATGGGTGTGGTTGCGATTGCAGGTTCATTCAACCTTCGTGAGATTGTTGAAGCACAACGTGATATGTGGTTCATCATTCCTCAGTTCTTAGGTTTCTTGATCTTTGTGGTTGCGGGTGTTGCGGTTACGCACCGTCACCCATTTGACCAACCAGAAGCTGAACAAGAATTGGCTGAAGGTTACCATGTTGAATATGGTGGTATGAAGTGGGGGATGTTCTTCGTTGCGGAATACGTCAACGTTGTTTTGATCTCGGCTTTGATCGTGACTTTATTCTTCGGCGGATGGCTTGCACCATTTAACTTAGAAATTCCATTTGTTCCACCATTATTCTGGTTCGTGATTAAAACAGCATTCTTTGTAATGATGTTTGTCTTGGCGCGTGGCTCGTTAATGCGTCCACGTTATGACCAAGTGATGAACTTTGGTTGGAAAGTTTGTTTGCCATTGGCGTTGGTCAACTTGTTAGTGACTGGTGCTGTGATTCTGATGAATCAGGCCTAGGACAGCAGGGAGTACAAAATGTATAAAATTCTAGCTGGCTTTGGATCGATTGTACGTTCGTTATGGATGGTGTTCAGCCATGTAACACGTAAACGTGACACGATCTTATATCCAGAAGTACCGGGTGAACAAATTGCGCCTCCACGCTATCGCGGTCGTATCGTATTAACGCGTGATCCAGATGGTGAAGAGCGTTGTGTGGCATGTAACCTGTGTGCGGTTGCATGTCCAGTGGGCTGTATTTCATTGCAAAAAGCGGAAAAAGAAGATGGACGTTGGTATCCAGAATTTTTCCGTATTAACTTCTCACGCTGCATTTTCTGCGGTATGTGTGAAGAAGCATGTCCAACCACAGCGATTCAGATGACACCAGATTTCGAACTTGGTGAGTATGTACGTCAAGACTTGGTGTATGAGAAAGAAAACTTACTCATTTCTGGACCTGGTAAATATCCTGACTACAATTTCTATCGTGTCACTGGTATGGCTGTGAGCGGTAAAGAAAAAGGTCAAGCACAAAAAGAAAGTGCACCAGTAGATGTACGGAGCTTATTACCATGATGTGGCCATTTTATTTGATGGCACTTGTGGCCATTGTTTCGACAGTACGTGTTGTGACCAACACCAATCCTGTGCATGCATTACTTAGCTTGATCGTTTCTCTTCTTGCGGTTGCTGGCATTTTCATGATCGTGGGTGCGCCGTTTGCGGCTGCCCTTGAGATCATCGTTTATGCAGGTGCGATCATGGTCTTGTTCGTCTTCGTTGTCATGATGTTGAACCTTGGACAAGATACCATTGAACAAGAAAGCAAATGGTTGACTTCAGATGCTTGGGCTTTTCCTGCACTGATGAGCTTTTTATTAGGCTTAATCTTGGTGTGGATGCTCGGTGGTGAATACACCACGATTTCTGCGCCAATGGGTACAGAAGTTGTTGGGCCTAAAGCAGTCGGTCAAGCACTATTTACTCACTATCTATTATTGGTAGAAGTTGCCGCGATGTTATTGCTTGCAGCACTTGTTGCAGCATTCCACTTAGGCAAACGTGAACCAGGTGCAGAAGAGGATAAAGAATAATGGGACACATCCCTTTAGAACATGGTTTGATCGTTGCAACCATCCTTTTTGCACTGGGTTTTTACGGTGTAATGGTGCGACGCAACCTTTTATTTATGCTAATGAGCCTTGAGGTGATGATGAATGCTGCTGCGTTGGCATTCGTCTTGGCAGGTAGTGTTTGGGCTCAGCCAGATGGACAGATCATGTTCATTTTGATCCTGACGCTTGCTGCAGCAGAGGCATGTATTGGTCTTGCGATCGTCCTTCAGTTTTATCATCGCTTCCATCACTTGGATGTGGATGCTGCTAGTGAGATGCGCGGATGAGTACATTATATTTAACCGTTTTATTTCCGCTCATTGGTTTTATCCTTTTAGCGGCAGGGCGTGACAAACTTTCTGAAAATGTAGCTGCCATTATTGGTGTTGGTTCAGTTGGTTTATCTGCGTTATTTGCTTTAATTGCCGGTCTTGCATTTACCAGCAGTGGTCAAACCGTTTTTGTTCAACACTTATGGACTTGGTTCAGTGTTGGCGGTTTTGAGCCAGGCATCAGCTTACATTTAGACGGCTTGTCATTATTGATGACAGGTATGGTCACAGGTGTTGGCTTCCTGATTCACATCTTCGCATCATGGTATATGCGTGGTGAAGAAGGTTATGCGCGTTTCTTCTCTTATTTCAACCTATTCGTTGCCAGCATGTTGTTGTTGGTATTGGGCGATAACTTGGCGTTATTGTTCTTAGGTTGGGAAGGCGTAGGTCTGTGCTCTTACTTATTGATTGGTTTCTATTACTCAAACCCTGCAAATGGCTGGGCGGCAATCAAGGCATTCACCGTAACACGTGTGGGTGACGTATTCTTACTCATCGCATTGTTCTTGCTCTATCAACAATTTGGTACTTTGAATATTCAGTACATTGTTGAAAATGCAGCGACTGTCATGACACAAAGCTCATCATTGTCGATCTGGACAGCATTGATGTTGTTCTTGGGTGCAGCGGGTAAATCAGCGCAAATTCCATTACAAACTTGGTTAGCTGATGCGATGGCTGGTCCTACACCAGTGTCTGCATTGATCCATGCTGCAACAATGGTTACAGCAGGTGTGTACTTATGCTGCCGTATGTTCTCTGTGATTGAAATGGCACCAGAAGTAATGCAGTTCATCTCGATTACAGGTGCTGTGACTTTGCTGGTGGCTGGCTTTGCCGCATTGGTGCAAACCGATATCAAACGTATCTTGGCTTACTCAACCATGAGTCAGTTGGGTTATATGTTTATGGCAGTGGGTGCTGAAGCATACCAAGCTGGTTTATTCCACATGTTGGCTCACGCATTCTTCAAAGCATTATTGTTCCTTTCTTCAGGTGCCGTAATTCTTGCATGTCATCACGAACAAAACATTTTCAAAATGGGTGGATTACGTCATAAGATTCCATTCGTATTCTGGTGTTTCGTAATCGGTGGTGGCGCATTGGCAGCACTTCCAATCGTGACTGTTGGCTTCTTCTCTAAAGATGCGATCTTGGGTGCAGTATATGCACAGTCTACAATTGCAAATCTTCCACTTTACAATACGTTGTACTGGGTTGGTGTTGCGGGTGCATTCTTAACGTCTATCTATACTTTCCGTTTAATCTGGGTGGTATTCTTCGGCGAAGAGAAAACCCATGCACATGCGATTCATGGCGTCACTTACTGGGGTCCGCTTGCAATTCTTGCTGCGTTATCAACAGGTATCGGCTACTTCCTACAAGCGCCAGTTGCAAAATTATTGACTGCTGCAAGCATTCCAAGTTTTGTTGTTCCTGAGAGCTTAGAAGCTGCTGTTGCACATGCTGAACATTTAGCAAGTGGTGTTGCCCTCGCTGGTTTAGCTGTGGGTATCTTCTTGTTTGCTTTTGCATACGGTGCAGTAAAAGCTTTTGCTCAAACATCTTTGGGTTCAGGTTTAGCGCACATTTGCCGTACAGCATTTGGTTTCGATGCTTTGTATGACATCGTATTTGTAAAACCTTATTTATTGATTGCGAAAATTTTAGGTCGTGATCCAGTTGACGGTTTATGGTTAGTACTCCCTGCAATTGTGAAGGGTGGTAATAGCTTTACAAGTTCGCGTCAAACAGGTTCATTACGTGAATACGCTTCAAGCATGTCACTCGGTGTAGTGGTGTTATTGATGATCTTGATCGTGATTCAGGTTGTGGGGAAATAAAATGGAAAACAATTTAATTTTACCCGCACTGATTTTAGTTCCTTTCATTGCTGGTTTTATTTGTTGGTTAGTCGATAAATACGACCAACATTTACCGCGCTGGATTGCCTTGATTGGTATGTTGATTACCTTCGGTTTGGGCATTGCACTGTGGCAAAGTGGTACATTTAGCTACGAGTTGGGCGGTAAAGTCCCGACTTGGGCGGCTGAATTCCATCTTCCATGGATTCAGACTTTAGGCATTAGCATTCACTTAGCGGTGGATGGTTTATCTCTACTTATGGTGTTGTTGACTGCATTACTGGGTGTACTTGCAGTTGGCTGTTCATGGGGTGAGATTCAAAAGAACGTTGGTTTCTTCCATTTAAACTTACTTTGGAGTTTGGGTGGGGTCATCGGTGTATTCTTGGCGATTGACTTATTCTTGTTCTTCTTCTTCTGGGAGATGATGCTCGTACCAATCTACTTCTTGATTGCGTTATGGGGACACTCAGGGTCGAATGGTCGTTCGCGTGTTTATGCTGCAACCAAATTCTTCTTATATACTCAAATCGCTGGTTTGATCATGTTGATCGGTATCTTGGGCCTTGTGGTCTATGGATACATGATGACAGGTATGATCGGTTTCGATTACAACTATCTATTGGCTGTTGCGAACCACTTACCACCTGAAGTTGCTTATGCATTCATGCTGTGTTTCTTCATCGGTTTTGCGGTGAAATTACCAGTATTCCCATTACACGGCTGGTTGCCTGATGCGCATGCTCAAGCACCAACAGCGGGTTCTGTGGATTTAGCGGGTATTTTGATTAAAACAGCTGCGTACGGTTTGCTTCGTTTCGTAATTCCATTCTTCCCGGCTGCATCAGCACAATTTGCTGATATCGCCATTATTTTGGGTCTGATTGGTATTTTCTACGGTGCATTCTTAGCGTACCAACAAACAGATATGAAACGCTTACTTGCGTACACGTCTATTTCGCACATGGGTTTCATCTTACTTGCAATTTATGCAGGTAATATCCTGACATTCCAAGGCCTCATGATCATGATGTTGGCACATGGTTTGTCATCTGCTGCATTGTTCATTATGTCGGGTCAAGTGTACGAGCGTTTACATACACGTGATTTACGCTTGATGGGTGGTCTTCGTGGCCAGCTGCAATATTTGCCATTCTTCTTGATGTTCTTTGTTGCAGCATTGGTTGGTGTACCAGGTCTAGGTAACTTTATTGGTGAATTCCTGATCTTGATGGGTTCATTCAAAGCTTATCCAGCGTTCACGATCATTGCAGCAGTGAGCTTGGTATTTGCTGGTCTTTATGGTCTGATTCTGATTCACAAAGCATTATTTGGTGAACCAAACCCAGAGCAAAAACAGCACTATACTAGTCCGCTTAAAGATCTATCTGCACGTGAAGTCACTATTTTGATGATCTGTGCGATCGGTTTAGTTTGGTTAGGTATTTACCCGCAAACATTCTTGGATATGTCTCATTCAAGCATGCAATGGTTAGTAAATAGTTATATGCCAGTACAAGAAGTTGTCGAAACTGTTCAACAGGCTGCAACTCAACTTGAACATGTGGAGATGCAATAAATCATGAACTTCACAATTTCTTTTTCTGAGCTAATGCCACTTGCTCCCGTGATGATTGTGGCTTTGACCGCAATCGTCGTGATGTTATTAACTGCGATTAAGCGTAATCACAATCTGATTGCAACAACTTCGGTTGTGGGTTTAAACCTTGCTGCAATTTATATTGGATACACCATGTTTAGTGGGCACTTTGCACCAGTAAACGTGATGGGTATGTTCATGGTTGATCCATTTACCATGCTCTATCAATTCCTGATTCTAATTGCTGCTTTAGCGTGCTGTACTTTATCTCATGCTTATATTGAGACTTATAAGGACAACCGCGAAGAGTTGTATATCTTGTTACTGTGCTCAGTGACAGGTGCAATGTTGTTGGTTTCAAGCTCACACTATGCAGCATTCTTCATCAGCCTAGAGTTGATGTCGATTCCTGTATACGGCATGTTGGCGTATACCTATCAACGTAGTCAGTCTTTGGAAGCGGGGATTAAATACCTTGTGCTTTCAGCGACTGCTTCTGCAATGTTGCTCATGGGTATGGCTTATATCTATGCGTATACAGGTTCATTGTCATTCTATGACTCTGTTCAGGCATTGTTTACTGCAATCAAACAACCAATGGTGTTATTGGGCTTAGGTTTAATTATCTTTGCTGTTGCATTCAAACTTTCACTTGCGCCATTCCATAAATGGACGCCAGATGTGTATGCAGGTGCACCGGCACCTATGGCAACCTTCTTGGCAACGGCTGCGAAAGTTGCAACGATTGGTCTATTTGTACGTTACTTACTGACTTCTGGTGCAATCTTGGTTGAATCATTAGTGACGGTGATTACCATCATTGCGGTATTGTCGATCGTGGTGGGTAACTTACTTGCAGTTCGTCAAGTCAACTTGAAACGTATCTTGGGTTATTCATCGATTGCACACTTCGGTTATTTGTTAATTGCTTTAATCAGCATGACTTACGCAAGTCTTGGTAGTGTGACGGTTTATGTAATTACCTATGTATTGACCACAATCGGTGCATTTGGTGCGGTTGCATTAATGTCGAGCCCATATAACAACGTCGATGAAGCACAAAGCCTTGCAGACTACCGTGGTTTGTTCTGGCGCCGTCCGATCTTGACTGCAACATTAACTGTAATGATGTTGTCTTTAGCAGGTATTCCATTAACAGCAGGCTTCATTGGTAAGTTCTTGGTGGTGATGGCTGCGGTGACAACGCAACACTGGTTCTTGGCGGCAATGATTGTGGTGGGTAGTGGTATCGGTTTGTATTACTACTTACGTGTGATGGTGGTGATGTATATGACTCCACCAGATGTACCTCGTATTGATGCGGATGCTCATTGGGGAAGTAAAGTCGGTGGTCTTATGGTCCTTGCTGCTGCGTTATTAGTATTGGTGATGGGTGTTTATCCGGATCCAATGATTAACTTGGCATTGAAGGCAGAGATCCTTTCTCCGTTGCACTTTATGTTGTCTCAACAACAGTAATCGTCGGATTTGTACAAAAAAGCCTCCAAAGTTGGAGGCTTTTTTATTGATGAGTAAAAAACACTTTATAATGGAGTGAGATTAATATTACCTAGGTACTCATTCGTGTCGATTCAAGAAATCCGTCATCCGCTCATTCGCCATAAACTTGGTTTATTACGTCGTTCAGATATTAGTACCAAGAACTTCCGTGAATTAGCGCAAGAAGTCACGATGTTACTGACTTATGAAGCAACAAAGGATCTTCCTGTTGTTGATCATGAAATTGATGGGTGGGCAGGGAAAGTCTCAACTCAGCGTATCGCAGGGAAGAAAATCACAATTGTTCCAATCTTGCGTGCTGGTATTGGTATGCTTGAGGGCGTTCTTAGCCTGATTCCAAGCGCGAAAGTGAGTGTTTTAGGTTTAGAGCGTGATGAAGCAACTTTAGAAGTGCGCACATACTATAAAAAGTTGGTGCCTGATGTTGCCAATCGCTTAGCCATGATTATTGATCCAATGCTTGCGACAGGTAATTCTTTAATTGCTGCAATTGATGTATTGAAAGCAAGTGGCTGTAAAGATATTCGTGTCATGGTCTTGGTTGCCGCGCCAGAAGGTGTTGCGAAAGTAGAAGCGGCACATCCAGATGTGTTGATCTATACCGCGTCGATTGACCAAGGTCTGAATGAAGAAGGTTATATTGTTCCTGGTCTTGGTGATGCAGGTGACAAAATTTTTGGTAGTGTTCAAAAAGACTGATTTTTGAAACATTCATAAAAAGAGACTTGATCTCATCCTGATACTGTTTTGGGGATAGATTGAAAGTCTCTTTTTTATTTTTATATACTGTGATGATCAGATTTGCAAAGTAGGATAAATGTCATGAAGCAAGAGTTCTATCAGGGAAAAATTAAACAATATAATCCAGACAAAGGCTTTGGCTTTATTGGGACCTCTGAAGGGGATGTGTTTTTTCATATTTCAGAGTATCCCGCTGGTGGCGAGCCGAAAAGAAATGAAAAAGTGAAATTTGTGGTCGTTGAAAATGACGGGAAGTACAAAGCCACAAAAATTGAGCTTGTTGATCCAAATCCAGCGAAAACTAGAAAAACTAAAATAGCGACGCACAATAATTCAATCACATCAGAGTTGTTATCTAACTTCAGACGCTAATTTTTCTGGTTTGATTTGAACTTGTTTTTAAAGCTCAAAAGAGAAGAGGCGGTTAGCCTCTTTTTCTTTCTATCAGTATTGCTTCTCGATTGGCCTATTGTAGCTAATCAGCTGTTGAACTAAGTCCGAGAGGCAAAGCATTTCATCGGTTATTAAGTTAAAAATAAATTATGTGAATTCTCATGATGAGATTTTTATATTCATTAAATAAATGGTTATCATTTTATTAATGATTTTTATTATCATTTGTTAATTTATCTTATATACTGTGGTCAAATTTTTATCGGGGTTTGATCACTTGAAAAAGAATATATTATTTTTATCTCTTATCGCTTTGCCGATGTTTGCTGTTGCTGAAGACAATACCGTTTTACCAACGATTACGGTAAAAGCTGATCAACAAGAGAGTTATGCTGCTGGTAAGCTCAAGAAAAATTCAAATTTGGGTAGCTTAGGCAATAAATCTACTATTGATACCCCGTTTTCTGTTACGACTTATTCGGATAAGTTGATTCAAGATCAGCAAGCTGCCACTGTTTCAGAAGTATTAAGAAATGATCCAAGTATTCGTGAAACAACCAATGCTGGACATTTAAATGAAAATGTTCAGATTCGTGGTTTTAGCGTTGGATTTGAAGACTATAACCTAAATGGCCTGTTTGGAATGGCGCCGACTGGGCGTATTCCTACAGATATTCTTGAGTCAGTCACTTTGTTAAAAGGCCCAAATGCTTTAGTTGCTGGGATGGCGCCAGCAGGTAGTGTTGGTGGCGTTGTCATGGCTCAGACTAAACGTGCCAATCAAGATTTGACTCAAGTTTCAGCGAGTTATGAAGATGGGGGATACTATAAATCAGGTTTTGATGTATCCCGTCGCTTAGGCGCAAATAATGAATTTGGTATCAGAGCGAGTGGTTCATATGGTACAGGGGAACATCTTATTGATGGAATGGATGATAGCAATGCAACTGGCGTACTCGCACTTGACTATACGACAGACAAATTAAAGTTAAATTTTGATGCCTATGCGATGCGAGATGATCGTGAAGGTGGTTCACCAGCAATGGTCTCAATGGGAACAATTAAGCAAGTGATTGCAGCTCCTGATGGTAATAATAACTATTTTCCAAAAATTGAAGGAAAGCAGAGTAGCCAATATGCGGGACTATCTGGTGAATACAAGTTCGCTCCAGATTTAAAAGTGTTTGCAGGGGTTGGATATACTGAAAAAGAATATTCAGGCCATCTTTTTGGTACACGAATGATTGTGCAAAATGCTGAAACAGGTGCTGCAAAATCTCAATATTATCGAGTAGGGACTCAGGAACACAATGTTGCGGCAAACACGGGTCTTGAAGCGAAATTTGAAACAGGAAGTATCAAACATACTGTTGGTATTCGAGCAGATTATTTAACGCGTAAATATTGGCAGCACGGTGCGGCAACAGTGTCGGCCTTTGATACTAATTTATATGATCCATTAAACACTGGAGCAATGCCAACCAGCTATCCTAAAATAGTACCTTACGGGGACAACAAGTATGTGAGCTATACATTGACTGACCAAGTTTCGATGTTGGATGATCGGTTACAGTTAATTTTAGGAGCGCGCTATCAAGATATTGATACCAAAAACTTATTCAGAAAAACTAGTTACTCAGCAGATAAGGTTTCACCAAGTATAGGTATTGTTATTAAGCCTTTTGCTGAAAATCTTTCTTTTTACGCGAGTTATGTTGAAGGTTTATCTGAAGGTGTAACCGTTTCTGATATTACTTATCCAACTGCGAAAAATAAAGGTGAAACTTTAGCACCGTACCAGACTAAGCAATATGAAATTGGTGCGAAGCATCAAATGGGTTCTTGGTTAAATACTTTAGCGCTGTATCAAATTGAAAAACCAGAAGCTTATTTAGACAGTGCTACATCAATCGTTAAAGATGATGCTGAAACTCGTTCACGTGGGATCGAGTGGTCATTCTCAGGTAATATTACTGAGGATTTAAGCTTGCTTGGAAATCTGGCTTATATCGATGCTGAGTATATTAAGTCTGGAACCCCTGCTCTTGAGGGAAAAACAATTTATGGTATACCTGATTTCACTGCTGGTTTGGCCTTAGATTATAAGATTCCACAAATTGATGGCTTGAGTATAAATACACGTGCGACCTATGTGAGTAAACAGTATTTAAATAACACAAATACTTTGGAATTACCTGATTACACTATTTTTGATTTAGGTGCTAAGTACAAAGCAAAAATTGGTGGTGTGGATACAACATTTAGAGCAAATATTGATAATGTTGCGGACAAAAAACATTGGGCCGGTGTATTTAATAATGACTATGCCATTATTGGTGCAGGTCGTACCTATAAATTGGGTGTGAGTTTCGATTTCTAAATAAAAATAAAAAACGCTTCCTATTGGAAGCGTTTTTTATTGGAGTGAATTACACCTGATGTTCGCAAAATTGTAAAAAGGCTTTCAGTCCAGGCCCTTGGTACTTTTGACGATGCACGAGCATATAGAGCGGTCGGGTTAATTGCCAGAATGGAGTATCCAAGATCACCAGCTGACCTTTCTCTTGTAGCGGTTCAATCGCTAATCTAGAAACACAAGACATGCCTAAACCACCCGCGACAATTTTTAAGATCGCTTCATTATGACCCAGTGTTAAACGAATATTGGCATCGGGTAAATCTTGCAAAATGGCATTATCAAATACTTCACGTGTACCTGAGCCTTCCTCACGTAGAATCCACTCCACATCTAGGAAATCAGTTGGACTCACGGGGCGATTCAACTGTGCTAAGGGATGATCTGGCGCACAACATACGGCTAGCTCATCATCACGCCAATGGATACATTGCAGTTGAGGTAAATGACAAGACCCTTCGATCAAGGCCAGATCCAATTGGAATTGATTGACTGCTTCAATCATTTGACGGGTATTGCCCACTTGCAGTTGCAGATGTGCTTGTGGATGACGTTGTAAAAATTCAGCCATCAAATCTGGCATTAAATAATCACTAATTGTAAGCGTTGCACCTAAACGTAGATCAATGCTTTGTAATTCACCCTTAGCCGCTTGTTCAAAAGAGTCACAGCGACCTAAAATTTCTAAAGCTTGTGGGAGTAAAAAACGTCCCAAATCATTGAGCTGCAATCGTTTACCCAAACGATCAAAGAGTGGTGCACCTAGACCATCTTCTAAATCTGCTAAAGCCATACTTGCCGCACTTTGTGTAAGTCGGACAGCATCACTCGCTTTGGTTACCGTTCCTTCTTGAGCGACCGCCACGAAAACAGCCAACTGGCGTAATGTCATGCGCATGTTAAATAGCCTTAATGTTTTGAGTATCCATCAATTATTCGATCATGCTAACATGAGCGCACTGTTTCATGCCACGTTCTCATCATGTCAATTGAAAAATTTAGCGTAGAAAAGGTTTTATCTGTACACCGTTGGACTCATAATCTTTTTAGCTTCACCATGACTCGACCAGCTCATTTTAAATTTACCGCAGGTCAGTTCGCACGTATTGGTTTAATGGTTGAAGGGGAACTGGTTGTTCGTGCTTATTCAGTTGTCTCTTCACCTTTTGATGAAACATTAGAATTCTTTTCAATTGTTGTGCCTGATGGTGCTTTTACCTCGAATCTACAACACCTCAAAGTCGATGATGAGTTGTATCTGGAAAAAATTTCCTATGGCTATTTAACGCTGGCACGTTATCAACAACCGTTACCACAGGATTTATGGTTATTGGGAACAGGCACGGGGCTTGCGCCGTTTTTATCGATGTTACAAGACTTTGAAACATGGAATAAATATCAGCAGATCAATCTGGTGTATAGCGTACGTACTGAATCTGAGTTGGCTTATGTCGAGCGTATCCAAGAGATTGCAGCCTTATTTGGCGAAGGGCATACGGGCTTTAAGTTCATTCCAATCATTACCCGTGATCCGAATGCCGCCCTGCATGATCGTTTGCCTGTTTTAATTGGCAATGGTGAATTAGAAAAAGCAGCAGGGCTCTCTTTTAACCGAGACAGTAGTCATGTGATGTTATGTGGCAATCCACAAATGGTGGAAGATACTAAAGAAGCCCTGAAGCAACGCGGTTTAATTATGAATCGTCGTGGCGAAGGCAATATTGCTGTAGAGAATTATTGGTAGAAGAGTGCTGAATGGATATGTCTTAATGTACAAACATATCCATAAATTCACGAATTTCTTGAATGGCGGTATCGACATCCGTGGTTAACCAAGTCGGTTCAAACAAGCCAATATAATGCTCTAGGCGATCTTGCGGGACGACCAGACGGACAGGACAATCTTCTTCGAGTAAGCGCCAAGGTAGAATCGGAACTTCATTATCCAAAAAGGGTTGTACATTGCGAATATCGACAATCATCGCATTGATACAATCTGGCAATGGCATCACCGAAAACTCTTCTGTACGACGACGAAAGTATTCTAAATCGCCCCATTTCAGAATATAGCTCGGCTTATTGAACTCAATAATTCCAATCAAATGTTCATCGCGTGTGTGATGTAAAAAACATTGATGGGTCACATCAGTGTCTAATTCAAGAGAAACGCTTTGTTGGCTATAGGACATAAAGCAGAACGGCTGAGAAAGGAGGCGCGTATTATAGCTTATTTTAACGCATTCTAAAACCGACTATATTTTAAACAAAAAATAAATAAAAGAAAGTGGAGTTCTGCAACCAGTGCAACGATAGTCCGAAGCTTTTTCACACAATGCAACACTGGGTATTGCTAATATAAAACTTGAAAAGTAAAAGGATGAGGGCTGCTATCATGCATGATTTTAGTAAGCCACAGCCTCATGTGGCCAGCAAAGAAGAAATTACCAAAAAGAGAAGATTACCCGTTTATATTTTGATTATGGTCGGAATCTTCCTGATTGCATTACTTGTTTATATGGTTGCTGATCATTCAGCCAATCCAACTGCTCAAGTGATCATGTCACATATGCAGTCGGCCATTCTGAATGCTTAAGCAAGCATATCTTTAGACCAAAACCAATTCATAATAAAGCTCATTGGTGTGAATCAATGAGCTTTTTTGCAATATTGTGAGACTTTTTTGTTGTATTAGTGATGCCATTGATTGATTGGAAAATAGACAAAAACTAAGGTGGAAGCATCCATAAATCATGTTCTTCATTGCAGAACGTTCTTAAGTGGATGTGTATCAAGATTTAAAAACACAATATAAGGATAACAACATGAATGATTTTTTTAGTGACCCCTCCAATCGTGGAGGATTTGATGCAATGTATTATTGGGATCAGTTTCATCCTATTTTTGCTGCAGTTGTCATCCTACTTGTAGGGTGGATTGTTGCTTTAGTGATTGCAGCAGGTGTTAAAAAATTACTGCAAAAGCTTGATACCAATCATAAATTGTCTTCTGCAACAGGCCGTACTCCAAATATTGAAAATCTGGTCTCTAAACTGGTGTTCTGGTTTGTGATGATTCTCGCTGTAGTTGGCGCACTCAATGTTTTAAATATCAGTGGGGTCAGTGATCCATTTAGCAATATGGTTGGTCGCGTATTGGCCTATATACCTAACTTGCTGGCAGCAGTCGCCGTGGGCTTTATTGGCTGGATTATCGCACGTCTGGTTCGTGCGGGGCTAACCAATGTACTTTCTAAAACTGAATTCGATGAGAAGCTGAGTGGCGAAGTTGGTGTCAGTTCACTCAGTAGCAATATTGGTGAAATTTTCTATTGGTTAGTGTTATTACTGTTCTTGCCTATTGTCTTATCAATTCTGGGTTTAACAGGGCTTTTAATTCCAGTACAAAACATGGTGAATGAAGCGATTGCTTATCTGCCGAACCTGTTTATTACGGCTGTGATCATTTTCGTGGGCTATGTGTTAGCGAAAATTGTAAGAGGCATTGTTGAAGGCTTAAGTAATAGTCTGGGTTTACAGGCGCAAGCTGAAAAAGTTGGCTTATTTAAGAACTCAAATGTTTCTAAATTCTTAGGTTCATTTGTATTTGCCATCATTATTATTACCACTTTAATTGTGGCTTTTGAAGCCTTGGGTATCCAAGCAATTTCTCAACCTGCAACCGCCATGCTCAATCAAATCATGTATGCAATTCCACAAATCATTGCAGCTGGTTTGATTTTAATTGTGGCTTATATTGTCTCCCGTTTTGTTGGACGTTTAGTGGCTGAACTGATTTCTGGGGCTGGGGTGGATGAAATCCCGATGAAGCTGGATTTACAACGCTTCTTGGGACAAACCCGTGTTTCTGACGTGATCGGTTGTTTAATTGTTTTCTTTACCATGTTATTTGCGGTTTCAGAGGCAGCCAATCGACTTGGATTAGAACAGGTCAGTGTACTGATCGCGATGTTTATCCAGTTTGGCGCAAGTATCCTACTTGGTGCTGTGATTCTAGTGATCGGCTTCTGGTTAGCTAATGTGGTCGCCAACATCGTACAACGTGGTGAATACAACAGTTCACGCTGGTTAGGCAATTTAGTCCGTATCTTAATTATGGGCTTAGTGATTGCAATGGGTTTAAAAGCCATGGGCATTGCTGACTCGATTGTGAATTTGGCATTTGGTTTAACACTTGGTTCAGTTGCAGTCGCATTTGCATTGGCCTTTGGTCTAGGAGGACGTCAACCTGCAGAACGCTTACTGACGGATCTTTTAGATAAAGCAAAAACTGAAGGCAATAAACCAAATCCATTACATAAGGATGAGGTTAAGCCAGTAGTTCCTGTGAGTCCAACACCAACAGCACCAACGACTCCAGTAAATCCTGTGAGTCCGACGCCAACGTCATCAGATACTCCGGCGAATCCACCACCAATTCCGCCGTATTCGGATGAATAGAAAAAATAATCTTTGATTTTTTTAATCAATTCGACCACTCTAAGCAGGGTGGTCGTTTTGTTTGTATCGGCGCTATTGGCTTTTGTTTTGGATTGCGATTGGATATTTTGAGTAAAGTTAGAGGGTTTAAATAACAAATTTGACCTCAAAAGCAATTCATTTATAGCTAAAGTATCAATAGTCTCTAAATAAAAAGTCTATAGGAGAATGAACATGAAGAGGCCAAATCGAGTATTCGCACCGATTATTATTGCAGGCATTACTGTAGGGTTCTTGGCGAGTGCTTATAAATTTGTTGTTGCTAAGTCAAACTCTTCTAAAGAGAGACCCATTGAAAATACACAACAAATCGCAACTTCAGAAGCGGCAAACTCTTCAGACCACCAAAACTGAAACAGATTTTATTGAACGTAGCCTGAAGTGCTGTAATTCATATGGTCATATCAGACAAATTGAGCCGCTGCCTGTGCAGAAGACCATGCCCATTGGAAGTTATAGCCACCTAAGTGTCCTGTAACATCCAGCACTTCACCAATAAAATATAAACCTTTCTGTTTTTTACTTTCCATGGTTTTGGAAGATACTTCACTGGTATCCACCCCACCGAGTGTGACTTCGGCCGTTCGATAACCTTCAGTACCTGATGGTTTTACCGTAAATGCATGCAATTGCGCTGCTATATGTTCGAGTTGTACATCACTGAGATTGCCAATTGGTGTTTCACTTTGTTCTGTCCAAATCAGTTGCTGTAATTCAAGTACGATACTTTTGGCGGTAAATTCACTGATTAAGGTGCGTAGTAGAACTTTAGGCTGTGACTTTTTCTTATCTTTAAAGAATTGTGCAAAGTCTTGGCTTGGGAAGAAATCAATTTTAAAGCTTTCCCCAACATGCCAGTAGTTCGAAAGTTGCAGTGAGCTTGGACCACTAAGACCACGATGGGTAAACAGCAAAGCTTCGGTAAATTGATGACGATCATTGATCAAGGTTGCGTCTAATGCATTGCCACTCAAGCGGGTGGTGACTTCTTTAAACTGATCGGAGAAGGTGAACGGAACCAGACCCGCACGGGTTGGATAAACATGATGTCCGAACTGTTGCGCAAGTTCATAACCAAAACCTGAGCCACCGAGGGTTGGAATGGATAATCCGCCCGTTGCCACAACTAAGGATTCACAGTGATAAGTCCCTTGACTGGTTTCAATCATAAAACTGGAATCTGCCTGAGCCTTCACTTGCTGTACTTCACAGTGGGTTTGAATCTGAACACGTTTGGCTTTGTCACATTCTGAAAGTAAAAGTTCCAGAATCTCTTTAGATCCTTTGAGGGTAAATAATTGCCCGTGTTTGCGTTCTTCGTACTCGATGCCGTATTCGCAGACCAAAGCAATAAAGTCCCAATTGGTGTATCGCGTTAAGGCTGAGATGACGAAATGTGGGTTTTCAGACAAATAATTGGCAGCTTCGACCTCCAGATTGGTAAAGTTACATTTACCACCACCTGACATCAAAATCTTTTTGCCGACTTTATTGGCTTTTTCCAACACCACAACCGAGCGCCCACGTTTGCCTGCTTCTGCAGCCAACATCAAGCCTGATGCACCTGCACCTAAAACAACAACATCAACTTGATGAACCATGGGGAAAATACTCAAGGGAGGAAAAGCGGGCAATTATAGAAGATTTAGAGCAGTTTGAGTATGTTGATTGTTTGATTAAAAAAGATACTTTTAAAATCAAAGCATGTTATAAAATTGGACTCAATAAAGGGGATAACAATAATGAATGATAAGACTTTTTTAGAAGGCACTCCGCCTCATCAGCAAGATCAACTCAGACAATATACCTTAATTGCGTATGGGCTTTATGCGGCCAGTATTTTTGTGGGATTAACAAGTATTGCTGCCATTATTATGAATTATATGAAGCGTGACGAGGTAAAAGGAACATGGTTGGCCAGTCATTTTGAATGGCAAATCAAAACCTTTTGGATCACTCTCATTGCTGCAATTATTGGATTTATCTTGTCTTTTGTACTCATTGGTATTCCGATTCTATTTGCAGCATCAATCTGGTTTATTTATCGCATTGTCAAAGGCTTAGTGGTGTTTATGGACAATAAGCCGATTGGTGATGGCTGGTTTTAAGCACTTGATTCGATCAAATAAAAAGTCACTTGCGAGTGGCTTTTTTATTTTAAGCGCCCTTGTAATCCACCCGTATGAATCGCCAAAATACGGCTATTTTCAGGAAAATACTGCTGCTGAATTAAATCGAATAGCCCCAGCATCATCTTGGCGGTATAGACCTGTTCCAAAGGAATTGCATATTGTTGTTCGAAGTGTTGCATAAATTGCAGCAACTCAGCTGTGGTTTTTGCATAACCACCACAGCAGTAGGCATCGGTTAAAGACCAATTACTTTTGTTGGTCCACTGTTGAATATTCTGTTTTAGGAAGTCGCCTTTCAATGCTGAAAAACCTAGAACCTGTTGTTGTGCAGAGCTGCTTTCAATCAGTCCAGCAATGGTGCCACCTGTTCCAACTGCACAACAAATCACATCATAATTTTCTCGATCATCTTTGCTTAAAATTTCCTGTGTTCCTTGCAGTGCAAGTGCATTGCTGCCACCTTCTGGAACAATAAAGGCCTGAGGATATTGCTGTTGTAGTTGTTGTAAATATTCCGCTTCATGGCGCAGTCGATACTCAGCCCGACTGACAAAATGCAATTGCATACCAAAATCTTGCGCTGTCTGTAGGGTAGGGTTTAAGTTTTGAGTTGCAAGTTCTTCACCACGAATTATGCCAATGCTTTGCAAGCCAAAACGCTGTGCAGCATAGGCTGTAGCAGCAATATGATTGGAGAAAGCACCACCAAAAGTCAGAACTTGAGTCAAACCTTGTTGTTGTGCTGCAAGCAGGTTGTATTTCAGCTTATAAAATTTATTGCCTGAAATGTGAGGATGAATCAGGTCCAGACGCTTAATGGTCAGTTGAACCGAACTAGGAAGTGCTAATGTTTGATAGGGTGTGGGAAAAGCAATGTGATCAAACATTTTCGAACAAGAGAAATGGATTTGATCACATTGTAAATGGATTTGATTGAGAATGTCAGTTTTGTATTAGGAGTCGGTATCCACAGAGGTAATTACCGACATCCCAGGACGTAAGTTTTCGATGCCTTTTTGATTTGGATCTATGGCGATACGGACTGAAATACGTTGTACCACCTTGGTAAAGTTACCTGTGGCATTGTCGGGTTTGAGTACACTAAATTCTGAACCTGCGGCAGGGGAAATCTGTTCAACATGTCCTGTAAATTTCTGATGATTCATCGCATCGACGGTGAAATACGCTTTTTGCCCAATTTTCATATTGGCAATTTGGGTTTCTTTAAAGTTGGCAATCACCCACGTTTGTGTCGGAATCAGATAAAGCAATTGTGTCCCCGCAGCGACATATTGGCCCACCCGTGGATTGACCTCACCCAATTGTCCATCCAGTGGTGCAACAATGGTGCTGTAGTCTTTGGTGGTATTGGCTTGGTCGAGTTGTGCTTGTGCACTATTAACTTGTGCTTTTAAGCCAGACTGTGCCACTTGCGCCGTTTTTAAAGCTTCTTGTGCCACCAAGATATTGGCTTCGGCTTGTTTTAGTAAGGCGTGATTATTCTGCGCATCTGCCGCGGCTTTATCTTGTTCAGATTTAGACGCCGCACCGCTATCGCCCAATTGTTGGTAGCGTTTTAGCTGAGCCACAGATAAATCATACTGTGCCTTGACTTGATCCAGTTTGGCTTGTGCGGCCACAACATCGGCCTGACGTTGCGCAATGGCTTGGGTTTGATTGGCAAGACTGTTTTCTGCTTGCTCTACACCAGATGCTGCTTGCGTCACTTTTTGGTCATAGGTGGTGGCATCAATATGCATCAAAACCTGACCTTGTTTAACTTGATCAAAGTCTTTGACCAAGACATCTTTAATATAGCCATTGATCTGTGAAGACAGGATGGTGGTTTTACCTTTCACATAGCTATTGTCAGTTTGTTCAACTGCTGTATGGAAGGGGCCAATGCGCCATGCCCATAAAATAATGGTGATTCCGACCAATAACACCAGCAGCATCCACCACAGGGTAGAGCGTTTGGTTTTAATGAGTTTACTGGTCGGCGGTGGTGGTGGAGGCGGCATTTGGGCGACAGTCTCAGGCACCTTGGCTGCTTGAGTTGTCTCATTTTGCTCAGTGGTTTGAGCATTATTATTTTCAGGTTTCTCTTGTTCGGACATAAGCTTTTCTCAATCAAAAAGGACTAACTGGCTGCTTGCAGATTTTTTCGGGTTTTGTATTTATCCCGTGCATATTTAAATAGCCCCCACAGCAATAACACCACTGCAAAAATACCGTTTAATACGATTACATCGTTATAGGCACGTACCTGAGCCTCACGGGTGACCACCTTATTCAGGTTTTGCAAGGCTTGGTTATTTTGCAAAACAGGGTCATTGCTACTGACCATGGCACTATGTTGGTAGGCTTGTAAACGCTGTGCCACAATTGGATTTGTCGGGTCAAGATTGCTATTGATTTCGACTTTATAATCATAGGTATGGCGCTGCTGATAGGTGTTGAAAAAGGAGGAGCCGACCAAACCACCAAAATTCTGTGTGGCTGAAAACAGTACAATGAAGGTCACCACATATTGCGGGCCACGTTGCAGGGTACGCATAAAGCCCATCAGCAGCAGTGGGCCGATAAACACACCACCTGCAAAGCTGACGAGAAATTGACTGCGGTAAAAGTTGGCAGGACGCACATCACTGGTCAGGTGATAGTCCAGCGCACAAGCAATCAAAATCAGGATTTCAGCAAGGAACAAATTCAGAATCAGTCGTTCACGATGGAAGGTCAGAGCACTAAATACCGAACCTGCAATGGTGCCGCAGAAGATCACCACATACAGTGGTACAAACTGGTCAGGTCCCATGCCCATAGTCTTAAGGAAATTGACCGCAGCATAGCTTTGTTCTGACATGAGTAAGCGTAGGGCGAAGGCACTGACCACAAAACTGAGTAGATCACCTGCGGCTAACCAACGGGTCATAATCAATGGATTGCTGCGATAGTGTTCATAAGTCAGTCCCAACACAATCAAACAAAAACCGACGATTAAGGTGTAGGCCAACCAAGGACTATTGAACCACCATAAAATCGGCCCTTGGGTGAGTACGATACACAGACAGGCAAAACCGGGTGCAAGCAAGGCAAAGGTAAAGAAGTCCTGCTTCTCGAATACCTCTAAGCGTAGGCTGCGTGGCAGTTTTAACGCCACCACCATGGCAAAACAACAAATTGCCAAACCCAATTCAAAGGTATAAATCACATCCCACTGATTGGCACTGAGCAGAAAAGGCGAGATGATCCATGCCAAAGGCAGGCCAAGTTGCTGAAAGCCGAAGGCCAGATAAATCCCTTTGGCCATATCCGCCTTACCAAAGGCTTGCATGGTGTAATACATCCCTAGCGAGCTTAAAGGCGCAGCTGCCAAACCTGCAATAAAGCGCACAAATAAGGCAACTTCATAGGTTTGAACAAAGATATGTAATACCAGTACACCAATAAAAGCCAACAGGCCAATTTCTGAAAATAAGCGCAAACCATATTGTTGGCGGGCTTTAAACAGAATCAGGTTAGAGCTGACATTGGCCATCACATAGGCTGCAGGTAGCCATGCTGCTTGCGATGGGGTGAGACCATATTCACCTTGGAAAATCGGTAAATTGGCAACGATAAACCCGTTACTTAAACTGGCTGCAATACATATAAACAGACCAATAAAAAAATAGGCAAAACGTTTTGGTCGGGCATGTGCAATTGCAGCAGGCGAGCCCGGTAAGGTTGGGCGCTCATCGGCAGACCAATCTGGAGGAGTCTCTAGATAGCGAGGGCTTTTATCCATATTATTCCTCGAACTAAACTTTAATGCCGTTTAATAATAATTCTATTGCTCGTTTGGCTAAGCGCACTTGATCAGAGGCGTGATGTCCTTGAAATGAAGAGCCCAAAATCGCTGTAATCATGGCAAAATCGTGTGGCGTTAAATCTGGACGACACAATTTGTGTTTTATGGCGCGATCAATCAAGGGTTGCAGTGCTTTATCACGCCGCTCATAAATGTTTAGCATGATTGGGTCTTGCCGATCAATAATGCGCCAGTAATCAATCAGCACCACCAGATGGGGCAATTGTTCGATATGCCCCTCGATCAGACGAATAAAGCCATCATCAAAGTCTTGTAAGGCAAGCGTACGTTGTTCCAAACGTTCTATGGCACGTTCCAGTAATGCTGTCATCAAGGCTTTACGATCTGCAAAATTACGGTAAAAGGTTGCACGTCCCACGCCAGCATGATCAATAATGGCTTGTAAAGGCACATGAACCCCTTGCTTGCGAAAGATTTCTTCAGCCGCATTTAGAAGTTCATCACGATTATGCGCTGCCAATTGCTGACGTTTTGCCATGATTCAAATTTCTTGGGAGATAGGGTGAATTAAACGGACATTTTTGTCCGAAGTAAATATGCTGAGAAACTTTATTTTGTTTAATTTCGGTTAAATTGACGTTCTGAGTGAGTTTTCTCAGGCCATACAGTGTTAAAAAATAAGGGTAAATTACGCATGTATAAAAAATACAAATAGGTGGAAAATGCAAGGATTTATCCCGCGCTTGCTAAAAGGAATAAAGTATCGGCCATATTTGTCTGCGACTTTTTCTTTGGGACTTATGATTTATGGGGCTTTGCATCTGCTTACCCAGTGGCATTGGGCAACCTGCTTACAACTGGGTTGGAATATTGCGATTTGGCTGTATTTATTTCTGACCTTGAAAATGATGTGGCACTTGGACGCCACCCATATTTTACAACGCGCCAAGCAACAGGATGAAGGTAAGTGGATGATCTTGACCGTGGTGCTGGTTGCCATTGTAATCTGCTTTATTTCGATTGTGGTGCAATTGGGGCATGTGCCTAAAGATCAGCCGATTTTAAAAAGTGCTCTGATTTTACTGACCATCGGGACGATTTTTTCAACGTGGTTATTACTGCATACTTTATTTGCGATTCACTATGCACATGATTACTACCTTGCCAAAAGTCGTCATCAAGAAGCAGGTTTGGATTTTCCTAAAACCGATCAACCTGATTATCTCGATTTTATCTATTTCAGTTATATCATTGGTACCTCTGCACAAACGGCTGATGTCTCAATTACCAGCTCAGCGCTCCGACATCTGAATATTTTTCATTGTGTCTTGGCTTTTATTTTTAATACCGTGATCTTGGCGGTGGCGATTAATGTCGCAGCCAGCTTGATTGGTCTTTAATTAATAACTTATTTTTATAAATTAATTTAAAATTGATCATTTTTATTTTTGATTAAGGTTGGTTATTTTTGAAGCTAAACCCACAGTGCAAGGATAAGAAGATGAATACCCAGCATCAAGTTAATCAACAGCAATATCAAGATAAATCCCAAGCCTATTTAAACAGCACAGTGCATGCGCAAGGTGTTGAGTTTGCAAAAATGCAGCATTTGATCCAGTCACATCAATTGAAGACCGTGTTGGACTTAGGCTGTGGCGGTGGCCATGTCAGCTATCAGATCGCACCATTTACTGGTGAAGTAACTGCTTATGATTTAACGCCGTCGATGGTGGAGTTGGTGGCGCAACAGGCCAAGCAAAAGGGCTTGAATAATGTGATCGCTCAGCAAGGGGCTGCCGAGAGTTTACCCTTTGCCGATCAACGCTTTGATTGTGTGATTACCCGCTATTCAGCACATCATTGGCACAACGTCGCGCAGGCGATGGCGGAAATTCGCCGTGTATTGGCGCCACAAGGCAAGGTGATTATTGTCGATATTTTAGGGCACTCAAATCCTGTGATGGATACCTTCTTTCAGAGCATTGAAACCATTCGAGACCCAAGTCATGTACGCAATTATAGTTTGCAGGAATGGATGCGCTTTGCTGAATCTGCAGGTTTTAGGGTCGAGACAGTTGAAAAGCAATATTTAGATTTAGAGTTCAAGAGCTGGACAGCGCGGATGCAAACCCCTGAATATGCGATTCAGACCATTCGTCATTTACAGAAAAAGGCATCTGATCAAACCCAGCAATATTATCGTATCCAAGCAGATGGTTCATTCAGCAGTGAAGTGTTGTATATGGTGCTTTCAACGTCATGTGGATGAGGTTAGCAATAAAACATTGAATTCCCAATCTATTCTAAGCAGAATAAGCTGTCTATTTTGTGGCACTTAGACCACGGCTTAAATCAATTGGGTATATTATAAAATGACAAGTAGATTAATTTTAGCAATCAGTTTGCTCTGTTGCAGTAGCGCGCTATGGGCTAAAACCGAAGTTTTGGCTCAAGCGGGTGAGGTCAAAATTATTAAACGAAATTGCAATGTGAAAACCGATGCCTGTGACTATATTAAAACTTATAAAGGTCAAGACAAAGTCTTAATATCGCAATGGAATAAGACGGCAAGGGCCTATCAATTCACCCCAAAACTGATCGGTTTTAAGCTTGGTGCAACAGGCAGTGCACATATCCTCACGGTGTATGATCAAAATAATAAGCAGTAGGAATTCTTTGAATTATTAAAAATGTCACCCAATCAAAAGTGCTTCGTGACCAAACAGCAATTGGATAAAGAACATGACAAAGTGGTGTTTTACCGCCTGCCTGAACTCAAGCCTTATTTAAGTATCAGTAAAAAAGATCCAAAGTTTAGCGAGATGGAGCAGATTGGCTATTCTACCTTCTTTGACGAGAGCGATGGCTCGTTTAATTTTGGCTATGATGCGGAAGAAGACGGAGAGAAATATTTTCAGGAGATCAAAGTCGAAAATCCATGTAGTTTAAAACCTAAAATCATTAAACAAGGTGATGAGTAAAATCAAAATGATGATACAAAATAAGATGTTGAAATTGGTGCTTGCTGCTACGGTATTGGTCGCGACACAGACTGCTTTTGCTGCGGAAAGCGTCAAGAAAACACGTTATGGGCAAGTTCAAATTAAAGTCAGCCCTGAGACTGGGCAAGAAACGCTATATTTTAATCATAAGATGGTACTGCCAAAAATTGAGGGCAATAACGGTCTGTCGATTGAAGGCATTTATAAATTACACATGGATGATGTGGTTTTGGTGCAAGACATTGGCGGCAGTGGTTGTCCGATCCAACTGAATTTTGTGAAAATCAGTCCAAACCAGAAAGTGACGGTTTCGCCTGTTTTTGGCTCATGTTCGGATCTCATCAAAGTTTCAGCAAAACCCAATCAAATTATCGTGAGCATGCCTGACTTTATGGGGGCACCAGAAAGTGAGGAGCAAGAACGCAAAGTTGCTCAGAAGAAAATGATTTATAGCTATGATGGAAAATTACTGAAAGAAAATGGCAAGCTGCTGCTTCAAGAATAAGCGTACTACTTAGCAAATTAGACTGAATTTTGCTCATGGCTAAGGACTGATCAAGTGGATGAAGTAGATCATCAAGATCTACTTCATTTTAGTATTTCAGAAGGATTTAATGAAATACGGTTTCTAATGCTTTTAAACCGACTTTAGGGTCGAGCAGACCGTTGTAGATTTCAGGAACTTCACGGTCTACCCCTAAGAGTTGATAAATAGCAAGCATGGCGCCACGGATGGAATATTCCACGGTAAACACCACATCATCTTCCAGTTCCACAAATTGACCCAAGAAAGCAAAATTAACGGCATTCTCTGGAATCAGTAAGGGACGGTCGCCCGCTTTACGACAGGCAAACAGGGCAGAAGCATAGGGCATCATCACGGTGCTAATGTCACTATGCGCCAGTACATGATCCAGAATATCGTCGAATCCGAGTTGGCGAATTAACTCAATCACAATTTCTTGCCCAGTGGCTTCACTCATTGGTTTTTTGATGTAGTCACCGATGTGGTCAATTTCAAAGCCATAGCCCCATAGGGTAAATTTGCCTTTAGGTAGGTCAGCAAAATGTGGCTGCGCAGGCACGACGATGGATAAATGCCAGCCTGATTCAAACCAAGTCATCAGTGCACCCGTTCCTGGCTCATTGCCTGTGTATTCGATGATACGTTTGAGCAGCACATCATCATGCAGGGTCAGGGTAAAAGACTTCCATTTATGTTCGTCGATATTGCCATTAAAGGTCATTGGGCGGCCAAAATCAGGTGCTTTTTGTGCAAGGGTTTCCCATAAGCGCCAGCCATGGTCCTGTCGATCACGAATTAAGGCTGGCACATCATTTTGACCACCATAACGTGAATCGGCTGTAATCGAGCCTAAGGTAAATAAGGCGAGATCATGTTCACCTAAGATAATCTGTTCAGTCCCTTCTGAGAGATTGAGATAAAGCTTGCTTGCCTTACGTTGTTTACTTTGCTCATCTTCAATAAAATCAGCATCGGTGACATAAGTACCAAAGCGCACATCCACGCCTTGTTCGACTAACCAACGTTGTAAGGGATAAATCATCGAATCATATTGATTGTATTTAGTACGCTTAACCCCAGCCAAGGTATGAATACGGGGTAATTCCTGAATAAAGCGTAAGAAATAGCGGCGTAATTCCGCTGCACTATGCCATTTCTGAAAGGCAAAGGTGGTGCGCCACATCCGCCAGAAATTGCTTTGGAAAAATGCATCATCAAAAAATTCATCAATACGACGGCTGCCAATCCGTTCTTCTTTGAGTGCCAGCAGGCGTAGCATCTGTGCGCGATTCAAGGTGGATAAGCCAAGCTTTTCGGCTTCTGCAATGACATGGTTGGCATCGATTAAGCGAGCTTGGGCATGGGTTTTAATTTTTTCATTAAATTCACGGCATTCTTCGCGGACAGAAATGTTGGGATCTTCCAGTGAGGGGATGCTGGAAAATAGATCCCATGTGCAGAGGTAGGTTTCATCGGTCAACATTCTTCCACCACGAGTTACCCATGCATGGTTTGGATTGAGTGGGTTGTGTCCACCATCCATTGAACCGCCTGAGACCTCAAGCTCTTCTAAAATATGAATGTTTTGGGCAGGGACTTTGGCATCACGAATGGCAAAGGCTGCCGCCGCCATACCAGCAATACCACCGCCAATAATCCACAGATGTGATTGTGAAGGGTCTAAATTTTTCAATTTTTTAGTTTGCATCTAATGTGCCTCGGTTATCGTTATTGATGAAAATGAATTTAATTCCATAAATTTATTATGGGTTTTAAGTCGCTAAAAATAAATGAAAGTTACACTAAAATGGATGACAAATTTTGATCATAAAATTAGTTTTATAGAAAAATCGGATACTCGATCCATGACGGAGATGAATATGCTATTTTTAAGTGTTTGATATTCATTGTAAATTGAGTCTTTGCTCTAGCTTGAGGCTTTCTCATCAACTTCTGTTGCTTAAAGCGCACAAAAATTGCTGAGATTAGTCAAAATTTTTATATCTTCTGGCGATACTTTTTCAGTAAAATTAATATTTGAAAATTATTCTAATCTAGAGGTTTCACTTGGAATCGTTATTGATTTTAGGCTCAATTGCTTTGGCTTTAATGTTGGGTGCAATCAGCCCCGGTCCTACCTTTATTTATGTGGCTAAAAACTCAATTGCGATTTCTCGTAAGCATGGACTGTTTACCGCCTTGGGAACAGGCACGGGTGCAGCCTTATTTGGTTTGCTTGCGGTCATGGGCTTGCAAGCGATTCTATTAGCCGTACCTTCTGCTTATATCGCACTAAAAATATTTGGTGGTCTGTACTTACTTTGGCTGGCGTATAAAATTATCAAACATGCCAAAGAACCAATGGAAGCAGTCAATGGCACTGTGAATCGCATGAGCTATGCACAAGCCTTTCGCTTAGGGCTGATTACTCAACTCAGTAATCCGAAGATTGCGATTATCCTTGCCAGTATTTTTACCGCCTTATTACCGAAAGACATTCCAAGTTATTACTATGTGGTGTTGCCAATGCTGTGCTTCTTTATTGATGCAGGTTGGTATTCGCTGGTTGCAGTAGCATTGTCAGCCGAAGGCCCACGTAAAGTTTATTTAAAATCAAAATCGATATTTGATCGGATTGCGGGTGGTGTGATGACCTTGCTCGGATTAAAGCTGATCTTTGGCATGAAATGATGCAGCAGAAAAAAGCGACCGAGAAGGTCGCTTTTTTATTGCCTAGAATCAACGCATCTCGCTTAATCTTTAAAATGCACAGGAATCCATTGATAGCTCTTTCCATCAGCAGAATAAATATGTCCAATCCCTGGGAATGGTAAATGGGGAGCAGCAATGGTTTGTCCATTTTTGGCGAAATCAGCAAACTGCTTTAAGCGTGTAGCGACGGCTTTTTTCGGGTCAATATCGTATTCAATCGCAGTTTTGGGTTGATCGAATTGCACAGTATGTGAATGCACGATATCTCCAATAAACACCACGCTTTCACCTTTGGTTTTTAATTCATAGCTAAAGTGACCAGGCGTATGTCCCGCCGTGTTAATGACTTTAAAGCCCTGAATTTCATCACCGAGTTTATAGGTCTTAAAGCGCTGTTTGGCTTGGTATGGGGCAATCGCTTGTTTAATGTGCTTTACGGTTCCTTCATAACCCGCTTGTTTATCTTTAGGAAGCTTGGCAGCCTGTTTTGGATCAAGCCAATAATTGGCTTCGTCACTGGAAACGTACACGGTTGCGTTGGGGAAATTGGCTACGCCATCTTTGCTGATGCCGCAAACATGATCAGGATGTAAATGCGTGAGTAAAATGGTATCGACCTGTTCCGGTTTGTAGCCTGAAGCCTCGAGGTTTTTTAGAATTGAGCCTAAATGGGCACCAAAACAACTGGCTGCACCGCTATCGACGAGTACCAATGATTTTCCAGTATTGACGAGGAAAGCATTGATGGAGGTCTGTACGCCTTTATCTTGATCAGCATAGTACTTCTTTAAGATTTGCTGGACTTGTTGCGGTGAAATATCTTTAAACAAGCTTGGTGACATAAAGTTAGTTCCATCGAGCAGGGCGGTAATTTGTACATCACCGACTTGGTGTTGGTAGTAGCCCGCAACCTGTTTTTGTTGTTCAATGATTGGCAGGATCTTGCTTGTTTCTGCATGGCTAAGTAAAGGGAAGCTGCTCAAGAATGAGACGGAAAGGAGGAGGGCTGTTTTTTTCATAGAATCATTAAATTTATTAGAGAAAAACTTTTTTACCATGAATTCAAATAAAATTGGGTATTTGAGCGCAGAAAAAAATCCACTTTTGTAAGCGGATTTTATGAGAGGTTCTCGTCTTAGCGTATGGCTTTAATGCTGGGTTAGCTTGGAAAAGTCTACCATTTCAAATTCTTCAAGATCACAATTTGCCAATGCACATTTCTGCTCGGTATAGGCCGCTTCACCTAAATTTTGTTTGGCCTTATTTGCCCAAAACGCAGCTTTTTTGGCATCTTGCTGTTCAACCGGCAGTCGAAAACCATATTCATCTGCAAGTGTCATTTGTGCAGCAACAGAACCTTGCTGCCCTGCTTTTTCGAGTAAGGGGATGTATTGCTCAGTAGTTGAATAGTATTGCGCCAGCAAATAACTTGCATAAGCATCCTTTTGATTGGAAAGCTTTTGAATTGGCTTAAGGTCGATTTGTTCTTTTAACGCTGAATCTTGTGAGAATAGAGCAAATTCTAAAAGTGCAACAGATGCAGTTGGGTCTCCTTGTTTGATATAGCGATTCATTTGCTTTAAAAATAAGTTTTGCTGTTGATCGATATATTCTTTTGCCTTCACCTCCTTATTCTCTGAAAGTAGCTGTTTTAATGTAGGATCAACTTTTATATTTTGATTCTCATCATCCGATTGGAATAAAGTATTGAATATTAGTTGAACTTGATCTTTGGCTTGTTGTACTTGAGGGCTAAATTGATAATCCGGTGCTTGAGCAACCGCACTATGCAAACAAAAAATGCTTAAAAAAAGAAAAGCTATTATTTTTTGGAACATGTTTTACCTGATGTATTTATCGTTCATTTAATATTTTGGTTGAATTATAGAAATAAAAAAAGGGCTTCCGAAGAAACCCTTACATCAGTTTTATATATTAAGACACTTTATCGCCTGGTTTTGCGCCAGATTCAGGTGAAATCACCCAAACACCTTCGCCATTACCTGCGGCAAGTACCATACCGTTAGAAATACCAAAGCGCATTTTACGTGGCGCAAGGTTTGCCACCATCACCACCAATTTGTCTTTTAGATCTTCTGGCTGATAAAACTCACGAATACCACTAAACACATTACGTGCTTCAGCTTCACCGACATCTAAAGTCAATTGCAGCAATTTATCAGAACCTTCAACGGTTGCTGCCTCAAGTACTTGAGCAACACGAAGGTCAACCTTCATAAAGTCTTCAATACCGATAATTTCAGCTTCACCTACTTTTGGCTCAGGCTTCTTCTCGGCTTTCTTTTCTTTTTTCTTCTCTGCTTTTGGTGCTTCTGCCGCAGCAGCTAAAGAATCTTTAGAGGCATCCACCATTGCCGCAACCGCTTTGGCATCAACACGTTGCATTAAAGGTTGGAATTGAGCAATTTCATGTGCAAGCAAAATTTGCTGACGTGATGCAAAGTCAAAACTTTCAAGTTGTAAGAAGGCTTGAACCTGTGCAGCAAGTGTTGGTAAGACTGGAGCTAAGTAAATCGCAAGTTGACGGAACAGGTTAATACCCACCGAACACACATCATGAACTTGTTGTTCCTGACCTTCTTGCTTGGCAAGTGCCCACGGTTTTTTCTCATCGATATACTGATTCGCACGGTCAGCCAACGCCATAATTTCACGGATTGCTGCCGAGAATTCACGTGCTTCATAAGCTTGTGCGATTGAATCACCTGCATCAATAAAGCTTTGAACCAGTTCAGACTCTGCACATGTATTTGACAAAGTATTATTGAAGTTGGTGTTAATAAATTTTGCACAACGGCTGGCAATATTCACCACTTTACCAACAAGGTCAGAATTCACTTTTTGAACGAAGTCATCTAGGTTCAAATCTGAATCTTCAACTTTGTCAGACAGTTTAGACGCAAAGTAGTAACGTAGATATTCAGGATTCAAATGCTCTAAATAGGTTTCAGCTTTAATGAAGGTTCCACGAGATTTCGACATCTTCTGACCATTCACCGTCAAGAAGCCATTCACGAATAAACCTGATGGGGTACGGTAGTTAGCACCTTCAAGCATTGCAGGCCAGAACAGTGCATGGAAGTAAACGATGTCTTTACCAATGAAGTGATAGACTTCTTTATCGCTGTCTTTTTTCCAGAAATCATCGAAACTTAAATCGGGACGTTTAGTTTTGATGTAGTTTTCAAAGCTCGACATATAACCAATCGGTGCATCCACCCAAACATAGAAATATTTATTTGGCGCATCTGGAATTTCAAAACCGAAATAAGGCGCATCACGCGAAATATCCCAATCCGATAAACCTGCTTCAAACCATTCGTCTAGTTTGTTAGCAATCGAAACAGGCAAACGGCCTTGGTCACGGGTCCATTTCTGTAAGTATTCTGAGAAATTCGGAAGTTTAAAGAAATAGTGATCCGATGATTTCTCAACAGGAGTCGCACCACTTAAAGTTGAACGCGGGTTTTCTAATTCAGTGGCGTTGTAGGTTGTACCGCACACTTCACAAGCGTCGCCGTATTGATCTTCCGCTTTACATTTCGGGCACGTGCCTTTAATGAAACGGTCAGACAGGAACATGCCTTTTTCAGGGTCGAATAACTGGCTAACAGGGCGAATGGCAATATTGCCGGCTTCACGGTTTTTAATATAGATTTCTTCTGAACGTGCTTTGTTCTCGTCACTATTGGTTGAATCATAGTGATCGAAATGTACGCCAAAACCATCAAAGTCACGGATATGTTCTTTCTGAACATTGGCAATTTGTTGTTCTGGGCTAATCCCGTTGGCTTCAGCACGTAGCATGATTGCTGTACCGTGAGCATCATCCGCACATACATAAGTCACATCATGGCCCATTGCACGCATCGCACGAACCCAAATATCTGCTTGGATATAACCGAGTAAGTGACCCATATGGATAGGACCATTGGCATAAGGTAGGGCATTGGTGACTAAAATTTTACGCACGGATATTGTTCTCTCATTCGTATTTGCAAGGCAGATGATTTTACATGACTTGGCCCCGACTTGCACAAGGGATTCGGTGAAATCTTTTCAAGCTGTGTTATGGGTCTATTTTCATGACTTCATGCAAGCTTCACTTGCACTTCAATCAAAACACATTTCCTTTACTGATAATGGCTGCATGCTCAATAAATAAAGGAACCAACCATGAGATCTTGGCATTTGCTTTGTGCATCTTTTTGCGCAAGTGTGGCATCGGTTTTTAGTTTTGTGATTCCCTATTGTTTGTTCTTAAACTTTCAACAAAACCATTTATTGCATGTGGTCAGCAATGCGATGCAAGTGATGCTATATCTCACTCCATTTCTGATCGTGCTTGCTTTTATCTTCTACGTTATTGTTTTATCAATATTGAAATTACCCAGCAAAATTTTTGATTTGGCGCAGTTTTTAAAAGTCAGTTTGGTCTTTTTTACGGGGTGGATGTGCTTAGTGCTGCTGATTTTACTAGAAGATCAAGTGAATGGCTTTGATTTTGAAACATTAGCCATGAGTCTTTTCATTTTTGTTGCGGTTTTGCCTGTGCTTGCATTGGGTTGTATCAGCGCCAATAGTTATTATGTGTTGATATGCAAAAAGAAGTATGGCGATTTAAATCAATTTGAGAGGATCTAGAGCAGGAGAGTATGCATCCCGAAGGATTACATACTTTGCATTTGTTTTACTGTGACACTGTGCTTTGAATTTTTTCTTAAAGAGATAATCTTTCCTTTAGATAGGAAATGAATGTGATAGCTCTTTAAGCCGTCCGTTTTCGGATCAAGGGTAATTTCAGCAAACATTGGCGTCTGCCAAAGTTCATCACTGCCCAAAGTTCCTAACCATGCTTGTGCTTTTAGTGCCACCGTAAATTCATCTTTGAACTCAAGCTCAGTAATACTCAGTTCACTGCACCAATGTTCGGTTTTAGGAAATTCAGCTTTAGAAAATTTCCAGCAGATCGTAAGCGCTAGACTGCTTTCAACAGGTGCTTTATCATCACTTTGCTGATGAATCACTGGAATTAACTGTTCAGCAAGATCTTTTTCAAACGAAAGAATCATGTTTTGGATTCTTCTTTTACTTGAAAGTATGTACTTCAAACGTTTTTCTTGGGCTTGAAGTTCCTGCTGAATTTCTAAGAGTTCATTTTCATTCATATTAGGTAATTCTGACAACGAGGTCTATGATTGAGATATTGCGGAAGTATATCCGAACTATCTCCTTATATTGTTAATAGTTTTTAATACAAATTTATTGGTTGCAAAAATGATCGAAACTGCACGATTACGCTTAAGACAATGGCAAGCAGAGGACTATGCATCCTTTGCCGCAATGGGCACCAATCCACAGGTAATGGAATATTTCCCTAAACTCCTGACTCGAGCAGAAAGCGATGCACTGATTGATCGAATGAAATCAATTATCGATGCAAAAGGCTGGGGCTTTTGGGCGGTTGAGCTAAAGCACAATCAGCAATTTATTGGTTTTACCGGTTTACATGATCAACCGACACAATTTTCATTTTCGCCGTGTGTGGAAATTGGATGGCGACTCGATCAAGCCTATTGGGGACAAGGTTATGCACCAGAAGCTGCCCAAGCGGCACTTGCATTTGCTTTTGATCAATTGAAACTGGAGAAAGTCGTTGCATTTACCACGTTAGAAAATGCCAAGTCACAAGCTGTGATGCGAAAATTAAATATGAAAAAAGTATCGGAGTTTCAGCATCCCGCTTTAGCCTCAGAGCATCCCTTAAGCTGGCATGTGCTGTATGAGATTCTACGATCTGATTTTGTTGAATAAATGGGATGTTATTCATTTATATGATTTTTATATCTAAAAATTAAAAGCTTTATCAATCCGCAATCAATTGAATCTTCCTGTATCCCATTTGTTTCAATTTGCAGCAATGGGCAAAAAAAAACTTCAAACACGGTATAACTAAGATTGATCCAAACAATATGTTTTTTACCTATAGTGAGGAAATATCATGACAAACGAAAAACTTGATGAATTAAAAGACCAAGCAGCAGAATTGGGTAATGACTTAAAATACAAAGCAAAAGAAGCTCAGCTACAAGGTGAAAAAGCAGTGGATGACTTAAAACACTCCGCCGAGGAGCTTAAGTTAAAAGGCGAAAAAGCCCTTGATGATTTAAAGAAAGATGTCTCTGAGCAAAATGCAGAAGGTAGAGAGGCAGTTTCATCTAAAGTGGATGATATTAAAGCCAAACTTGAAGATACCCAACATGCGGTTCAAGATAAGTTTGATCACTTTAAAGAAGAAGCTGGTCATAAACTGGATGATGCCAAAGCCAAAGCCTCTGAGCTAAAAGATGAAGCTGCTGCAAAGTTTGATGATCTAAAAGCTCAAGCAAGTCATAAGCTGGATGATTTAAAGAAAGCCGCAACGGATACGATCAATAAATTCAAAGGTTAAGCTTGCTAACCTTGTGATCGACTGTAGATCTTCCTCAAACATAGGCAAACTATGTTTGAGGATTTTTATTTGAATATTTTTTAAATGGGTTTCGATCATGTCGTACAAATAAATCGTACCGGCTGATTAATGGGCATATCAATGTATTGTTGGCGTTCTAGATCGAAAATCTTATAAAAGGGCTGAGTACGTTTTTGATCAGGGAAAAGTTGATTCATTAATGCTGTTTCTAAGGGTGGCTGAGTTTCTTGGTGATGTATTTTGCCTTCTTTATCGATGTAGAGTTTGACATTCAATCTGAAAGATTCACCTTCTAATGGAACACTTTTTTGTAAAAGCAAACAGGCCATTTCAGTTAAGGACGACGGTGAAGCAACCCGTCGAATACGTTGTATAACAGCTTGATCTTGCATGGAAATAAAATAATAGATTTGCTCATAGTTTGAGAATAGGCGTTTACTATTGTGATCACGTTGTTCTGCCGAAGTCTCTTGAGTGGGTAAATCCTCTGGTTTTATCTGTTGTGCAAGCGCTAAAGCATGCCGATTAAGTCGCTCTGAGTTGCTTGCTTTGAATAATTGAATCTTTAACCCATTTTTTTCTGGGCTGATTCTAATTGATACCTTAATTTCAGACGATGGGGATAGCTCTTTTTGCTTATTTACCACGATTTCTGTTTGTGGTGGCAATTGATAAACAGCACGATTCATCGATTCTTGGGCGAATAGCGGGAAGCAAGCAAAAAAACTACATATCGCCAAATAATATCGTGTCATTGAATACTCCCAAGTTAAGCATAAACATCATGTGACTCTGCATATGATGAAAGCGTCATCCCATATTCTCATCGTCGATCTGATCAGCTTAGTAATATATCCTGTTCCTGTGAAAAGTATCAGTTGCTGAAGATTGAAATTTAAAGCAGAAAAGTTGCTATAAAAAATGAGCAATTATCTGCTTTGATATGAGCGTCAATTCTTCAATACTGCTAAACTAGCCAAACTCAGTGAAATGTTGATCTGTTTTTGGAGTAAACAAAATGTCGTGGCTTTCTTCCTTAAAATCTGTTTTTTCACCAGCGCAAGAAGTGAAGGAAGACGAGATTCAAACAGTTCTACAAAATTATGTCCTGCCACATTCAGACAATGCGCTCAAAGAGCGTATCAGCCAAGTGAATGTACAAGGCCGTATTTTACAACTCACGATTAATACTTACCCGCAAGAAAAAGATCATTTACAGCAGATCCATGATGAACTGGCTGAAGCTTTGGAAAAGTGTGGGATCCAAGAATTAAACTTACATATTATTCAACAAAAACATGCGGCGCATGGTGAAGCAGGTCATAGTTGCTCATCGAAGCCAAAAGCAGAAAACAGCAATTTACCTCCTGTGATGGATGCATCACCTAAAGTAGAAGCCGATCCGAATAATCCCCCGATTCAAAAAGCTGCACCACAACAACGTGATGTGGCTGCTCATCCACGTATCCAAAATGTGATTCTGGTTTCTTCGGGTAAGGGTGGTGTAGGTAAATCAACGACTACGGTCAACCTTGCACTTGCATTGCAACAACTTGGTCTAAAAGTTGGTGTGTTGGATGCCGATATTTACGGACCAAGTATCCCAACCATGTTGGGCAATGCGGGCAGAACCCCACAGATTGAAAATGAACACTTTGTACCTTTAGATGCTTACGGCATGGCGGTACTGTCGATTGGGCATTTAATTGGTGCACACAATACACCTGTGGCATGGCGTGGTCCGAAAGCAACTGGTGCGTTGATGCAGTTATTCAATCAGACTTTATGGCCTGATCTAGATGTACTGGTGATTGATATGCCACCCGGTACAGGCGATATCCAACTGACTCTGGCACAACGTATTCCTGTGACGGGTGCAGTGATTGTCACCACGCCGCAAAATGTTGCGTTGATGGATGCAACCAAGGGTATTGAATTATTTAATAAAGTGAATATTCCAGTACTCGGTGTGATTGAGAATATGTCGACGCATATCTGTTCAAATTGTGGTCATGAAGAGCAAATTTTTGGTACAGGCGGTGGTGATCAGTTATCTGAGCAATATCATATTCCTTTGCTTGGTCATTTACCTTTAGATGCCAAAATTCGTGAACATGCAGATCAAGGCACACCAAGTGTGATCGCAAAGGATGCAGCCGCAGACAGTTATCTCAATATTGCCCAAGCCGTGTTGCAACAAATGGAGAAGTTACCCAAACGTCAGAAAGACGATAAGCGTATCTTCTAAAATGCTCAAAAACCCAGCATATCCTGCTGGGTTTTTACTATTTGATTAAAATAAGTTTTTATTTTTACGCTTTAAAAATAAATTAAAAAAATAAAAAATGGTATGTTGCTTGCTTATCACTTGTTTTGATTTTTGAGTATAGATCGATGATGCAATTTAAAAGCCTGATGGGTATTGTCAGTGTTTGTGCAGCTTTAGTTTTAAGTGGCTGTAATGGAGATAATTCTTCAAATAGTAATAACCAAGTACAGGAAAAACCAAAATTACAGCCGATTGTGATCCAAGGTGCATTACCTGTTGAATCAGAGCGAATGGCATCAAAACTAGAAAATGTCAGTGTAGAAACCATTGGTGGCTGGAAATTCTGGAAAGGCACCTATAAAGGTTATCCAATGGTGATCTCTAAAACCCGGATGGGGATGAGCAACTCGGCCGCAGCGACAGCCATTGCAATTCAGCATTATCAACCGATTGCGATTATCAATCAGGGCACCTCAGGTGGACATGATCCAGACCTCAAGGTGTTTGATATTGTATTAGGCAAATACACCACCAATATTGGTGCATTTAAAACGCCAAATAAACCGATTGGCGGTGGTTCTAATTCACTGGAGTGGAATGAAGCATTTGATGTATTACCAGAAGATGAGTCTGATCCAGAACCGATTGCGATTCGTAAATTCGAAGGGGATAAGGAGTTACTGATCGCCGCTTATAAAGCTAAAGTGCATTACAGCAAAGGACAAGTGGTCGAAGGCACCATCGGTTCAGCAGATACCTGGAATAATGAACTTGATCGTATCAACTTTTTTCATACCAAATACGGAACCTCTGTAGAAGAAATGGAAGCCGCATCGGTGGCTCAAATTGCGCAACAGTTCAAAGTACCATTCCTTGGGGTACGTATCTTATCGAATAATATTACCAATAATGGCGCCTATGACCCTGCAACAGGCGAAGCGTGTCAGGACTATGCACTTGAGGTCGCGGAGCAATATATGAAGGCGAAAGCAGACGCTAAATAATGAATATGATCGAGAAGAAATCATTTAAATGGTTTCTTCTCTCTGTTGTTTTTCTCGTTTGCGCCAGCTGCGAATCACGATCCAGCGCCACATCAGGTGAGTCGCTAGATAAAATAAAATGGCAAATAAAACAGCTTCAATGATTAGACCTGAAACTAAAATTTTGGCCAAACTAAAATCAATATGACCATGTCCAAAGTTCTTAATCCAGTTTAGAATTTGATGCAGAACACCAAGTAGCATCTCTTTGTTTATCATATTGACGTGATAAATTTTTGTCCCAAACCAAAAGCCTAAATACAGAATTGGCACCACGGTAAAAGGATTGGTGAGCCAAGCCATACAGAGGCCAATTGGTAAATTTACTTCAAAAAATAATACCGTCAGAATAATAAACAGACTATGAAAGGGGACGGGTAAAATCCCCCAGAAGGTGCCAATAAACATGGCTTTTGCAATCGAGCGACGATTCACATACCAAAGCAATGGATTTAAGGCGCGATCGCCAAAAATTTTCATCAGCTTTAAGCTCGCGACTTTCTCTGATGAAGGCAGCCACTTGTGAAAGAATTGCTTAGGCATAAATGCGGAAATAGACCCAATAGGACAGATAAACAGGAAATTGTATAGAAAATAACACGATTTACTTAGTGAAAACTTAAAATTACATCAGACATTATTGCACTAAAAATCAGCCCAAAATGGATAGGTTACATTTATTGTATTTTAAATAGACGCTTTTTATGCAGTGACTGTTGAGTAGAGTAGGCTTGAAATTTATAAAATAAATATAAAACAGTTGTTTAACTTGTATTTGGTCATAACTGTTTACAGTTAATTTTTTGCTATGGCTTATGAATTGGATTAATCTGAAACGATCTCCTAGTGAGGTCATTCAATGATTTCATGGTTCTTTATTGGTTTAGTCATTACCATTCTGTTGACGCCTGGTCCTACCAATACCTTATTGGCATCTTCGGGTATTCAAGTTGGATTACGCAAATCTTTACTCTTGATTCCAGCAGAAGCAATTGGTTATATCATCGCAATTAGTGCATGGGGCATGCTGATTGGTAAAGTCTCTACAACTTTACCTGCATTGCCTATCTTTTTGAAATTATTAAGTGCGGGTTATATCGTCTTTCTTGCGATTAAATTATGGCGCACTGCGAACCAAGAAGTGGCTTTAAATCAACCCACGATTCGACCTAGAGAATTGCTATGTGCGACCTTGTTGAATCCTAAAGCACTGTTATTTGCTTCAGCGATTTTTCCTGTTGCAGCATGGAAAAGCCAAGAGATTTATATGGCACATATGAGTACTTTTGTCGGTTTGATTTTGCCAATTGCATTATTCTGGATTTCAGTTGGTGCCATGTTAGCAACGAATAAAGTTGCATGGTTGTCTCAATCAAAATTACAGCGTACTGCATCTGTCGTACTTATGGCTTTTGCCATCCCAATTAGCTACTCAGCATTAATCAATTTATAACTTTGACAGCGTTATCCACATAACAGGATAGTGCTGTTGTTTTCATTGATACCATTTTACGTTAAAGTACTCGCCAATTATTAACTTCGTCTATGGATAAAAAGTCATGGCAATAAAATCTGATCGTTGGATTCGTGAAATGAGCGAAAAACACGGCATGATTGAACCTTATGCAGAGAATCAAGTTCGTTTTGATGAAAACGGAGAAAAGTTGATTTCTTATGGGGTATCGAGCTATGGCTACGATGTCCGTTGTGCGCGCGAATTTAAGGTGTTTACCAACGTTCATTCAGCGATTGTTGACCCAAAGAACTTCGATGATAAAAGCTTTATCGATATCGAATCTGATGTGTGCATTATTCCACCAAACTCATTTGCTTTAGCGCGTACCATCGAATACTTCCGTATTCCACGAAATGTTCTTACGGTTTGTTTGGGTAAATCGACTTATGCGCGTTGCGGAATCATTGTAAACGTAACGCCGTTAGAACCTGAGTGGGAAGGTCATGTTACCCTAGAGTTCTCAAATACAACCAATTTGCCAGCGCGTATTTATGCAGGTGAAGGTGTTGCACAAATGTTGTTCTTTGAAAGCGATGAAGTGTGTGAAACATCATATAAAGATCGTGGTGGTAAATACCAAGGTCAAACAGGTGTGACTTTACCGAAGACCTAATTATTAATCGTTAAAATTTTTAACCATTGATCATCGGGTCAATGGTTAATACCCTCTCAGTAAAAGTTAAATATAATGCTTATCACATCATCATAAATCGTATCGTTTTTAACGAATAATAATCCTTAAATTTTTAGTATTTCCTTATTTTTAATCAATTAGATTTATCCATCTAAATAAAATGTTCTACGTCTCGTTCTCTTTAAATTCAGGATAAGCACTCACCTGTGATTTATGCGATTGCTTGATGATGTTTTAACCATTGGTCAGGAAAATATACAAATTAATCAAATAATAAAAAAGATATGCTAAAAATAAATCGCAATTTTTTAAAATATTAAGAACAGGTGGGGATAATTGTGAATAAGATCTATCAAGTGGTATGGAATGCGACACATCTTTGCTGGCAAGCCGTGAGTGAGAAGGCCAAAGGTGGCGTTGTTGCAACGCAATCAACAACAAAAATCAAATCTAAAAGCTCAGTTGCTCATACAGCAAAACTAGCAGCATTCTTTGCGATGAATGTACTGAGTGCAAGTATTGTATTTGCAGGACCAACAGGTGGCGTGGTTAGCTCTGGAACAGCGAGCATTTCAACCGCAGGTACCACCACCACGATTAACCAGTCCACCGCAAAAGCTGCAATTGACTGGAGTAGCTTTTCCACCAATAGCAATGAAATTGTGAATTTCGTGCAACCGAATAGCAGCTCGATTACCTTAAACCGCGTCACAGGTACAAGTGCATCCAACTTAAATGGTCAGTTAAATGCCAATGGACAAGTGTTTATTATTAACCCGAATGGGGTGTTATTTGGCAGTACCTCACAGGTGAATACCGCGGGTTTAGTGGCATCGACTTTAAACCTGAGTAATGCTGATTTTAATAACAATCTATTTAATTTTAACAACCCTACCAATAACAAAACCGTTGAGAACCGCGGCAAAATTACTGTACCTACAGGCGGTACGGTTGCCTTAATTGCGCCAACAGTAAAACAGACAGGTACGATCAAAGCACCGCAAGGCAATGTATTATTGGCAGCAGGCGGTGATATTACCCTGAATCTAAATAATGGTAGTTTGTTGGGGTATACCATTAATCAAGGTAAAGCACAGGCCTTGATTAACTCAGGTGGAATGATTCAGGCCGATGGCGGTAAAGTGATCCTTACTGCAAAAGGGATTGATGAATTAAGTAATGCGGTGGTGAATAGTGTTGGGGTGATCCAAGCACAAACGGTGAATAATGTCCGTGGCGTGATTGAGCTTGGCAGTGATTTAAGCAGTGGTACCGTGAATGTCAGCGGTACCTTAGATGCATCAGCTCCGAACGGAGGCAATGGTGGGCAGATTAAAACTTCTGCGGCAGAGGTTCATGTCAGTTCAGGCACCAACATTACCACTCAGCGAAATAGTACGAGCAGCTTACCGCCGACCACCAGTGGCTGGGAACTGAAAGCCAAAAATGTCGATGTCGATTTCTTTGGTGGCAGTGTCAGCAGTACCACTTTGGGTGATGCTTTAAACAAAGGCAATGTCACTTTGAATGCGATGGGTACAGCAGAAGGCCAAGGCAATATTAATATCAATGACGAAAGCAGTTGGAATGCCAATACTGCGCTGACACTAACCGCAACTAAAGATATTAACTTTAATAGTGATTTGGATTTAAGTGGAGATAAAGCCAAACTCGCCATGAATTATGGAGCTGGTTCGGATTACAACTTAAATAATGGTGCCAAGATTAATATCAGCGGTTCATCACCGACGTTGTTGATTAATGGAAGTTCCTACATTGTGATTAATGATCTAGGTGAAGAAGGTGATGCCAATATCAATACGCTACAAGGGATGAACAATAACCTGACCGGGAATTATGCCTTGGGTAGCAATATTGATGCATCAGATACGGTGAATTGGAATAACGGGAAAGGCTTTGATGCGATTGGACAATTACCAGTAAAAGTCGATGGAGGTATTCAACAAATACCTGAAGGAGGCATTCCTCCAGAAGCTCCAATTTTCCAAGGAAACTTTCATGGACTAGGGCACAAAATTGACGCTTTAACCATTAATCAACCTCGACCCAATTGGGGGCCAATCAATGATCAGGTTGCGATTCCTCAAGGATTGTTTAGCATTACTTATGGCAGTGAGTTAAGAGATGTTGGCCTTACCAATGTGTCAATCAAAGGACATGCTTATATGGGGGCTCTCACAGGACTACATTTAAGTGGCAACATTAAAAATGCCCATAGTACCGGTAAAGTTGATGGTTTATTTTATGTTGGGGGGCTAATTGGAGCTGCAGGTGGGCAAAATATTAATACTAATTTAGGTAAAATTAGCCAAAGTTATTCTGAGGCGGATGTGAAAGGCATTCTTGGTGCTGGCGGATTAGCAGGAGGAAGTGTATTCCCTATTTATGATAGTTATGCTGCAGGCAATATTTCTTTACCTGATTTTACAATGACTGTAGAGCAAGAACAAAGTCTTGATCCTAATGGTACAGGAGGTATGGGAGCAGGAGGCTTAGTGGGTAGTGGGCAAGGTATTTATAATAGTCACGCTACGGGGAATATTTTATCTGGTGCATATGTAAATGGAAATTGGCATCCAGAACTTGGATTTGCGGGTGCAGGTGGATTAATTGGATTCTTAGGTGCTCAGGAAAACAGCTCACATCATATTGACCAAAGCTATGCTACAGGTAAAGTTAGCGGCCTGTTTGGTTTAGGGGGATTGGTTGGTGCAACTGTTTATAGAGGTTCTGATCAAACACCACGTTTATATATCAATAATAGCTATGCGACAGGTGATGTGATTGCAAGTGATGCTGTTGAAAGCCAACATATAGGTGGTCTTGTTGGGGGAAATGCGCCAGATAATATTATCAATGCCAGTTATGCGACTGGGCGAGTGAAAGGTAATACCAACGTAGGTGGTCTAATAGGTCACAATAACGATGGTATTGTGACAAATTCTTATTCAACCAGCACTGTGGAAGGAAAGACTTCTGTCGGAGGGCTCATTGGATATAATATTGGAACGGTTGAAAATAGTTATTCAAATGGCGCTGTAACTGGGGTAAATCATGTCGGGGGGCTCATTGGAGATGACCCTTATGCTAATGGTATAGTCATTAATAGCTACTGGAATAATGAAACCTCAGGTCAATATACCAGCGCGGGTGGTACAGGAAAAACCACCGCTGAGCTGCAAAAAATTCTGACCTTTTCAGGTTGGGATATTGCCGATGCTTCTGACCCAAATTCAAGCTCGACATGGGTGATTGATGAAGATAATGCGACCCCATGGCTCCGTTATAATCATTAAGATTAAAAGAGATTATTAAGATATAAGATCAGAGACTTAAGCCTCTGGTCTTAAATAATAAGATATTGATTAAATTTAGAGAAATAATGAAATTTTATTTATATAAACAAGTAGGGATGTACAAGAGAATACTTCTACAGGTAATGAGAGGAGCTAGTATTCTAGTCGTTGCTTCTACTATTGTTCATGCAGACGTTGTGATTCCTGATAGTGGCACTATTACCAAGCAATTAGGTCCTGAACAATTCAAAGAAACACCAAAAACAGACCAACAGTACTTTGGCGCTGATTCATCGCAGCAAAATTACAGTCAGGATCAAACCCCTATTGGGGTCACAAAAGTCCAGATAGAAGGGAATCAACAAATTGCTACAGCAGTTTTACATGATTTAGTCAAATCACTGGAAAATAAAAATAATCTACTTGCTGATTTACAGCTTGGCGCAGAAAAAATCACCCAATACTATAAAAAGCAGGGTTACTTTCTGGCGAAAGCCTATCTACCGAAACAAAAACTAGAAAATGGAATATTGGTGATCAGAGTACTCGAAGGACAACTTGGTCAAGTTCTTTTAAATAACCAGTCTAAAATTAAAGATATAACCATTAAGCGCTTTACCGATCAAATTCCTCATCATCAGGCGTTACAACAACAGCAAAGTAATCAGACCTTGCTACTTATCTCAGATCTAGCCGGTGTTGGGCAAATTCAGGCAAACCTACAGGCTGGCGAACAGATTGGGCAAACAGACCTTGTTTTGGATATTCTTGGACAGCCAACTTGGCTCGGACGAATTGGGATTGATAACTCTGGAAGTAGCTATACAGGAAAATATCGACTTTTAAGCTATATCGAAAGTAATAGTTTATTGGGATATGGAGAGAAGCTATCTGCTCAATTACTCGGAAGTAATCAAGATTTGGTTTCAGGAAGTGTAAATGTCCGATTTCCTGTAACAGGAACGGGTCTATGGCTGGGCGGTGGTTATAGTAGAACTGAATATGAATTGGGTGAACAATTTAAGCAATTGGATGCGACAGGGACCTCTGAAAACTATAATGTAAATCTCACTTATCCATTGATCCGAAGTCAAAAGACGAATCTTAATTTGAAGCTGCTGGCTGAAAAAAGAAAGTTATTTGATGAAATTGCGGCCACAAATACAGAGACATCCAAACAGATAGAGGCGAGTCGGATCTCACTCAATTTTAGCCGAATGGATGATTGGGGAATTGGAGATGTCAAAGGTGGTATTAATCAATTTGAGTTGATCACGACGATTGGCAATCTGAACATACAAAGCCCATCGGCTTTGAATATCGATCGCTTATCTGCAAAGACCCAAGGCAGTTTCAATAAATATGAACTTAAGCTTTCCAGACAGCAAAGATTAACAGCATCTTCATGGTTGACCAGTGAGTTATATGGACAACTTGCATCTAAGAACCTCGATTCCGCCGAGAAATTTTCCTTGAACCAAATGCGTGCTTATCCAGCAGCAGAAGGACTTGGAGATCAAGGTTGGGGGGCATCGATTAATTTTTATTATCAACTAGCACCATGGCTAAATACTTATTTATTCCAAGATGTTGGACGAATACAGCAAAATAAAAATCCATATCTCAACGATAAAAATACCCGCAATTTGGCAAGTACAGGGATTGGTTTTGGCGGTGGCTATCAAGACTTTGACTATAATGCGACACTTGCATGGCGAAATACTTCAGCTGCGAAAAGCGACAAGGATCAGCAACCTCGATTGCAGTTTGGCATTGGGTGGAGATTTTAGTTGCGAATTTAGCACCTGATTTTATCTGAGAAGTGTTGAGCAGGGTTTTGCGTACAGTAGTGTCAATCGTAGCCTAACTAGAGTTCAATCTGGTAATTACATTTTGCAACAATGATCTGGATTTGACAGATCCTGAAATTTTACTTTATGGGAAATTAATAAGCAGATAAAAATCATTAGTATAGAAAATTTAAAGAGCGTTCATCTTTTCTTTCACTCATCGGAAAATACGCCGTTTACCTAAATTATTTTGCTTTTGTGTAAATTATCAGCATAATGAAGAATGAGATTATGTAGGCAGATTGTCTGCATTTGAGTGAAGCGTAAATACGGTTTTCCTATAGTTTGTAGGGCATCACTCAAAAAAGGATGTTAGAAAAAGAATGATGATGCGGAGCATCAGGTAATAGGAAGGTCAAGATGACTAGATTAACTTCTACGGTTTTGTTCAAAAGAACTGTTTTAGCAAGTTTCATTAGCTTATGCGTAAGTCAATCTATTTTCGCACTACAAGAAATTTCCGATGATGTTTTAAGTGAAACCACTGGTGAAGGGATTGCTTTTTTGCCTCGGGATTTTTCTTTTCGTTTTAATGGAGCAGAGAATCCATTAGCGAATGGAAGTACTCCTTTAAATTTTACTGATACTGGGTATATTCGATATATTCCGGTAGGGCCTTTGACTCAAAAGTCACTTGATACAAATAAAGATGGTATTGTTAGTTCGCTAGATAGAGCTGTAGGCAAGGCAGACTTGTTTTTATACGGTTTGGCTTTATCTAAAGCTAATGGAAATGCTAATAACCGTTTTAATAACACTTCTGGGATTGCAAGTTGGGGAACGGCAACTAACCCTTGGATATTAAAAGTCGCTACGGAAAGCGGAGTGCCAACTTTTACACCAGATGATGTATCTGGAACAACACCTGTTAGAAATACGGATACAGGGGCAGTAACGTATTTGGCTCTGGAAGCACCTCTTTTCAATAAAGTGTTACCAACTAATGCTATAGATGGAGCAGATGCATATAACTTAAAATTAGGGTTATGGGCTGATGCTTTTGTTCGTAATCCAAATGTTGCAGAAAATATGGCAGCAACAGGTAATCAATTTAACCTTGGTGAGTTGAATGGTACAACGGATAATACAAATACACGAGCAAATCGACTTCGATTGAATGCTGTATGGGATGGTTTTGGAATTAATGGTAGCCGCATCCAAATATTTCAAACATTAGGTGGTTCAAATAGCACAGGTGGAATGAGTAAGTTCTACAATGAAACTTTAGGTTTAAATGGATTACTACGATTAAATAGTGGACCAAGTGATACATTACGTGCAACAGCAACAGCAAATGCTGTATGGGTGGAAGCAAGTCCTGTTGCTACAAATACTTATACAGTTCCAACTGCATTAGCAACAATTGGTGCTGCCCCTGCTTTTGCATCTTCAGGTGGGTGTGGTGTTAGTGGTACAAGTCCTGATGCAAGAAATTTATCAACTTTTTCACGTGGCGATTGTATTCAAAATGAACAAGTATTAACCCGAACAAGTCGCACGACTACAACGTGGGGAGCTCCGACGACGGGTAAAATATTACGTATAGGCACGCAAGAAACAACAGATAGTAATATCTTAACAACACCAGCTATTAATGGTGGAACAGCGCCTATATTTAGAGATCCATCTGTGAATGATGGAGCTATTTATATCTATAATCTTAATACCAACCTTGTATTGGGATCTTTGTATCAACCTCTAGTTTTAGGAGTGGCTGATGATGGTCGCAATGTATCATTAGAAATTGCACGTATTCCAAATAAAGAGAGTATTTATAAAAAAATCTACACAAATTACTCACGACCTGTAACGGCTTCTGATCCTTCTGCTTGGCAATTTAATGGTGGTTATTATGGTTCTACATGTAATGTTCATTATTGTGGAGAGCATCCTTCAGGAACAGTAACTGCACTTTCAAATAATTATCAAGGATCAACTGCAACGCATAGTAGTATTACAATTGGTTCAACAGTTTACAACTCAGCAAAAAATGAGCTAACGGCTTATAGTGGTGCAGAAGCAGTTGGTATTTCTTTTGGTGCTTTGCAGTCAGGAACTGTAGTTAATGATCAACAGTATAAACAAGTCCAACAACAAAATCGTAATTGGACAACAGGATATGAACGATATTGTAGTGGTGGAACAAACTGGCTAGGTTCTTGTCAAGGCTATAGTTGGAGATATTTTAATCAAAACTGGCAGGCTTTTGATGCTTGGAAAAATGTAGATAGAACGACATATTCTAATAATATTAATATTACGAGCCCTAGAGATCCAATACTTAATCCTAATGGTGGAATTCCAACAATAGCTCCTGTAAAAGCAACAGCCCCGTCAAATAATTTTGGCTCAGCTGCAATAGATGGGTTGTTAATTCAGCATCTCAAAATGACAACAACAGGCTTATAGTAAAGAGGCAGAAGTAATGAAAAAAACATTTTTATTAGGTGTGTCTTTGTTATCAAGTCTAATGACTCATGCCGGTTTACAAGTGTTAGATAGTCAAGCTATGGCTGAGGTTCGAGGACAAGCCGGAGCAGATCTGTCATTAAATTTGCAACTCAATCAGACAGGTATGAATGGTGATTTTGATACAGCATTATGTACGGATTTACGTTTTTGTCGTTTAGGTTTATCGTTAAATAAACGTTATTTGAAGGAAACCACAACAGGTTCGGGTGTTTGGAGAGCTGATGATATTAGTGGAAACAAACTATGGTTAGTTTTTAAAGGAATCCAAGGAACTGTAAACATTCAGAAATTAGGTTTGGATGGAGTTGATCTAGTTTATAATAATGATGCGGGACAAGTACAAATAAAGCCAGCAATTCAACTTAGTTATAGTAGCAATTACCCAATACTTATCCGTAATTTTGGTTACCAGTCACTTGCGATTGAAAAAGATAGTGTAGCAGATGAAGGTGCAAATAATATTCCAGGTTATCTAGTTTCCACAGCGGCTGGGGTAGGTAGTTATACATATACAGGTAACACATTCGATGGTAAACACCCAACAAATGCCGGTCTTGGTCGTGAAACAGGATTCACTGGATTAATGATGAATGGCAATCTTGCAATACAAGGGAATGTCGTTATGTTTGCATGTGATGGAAGCCACCCACGTTGTTAAGTTGGAATGAATTTCAAAGGACTGAAGTGATGAAAAAAAATAATCAAAATCACAATTTGACATTGTTTGTACTAAATACTCTTACTGCAAGCATATTTTTGATTAATTCTGCTCATGCTCTACAGAGTTTAGATGATAATGCTCTACGGAGTGTAAATGGTCAGGATGGTGTCCATATTGCAACCTCTTATGATGAAATTAATGTAGATAAATTTTACTGGGAGGATGATGCGGGAAGAGGGAGTACAGATAAGGCATATACAAAAACATTAAGAGCAACTGCCGAAGGTTTTAAAATTAAAGCGACTAATGCTAATGTTTCTAATTTGGCTATAGCAAATAGAACCCCTGGTACGGATTATAAAATTAATGTTGGTAGCGGTATTGGGGCTGATACAGGTAAAACTGGTTTAGATTTAATGTTATCAACTAACCCTTCATTGATTACTATAGATAATTTCAATATTTGTGATACAGAAAGTAGTCAGCGTTGTGGTGTACCTATTGGAAGTGTAGCAATGCAGACAAGTTCTGTGATTGATATTGCTTTTAAAACACGCGATGGGCTTTTTAGTAAAGACAAACAGGCGGTTCTTGATTTAGGCTTAAAAAATGCCAATATATATTTAGGGCAGAAAGATGTAAGTGGTGAGCTGAATCAATTAATTTTAAAAAACTTTAACTTTAATTTTTTAGGCAAAGGTGTGATGTTTATTGATGCATCGGGTGGTTTTAAATTACAAACGAATGCAGATGGTGTAAGTAAAGCAACAATAAATATGGCTCCAGATTCAACACATGGATATGTAGATTTTAGACGTACACCTGATTCCGCATCTGCAAACTTAAAAAATAATGGAAGTTATGGAGATGCAACCTCCACAACTCCTAATGGAACAACAACAACTAATGCAGGCCTAAATCTTGAATTTATGCTTAATAAAAATGTGGATAAAAATTCACCGTACACTCTAAATACGACAAATAGCCCAACAAATGCTACTGGTTTGATTCGAGTGGGTGCAAGTGGGAGAATGGTCAATGGATATTTGCAATTGCGTGGTTTAAATGCCGATGGTAAGAATAATCCTGATTACACTGGGTTGAATTATGGTAATGCAGATAATAGTAATATTGTCGGGAAAGTTAATAACTCAAGTACAAATTTAAGTTTAGCTGCCAACAACCCCATTACATCCGCCGCTGGAGAAAATATTATGGGGAAAACGGGTATAGCTTTCCGTATGGCGGCTGAGTTTACCCAAGATAATGATTTGATGTTGGGTTCTGATGGTAAGGCAACAACTTTAGAAATTGGTAATGCTGGTTTAAATACGTATGGTTTTGAGTTTGGTAATTTAACTGGCCTTGTAGCTACAAATAGAGGTTCATTTGATAGCGGTAATGTTTATATTAATCTTGCTGATACCAAAACGCTTTTACTCCCAGCAAATAAGTCGTTTCAAACTAGCCGTTTTGGTAACGGAAATTTTTTAACTAATAATAATGACTATATTCAATATATTTATACGAATACACCTGATGGTATTCAGATAAATCAAAACCCCTATAGCCTCTTAGTCGCAATTCGTGGTTCAGAGTTTCAGGCGATTTCAAGACGAGGTCGTTTCACAAATAGCGCCAGAACAAATGATGCTTTTGGCAATAGTGTTCCAAATATTGTTGAGCATGATGGGCAAAATGGCACAACATTAAATGAATGGGGTTTAGCATTACCTATTTACAATCTTAATGCAAATATTGCACTCTTCGGTACAAATGTTGATGCGTCTACGGCATACGCTTATACAACTGATTATAAAGGATATAATAAGTCACCTTCAAATAAGGTTGTTATTGGGGCTGTTGGACAAAAAACACCACGTTTAGGTTTTTCTTTGGCAATGAGTACTCAAGGGGTTAGTGATGATGGAGCGAAAACAACTTCAATTATGGTAATCGATGGGAAAAAGGTGAACGGTCAACCTACTGATTACTACATGGGGTTGCGTAATATTGATATGTTGATTAAGGGAACTGGAAGTATTGGTGTTGAAAAGGGCAGTTTGAATGTTAGCCTTAAAGATATGCTAATTGTAGCAGCAGCTCAAGTTGCGGCAGGTTACTTACCGGGAACGACATATAGCCGTTGTGTACAAAATGTTTCAAATTCTGGTTGTAGCGCTGTAGCTGCAAATAATAAAGTGCCGCTTAATAATTTTTCACTTTCAAACGATGTTCTATTAGGAGTAAAGCTTCGTATTGGCGGTAGTATGGATTTTTCATTGATTCCAAATGGCGAATATCGAGCAGATGGTACTGGAAGTAGTTTGAATATTGTCGGTGATTTATCTTTAGATAAGAATCAAAATAACACAATTCAAATTAGTGATCCTGTTGATGGTTCAACGATTGGGTTGGATAATTTAATGGGTAAAATGGCATTTAATAACTCAATTGTTATTGGTCGTCATAGTTCTGGAGAGGGTGTTGTTAGCTTTAATACGGCAATTAACTTTAACCCTGATAAAAATGCAGCAGATGTGTTTAGAGCCAGAGATATAAACTTTTATCCTCCTTCTTCAGGTTCAAGTAAACGTTTAGGTGAACTTGCGATTACAGGTGGAAGACTAAACAGTAGTCTAAGTATTGTGCCTCGAAATGGTAATTTTACTAACTAACTTAGGGATGAGGTGTGAAATGTTTCATTTAAAATTTTTAACAGGTGCCTTATTGATGTTGGGGAGCCTAAATGTTCATGCTATTGACTCTAAGTTACGACCTCTAAATGACGAAGAGCTGGCAGCGACACAAGGCCAAGCTCTGATGAGTTTATCCTATATTGCTCCAGCTGATGCAGCAAATGCTGAAAGATTAAGAAATGGAGGGGCATCTAATATTGGTTTTTATCGTTTAGGGATGGAAGCAACGCTGGAATTAAATGCAAATATCAAGCGCTTACAATTGGGGTGTGGCGGTACGAATGGAGCAGATGGATGTGATATTGATTTACAGGATGTTGGTTTAAGCGGCGTGAAATTAGATAGTAATGGAGCTTTACTGCCTATGACTCGAGAAGAACGAGCAAGTTCATCCGCGAAATTAACGAACCCATTCATTGAGTTTGCGATTAAAAATCCAGGGCAAGCGTCTACAAGGGAGGTGGTTGGTTTACGTTTGAGTGCAGAAGATGCATTGGGCTTATTAACGATTGGTGATAACGATCTAGTTGATAGCAGTGGTAATAAAATTCCTAATGGTATTAACTCATTAAGTGGCTATGTTAAAACAAAAGCAACTTCAGGTGAAGTAATGACTACACCAACAATATTTGGTAAAGCGGGTGATCAAGTATTAAGAGGAATGGTTTACGCTGATATTCTAGGAGCTCTTTGTACTGGAGGTTGTGGTGAAGAGCCTTATAATGGTTTTACAAGCTTACCAGGTCATGCGAATACAACAGGCCTAAGTATTCCATCATTAAAAGCGAAATTTAATGTGCCAGATGCAATAATTACAGGTCAACGTATGAAATCTGCGACAATTCGGAACGTAAACACAACCAGTATTGATGATATTGTTATAAATAAAGATTCTGGTAAAATTCAATTGAAGTTGGATCGACCGGTATCTGTATTAGGCATTATTAATGTCTCTGAAATTTATATCCAAATGGAAACAAAAATTAAAAATTTAAGTGCAAATATTAATTTTGAAGAAAACTTAGGATATCTACATAATCTCCCAATTAATGGAGGGGGATTTTATTTAGGTTTGCAGAGACAAGCACTTAAGTGGCCTGGTGCTGAGGAGCAGGATATTGCTCAACCAGGATGGTGGATGTCATTTCAAAATCCCCTCGATCTAGGGTATTTGCAAGCTCCGGCAGGAAAAACTGTTGATATCAGTTCAGTTTATCCTCAAATTGCGAACTCAATTAGTGCATGGTTAAGCCGGGAGGAAAATAAAACGAGTGTGAATAGCCGAGAAGGGATTGAAGCGCTAGTTAATGGAGGATTACAGAAAACGATTCCTGATATTAACTTGGCTGGTAGAACTGCTTATGCAAATTTACAAGATGTCCCATTAGGAACTGTCCAAAATGTAGTAGCGAATTGTTACGGTACATTAAAAATGTGTTGATTTTAATAGAATCAAAAAAGGCGGTTTAATCCGCCTTTTTTATTTCAGGGGGAATTAAATTAAAATGTTAAATTTACGTGGCATACAACGAGTTTGTATTGTTGGTGGGGGAACAACTGGTTGGTTTTCAGCTTTAAGATTACGCCAAATTTTTAATCAATCTGTAGAGGTTGTAGTAATTTCAGCACCAGAGATTCCTATTGTTGGAGTTGGGGAGGGGGGAGTTGTTAATCTTCTAGATATTTTAGCTAAACTTGAAATAAACATTAAAGATTTTATTGATAATACGGGTTCAACTTTAAAGCTTGGGTTTCGATATGAACAATGGAATACTGGAAAGAAAGAAGACTACTATTACCATCTTTTTCCAAATATCGATACACCAGAAATGTGGGATGAAAATGGATATTATCCCTTTTTATCTCTATTGTTAAATAATGGCTTAAATATTAATAGCTATATGGAAGCATTGGAATTATGTGAGAATAAAGTACCTTTTAACAAAGTCATTGATTTATTAATTTCGGGGAATCATAATTTCACAGCTTCTTTACATTTTGATACTTTTAAAGTTGGGCAATATCTTAAAGAAATTGCATTACAAAGAAGTATTATTCATGTTGAAGATAAGGTAGAGGATTTTTGTTTAGATGCTGAAAAGGGTTCTGTAACTTCAATTCAGTGTCAAAATAGAAAAATTGATTGCGATTTTGTAATAGATGCTTCAGGATTTTCTAGACTTTTAATTGGGGGGAAGTTTAAGACTGATTGGATATCCTTTGCAGATACATTAATTATGAATAGAGCACTGCCTTTTCATTTATCACATAAAAAAGAAATAGAGTTAGTAACACGAGCAACTGCTTTAAGTTCTGGCTGGGTTTGGCAAATTCCATTACAGGAAAGAATAGGAGCTGGCTATGTATTTAATGACCAATTTTTGTCAGATGATCAAGCTCATGATGAAGTTGAAAAATGGCTAGGGGAAAAAATTGATCCAATACGTGTAATTAAATTTGAGGCAGGATATTTTCAAAAGGTATGGGTCAAAAATGTTGTGGCTCTTGGCCTAGCTTCTGGTTTTGTAGAGCCTCTAGAGGCGACCTCTATTGGACAAATGGTCACACAGTTAGAAACATTATCAAACTTTATCCTACACAATCATGGGGTTATTTCTGAACAAAATATAAATTATTTTAATAAGCAGAATGGACAATATTGGCGTGGGATTGGGGATTTCATTCGTATGCATTATGATACCCCAAGAGAGGATACACCTTTTTGGAAAGAGATGAAAAATGTGCCAATCTCACCTGAATATAAAGAATTAAAAGAGTGTTGGAAACATCGAACACCTCGATTGATAGATTTTGCTGAATATAGTTTAAGTGGAACACTTATGTTTGGTGTACCAAATTGGTTTGCTGTTGGAGTTGGAACAGGAGTTATAAAACCTGAATCAACGGCAGCTGAGTTGTATGCTTTATCTATAGATCAAAAGAGAAAATTAGCCCAACATTTACATAAGATGAAGCAAAAGTTAAGTTAGCATGATTTAATATTGTGATTTATAGAATTTATGTTAGACTAAGTTTTGTATATATTTTAAACATTTGTCTATGGATGAGGACAATGAATAAAAACAAAAAATTAGGATGTTTGTCGTTATTGTTATTAAGTCCATTGACTATGGCAATGCAACCGATGGATGACCAAAGTCTTTCTGCCATGACTGGACAGAATGGCTTAACCATTGGTGTTCAGGCGAATGTTCAATTCAATCAGTTGGCGATCATTGATAATGATGGCTTATCATATGGCGGTTATACTTCACCATCTTATACCAATCGAGCAGGTTTGGTCATTGCAGGTGTGGCGGGACAAGCGACAGCAATGCCTGTTAAGGTAACTGCTTTAAATGGTACCACTGAAACGACATTAGGCTTTAAGGCACTTGTTGATACTGATGCAGGAACCGCTGCCACAGGTGGCGCTTTTGCCAATATTGCATTGGGTTTGAATAACAATGTAACAGGGATTCGAATTTCTCCCTTTTCTATTTATACCGTTGGATCAGGTTCGCTTTCTAATTCGAGTGGAAGTACCTATACGCGCAATTCTATTTTTAGTTCAGGTACACTACTTAAAAGTGATGTAAAAGAATTACTTCGTGTTGGCGGCATTGATATTGTTTTTGCATCGAATAAGCCAAGTATAAATATTCAAATGGGTGCGGCTCCACAAGGCCATATGGTGATGTTTGATGGCGCAATCGAGTCAATTTGTGGCACAGGTACTGGCTGTAATATTATGCTAGTCTCGGACTATGCAACGTCTGGAAATTCGACTACGGCGCCTGTTGGGGCGAGTTTTAACTTTAAATTGACTGGAAATAATGGTAATCCTTTTGGTTTAAAAGGATTCTATGCTGGAATTTATGGTCCAACAGGGACAACGGATAAAGGTGGCGTGATTTTTGGAAATACAGGAACAAGTAATAAGTTCGATTTACAGTTAAATAATGTTCTGTTAGGTACAAGTGGTGCTCAACAAGCAGGTACTTTTAATAATTTACCCAATGCTTCTATTGGTAATATTGGTGTAACAGGTGCCTCTGTAACAAATCTACAAATGAAAGTGAGCGGGATGTAGTTACATCGCTTAGATCATAAAATAAATTTTAAAGCGGCTTAGGCCGCTTTTTTATTACATAGGGATAACTCTAACTTTAGCTTTGTTTTAAAAATTGGATAATCTCGTCTAATTGCTTGATTTTTTTCACTTGCCCCCACAGGGCTTGTGCTTCAGGATAGGCTTTGGTCATCATCCCTAGCCACTGCTTGTAGCGTCCTACCATGCCAATTTCAGTCTTATATTGACCACTTAAGAAGCGAAGTTGTAATTCCACCAAATCTGGCCAAGACAGCAATGCTTGATCCATATCTTGACGTACACACAAGGTTAAATCAGGGGTCGTCACAGCACCACGTCCGATCATGAGATCTTGGCAATGTGATTGCGCTAAACAGGCTTTCGCATCAGCATTGTTCCAGATCTCGCCGTTGGCAATCACATTGATGTTTAATGCTTCTGTAATGGGCTGAATTTTTTCCCAGTAGGCTGGTGGGGTATAGCCATCAGCCTTAGTCCGTGCATGAACCGTGAGCCAACTTGCACCTGCATCTTCAATCGCATGTGCATTATCCAAAGTATGATTTTCATCCAGATAGCCCAAACGCATTTTGGCTGAAACAGGAATGTGTCCAGGCACTGCATCACGAACAGCTTTGACCAATTGATGTACGGTTTCAGGCTCATCCAGTAGAACAGAACCACCACGATGGCGATTCACTGTTTTGGCTGGACAACCAAAATTCAGATCAATAGCGGGTGCGCCCAGTTCCACGACTTTGGCGGCATTGGCAGCGAGCATATCGGGGTTGTTACCAAGAAACTGTACATGTACAGGTGTACCTGCTGCAGTTTTGCCTCCATTTTTTAATTCAGGGCAAAAACTATCGTAGATATGATCTGGCAGGATGCTATCGGTAATACGGATAAACTCAGTCACGCACCAATCAAAACTGCCAACATGAGTGAGCACGTCACGCATGATCGGATCAGTCAGACCTTCCATTGGAGCGAGTACAAGTTTCACGATTTTTTACCTAGATAAGCGAAAACAGCGTTATACGCATTTTCAGATAGGCTGTCTAGTTTTTATTAAAATGTAAGAACTAGCGTCCTAAAATCATTTCTAAAACAAATTTACTGCCCATAAAACCAATGGCGAGCAGGACAAAACCAGTAATGGTAAAACGAATGGCTTTACGGCCACGCCAGCCAAATTTGTAATGCCCGATGAGCAAGGCGCCGTATAAGAACCATGAAATAATACTAAAGGCGGTTTTATGTGCCAGATGCTGAGCAAAGAAATTATCAATGGTGAAGAAACCAAATAACAAGGCTGCTGTCAGTAGACCAAAACCTGTGATAATCAAGTCAAATAACAGGGACTCCATCACTTGAAATGGCGGCAGTAAGTTCACCCAAATCCGTCGTTTTTGCTTCTTTTTTAGTTCCCGATCTTGGAACCAGAGCAACACAGCATGAATGGTTGCCATGAGCAAAACTGCATAGGCCGATAATGACAGAATAATATGTAAATCTAAGCCTAAGCTATGTTGTTCAATAATTTGATTCGGTTGGCTAAAGGCAAAACCTAAGATTAAACCAAAAGCGGCAACAGGTGTACCGATCAGGTTGAGTGGCAGAATTGGGCGGATCAGGCTCAAAATCAAACTCAGCGCTAACATCAGTCCTGAAGTAAATGACATCAGGTTAAAGACATCATAATTCACCCCAATCGGTGTCATCATGTCTTGGTAGAGCACAGTACTATGCAGTACTAACCCTAGTCCAACCATAAGACCATAACACCAAAGATTTGGACTACGTTTTGACATCAATCGAATAAACAAATACCAAAATGAACTGGTATAGGCGATGAGTGCCAAAATTGTGTAAACCAAGGGGAGACTGATCATGTCAAACCTTTTGCAGGAGGATGAATAATATTCACCATATAAGATATAAATTCGCTTCGAACTACAGTATCCTATAGCATCTTACGCATAAATTTTCTATTTTAAGAAAGATTTTTTTGCAACTAGCCATTTTAAGCGGATTTCGCAATGTTTGATACCTTAACAGAACGACTCACACAGAGTTTAAGAAATGTTACTGGCTCAGGGCAGCTGACCGAAGACAATATTAAAGATACCTTACGTGAAGTACGTATGGCACTTCTTGAAGCCGATGTGGCGTTACCTGTAACTCGTGAATTTATCGCGAAGGTTAAGGAAGAAGCGCTCGGTCAAGAGGTGATGACTCAGCTTTCCCCTGGTCAGGCATTTGTAAAGATTGTCTATGATGAACTCACCAAGATGATGGGTGAGGCCAATGAAACACTAGATTTAAGTGCAAAACCACCTGTTGTTGTTCTGCTTGCAGGTTTGCAAGGTGCGGGTAAAACCACAACGGCTGCAAAATTAGCGCGCTTCCTAAAAGAACGCCAAAAGAAAAAAGTCATGACTGTTTCTGCTGACGTGTATCGTCCAGCAGCGATCAAGCAGTTAGAAACTGTATCCAATGAAGTTGGTGTGGGTTTTATTGCTTCAGAAGCAACTGAAAAGCCAATTGATATTGTGAATCGTGCCATTGAACAAGCGAAAATCCAATTCGCTGATGTTTTGATTGTCGATACTGCAGGCCGTCTGCATGTCGATGAAGACATGATGGACGAGATCAAAGAATTACATGCTGCGGTTAAACCAACTGAGACCTTATTTGTTGTCGATGCGATGACAGGTCAGGATGCGGCCAATACAGCGAAAGCCTTTAATGATGCTTTAGCTTTAACTGGTGTGATCCTGACTAAAACGGATGGTGATGCACGCGGTGGTGCGGCACTTTCTGTTCGTGCCATCACAGGCAAGCCAATTAAATTCTTAGGGATTGGTGAAAAGCTAGATGCACTTGAGCCATTCCATCCAGATCGTGTTGCACAACGTATCTTGGGCATGGGTGACGTCCTTTCTTTGGTCGAAGAAGTTGAACGCAAAATCGACAAAGAAAAAGCCGAAAAAATGGCGAAGAAATTGCAGAAAGGCGGAACCTTCAACTTTGAAGATATGCTGATGCAATTTGAGCAAATGAGCAAAATGGGCGGCATGATGGGCTTCTTGGACAAGTTGCCTGGTATGAGCAATGCGGGTATTCAGGATGCGATTGAAAAAGCCAACCCTGAAAAACAAGTTAAGCGTATGGAAGCCATCATTCAGTCGATGACGATCAAAGAGCGTCGTAATCCTGATTTGATGAATCCAAGCCGTAAAAAACGTATTGCAGCCGGTTGTGGTATGGATGTGGCTGAGGTCAATAAGTTGATCAAGCAACAAGCGCAAATGGCGAAGATGATGAAGAAATTTGCCAATCCATCGGGTATGAGCAAAATGCTGAAATCATTAGGCAATATGCAAAAACAATTTGGTGGTGGTGGCGGTAATATGGGGCCTTTGTTTGGCAGTAATGACCAGAAAAAGTAAGCTCTATACATCCTAAAAAGGCGCTTGATGCGCCTTTTTTAATGCGAGCGTGCTGTATAAATTTAATACAAAACATCAACATTCAAGCTGCTTTAAAAGGAAGAAAATTAAAAATAAGTCTATGTTTTACATTGAAAAGTAGTGTTGAATATGTCACATAATTCAAAAAATAAGGTGTTTATTATACATTGTGAGCATGCAGATCCAGAACAACATTGGTATCACTGGCTAGAACAGCAATTGAAAAGTGAAGCAGTTGCGGTTGAGCGGATTTTTCTGGCTGATGCGAGTCACCCTGAAGCGGAGATTTGGCAAACCTGTTTGGATGCACAGTTAAAAGCGCTAAATGAGCAGAGTATTGTGGTGGCACATGGTTTGTCCTGTGTTGCGGTAGCTCGATTTCTAGCAAAGAAACTGAAGCAAACTACCTTGAAAGCAGGGGTGTTTATCGCAGCTTTTAATGATCCGATTTCACGAGATTCTGAGTTCAATACCTTTATTGAACATTCAACTTTTGAGAGTGGTGTATTGCGTGCCAATATTCAAAGACGTTTGGTTTTCTTTTCCAGTAATGATCCCATTGTGCCTGTACCACTGACTTTTAAATTTTCTAATTTACTCAATGCCCAACTGATTGAGGTGGCTCAAGCTGGGCATTTTCGGGCAGAAGATGGTTTTAGTGAGTTTCCACAATTACTACAGGTACTTCAAACTTTGCTCAAAGCTGAGTTTAGTTGAACATAGTGACGTAAGCCCTTGAGCAATAAATCGGATTCAACTTGGGGCTGATAATGGCTGAGGAACTTGGCGAATAAAGTAGCATCACCGCCAGTCAAAATCAGCTTTTTAGGGGATTGCTGCATAATTTGATCAATGGTACTGATCAAGCCCAGCAAAATACCATGATGCACCGCATCCACCGTATTATGTCCAGGTTTTAAATTATCAAAGGCAGAGTCAGGAATCTTAATGCCTTTGGTATTTTGAATCAGCGAGTCTCGTTGCAGATACAAGTTGGGTAGAATATAACCACCCAGATGTTGCAATCCTTCGACTAGATCAATGGTCAGGGCAGTGCCACAGCCAATCACACAAAAGTTTGCATCTGGCTTTGCCATGGCCAAGACTTGTAACCAGCGGTCAATCCCCAGTTGACTTGGAACATCATAGCCACACTTTAAACCTGCATATTCAGCATGGACTTTGGCAAAAATAATCGGAATATCCAAAATATCTAGAATTATGTGAATACGTTGGTTATTTTCCGAATCCAGAACCGAAGAAATCCCGACACGACTTAAATTTTGATGGCGGAAGTGCTGAATCAAGCCGAGCAATAAATCTGCAGGGGATTGCAGGTGTAATTCGGCCGCATGTTCAATGACTTGATCATGTGCAGTGATCCAATATTTTAAGCGGGTATTGCCGATATCCAGCCATAAACTTTTCATAGAATAATCATTTCCTCAAATCGAAGCGAGACGTAAACGACCTTGATAGAATTGTTGGGTTTGATCCGTTTTGATCAGTACCGCACCATCATTGGAAATTCCTTGAAAAAGTCCCTGAACTTTACCTTGGGTATATTCAAATTCAACTTGTTGATTCAGCCAAATCGCATGATGATTAAAACGTTCAGCTAAATTATAACTACCGTGTTCAAACCACTGTGCTGCCTGCTGGATTGCGGTATACAGTTCAGCAATCAGGGTTAAACGATCAATGTTGGCTAAACCGAGCATCTCCAAAGAGCTAATCGGTTGATCTGCATTTTCCACAGGGGGCGTGTTTAGGTTAATGCCGACACCGACAATTGCTTGATGAGGGGAAAGCGGTTCAACCAGAATTCCGCCCCATTTTCCTTGTGGGCTATATAAATCATTTGGCCATTTGACTTGTAATGTTAAGCCATGCAAGCTTGGCATCTGTAAAATATTCAGAGCAACTTCAAGGGCAAGGCGACCATCCAGTGCAGTTTTGCTTTGAATCAGTGTGCTTAAATAAATATTGCCTTCAGGAGAGGCCCATTGTCGTTGGTGTTGACCTCGACCTTGTGTTTGTAGTGCACTGCAGACCAATCCTGTCGTTATGCCTTTTTGCGCAATTTCACGCATATCATCATTGGTCGAGGTTGTGGTTGTTTTGAGTAGCACCACTTCTGGATATTGATTTTTTGCGTTCAATAATTGCTGAAGCTGGCGGGTTGCGAAATCATCCATCATTTTTACAAGTAGAGTGGTCATGTGTTTATGGAGTTAATCATATATTTGCTGATTGGCGCAATTGCTGGATTTGCTGCGGGGCTATTCGGTGTGGGTGGTGGCTTAATTATTGTGCCAATTTTATATATTGTCTTTACCCAAATGAATTATGACCCGAATGTGATTATGCATATTGCAGTTGGAACTTCATTGGCAACCATTATTGTGACCTCGATCAGTTCGGTGATGGCACATCATAAAAAAGGGGCAGTGTTATGGCCTGTGTTCCGCAATTTAGCACCAGGCTTGGTGCTCGGTTCGTTTCTGGGGGCGGGTGTGGCTGATCTGATGTCAGGACAGCATTTACAGTTGGTGATTGGTGTCTTCGCCGTCTGGATGGCTTACAAGATGTTTAGAGGTGCAAATGCAGTGGTTGATCCAAATCGTCATTTACCGTCAGCGCCTTTACAACTTGCCGCGGGTGGTGGCATTGGGGTGGCATCCGCGATTTTTGGCATTGGTGGGGGTAGCCTCACCGTACCTTATCTCAATCGACATGGTGTGGTGATGCAAAAGGCAGTGGCGACCTCCGCAGCCTGTGGCTTACCCATCGCAGTTGCGGGAGCAATTGGCTTTATGTGGTTTGGTGCCAAAGAGCAGATTGAAGTGCCGAACACGATTGGTTATGTGCATATCTATGCTTTCTTGGGTATTAGTGTGATGAGTTTTATCACCGCAAAATTTGGCGCCAAAGTTGCACATCGTTTGTCGCCAGCCATGCTGAAAAAATGTTTTGCAGGTCTATTGGTGGTGGTTGGCAGCTATTTTATTTATAAAGGCCTGATCTGATCTAATTTTTTTATTGAGTAAGGCCATAATGTACTTCAATGGTGGCAATCAAGGTTTCGACCAGAAGAAGTACATCATCTTGCTGGCGTGCATCGATAAAGAATAGCGGATAATTCAGTTCTCTGGCTGCCAGCCAATCACGATACATGGATAAGGTGCGTTCTGGCATACGGTCAATATGGGTAATTGCAATCACAATATTATGACCAAAGGGCTGAAATGCTTGAAGATATTGCTCTAAATCCAGTAAAGGATTTTCAGCAGCATGGTCAATCATGACGATTGTTCCGATTGCGCCCTTACAGATCACTGCCCAAATAAAATCAAAGCGGTCTTGCCCAGGCGTACCATATAAACCAACCTTAACACCATCGTCCAACGTTAGCTCACCATAATCAATGCCAACAGTGGTCAGTAATTTGTCATGGGACTCGGTATCGGTGTTCAATGCTTCGGTACTGAGTACCTCAATTTCAGACAACGCTTTGATCGCCGTGGATTTACCTGAACCCATGGTGCCACCGAAGACAATTTTATATTGATGTAGAATCATAGAAGTATCCTCGATTAAAAGCCTAAACGATGGCGTAAGCGACCAAATAGTTTTTTCATAAAATGCTGTTCTGTTTCACTTTGCTGAGTTTGCGGGCGATATTTTGCCTGTTGATCTTTAATTAGCGTTCCACACTGTGCACCCAAGCATGCTGCAACAAAGTGTCTGACTTTCTGTTCGGGGAGGTTAAGTTGTTGGGCAACTATGCTGATCTGTGCACCTTGTGCAAAACAGGCTGCCATCCGCAAGATATCTTGGCGATCATGTTTGTTTTTGGGTTGTGGCCAGAATTGCAGATAAAAACTTGAGGCAAAGGTTGGACAGAGTTCCTCAAAATCCATAGAGGTCCAAAGTAAATGCCAAAGCCATTGTTGTAAGTCTTGCTGAGCTGCATCTGCAATCCAATGCAAATTATTCTGTGTGGCATAGGTATAGTTCAGGCTTGGGTCGGTTTGAAAGGAATGAAATTCAGGATGTTGCCACAGCCATTGATTGCGTGGGTCGGCAATGGCGAGTAGTCCTTGGTTATCAAACAGCTGAATCTTGCCATTCTTAGGATTTTGAATTTCTTGCAACACGTCTTTAATTTGTTTGCGATGAAAGATTGGCACATCTTCAGTTTCGATATTTTCTGATGCTTGATTTAAGCGTTCATCCAGATGAAGGCTCAGCCAGTGATGCAAGGAATGAAGATGGTTCAAGGGCAGAAATAGGGTGTCATCTTCGATGGCGCTATTTTTATCAGCATCATTGGCAATTTTCAGCACATTGATTTTATTGTTTTGCAGTAGGCTCTTGATATTGGGTGAGTCAAAAAATACTTGGTGAATCATGAGAATATCAAGTTGTGGCTCGGCAATATTGCTCCAATTGATTTGGACATGCTGCGGCACAGCCGTTTGAACTTGTTGTTTTAACTCATTCAAGGCTCTGAGACTGAGTCCAAAAATGGCAATATTGACGGCTTGATGAACACCCATGTTATGACTCATCTATGTATGTACTGAGCAATTCAGTAGGAGATTTAAAATGCGATACCATTAATGAAAATATTATTTTTTGTGACATGTATCAATTAAAAAGCGATAAGAGAATGTCTTTTCAGATGTGTGGTTAAATATCAGGCGCAAGCATAAATATTTGATATTCAATATAGAAAAACTGAGTGTTTAGTACATATTGAGAATTATATTGCGATTTTTTAGCGCAATTGGCTTAAAAAGCAATAAAATTGTCAGACAATGATATAGAATTTATGGGGCGAGATCAGTTAAAACAAAAAAGCGCAAACAGCATTGAATCAATGCGTATAACAAAGATAGCGAGGGGCTCATGAATCTCGAAGAGGCTGATAGTCTTTCTGAACAGATTGCAAAGTATATTAGTGAACAAATTATTAGTGGTGAGCTGGTTGAAGGCGAACGCATTCAAGAGTTGCGCATTGCCAAAGAATTAGATGTCAGTCGAGGCTCGGTTCGCGAAGCACTGTTGTTACTGGAGCGGACTTATTTAATTGAAATTTTTCCACGTCGTGGCGCGATCGTCTCTGAAATGTCAGCGCAACAGGTCAAAGCTCTATTTGATACCAATGTGATGGTACTCGGGCATATTGTGCAGCGGATTAGCGAAACCTGGCGAGTCAATGAGGCGGAGCAACTGCAAGCGTTATTGGATCAACTGGTCGAGTTTGTTCGTGCGGGCGATATCGAAAAATTTTACGATGCAATCTTTAAATATCTGGCAGACCAGCATGAAATGGTGGCGAATCCCTATTTGATGCAATTCTATAAAGAACTACTGCCATCGTTACGCCGTAGCTATTTTTTGACCTTAAATACTTCACGTCGAGAGCTACAAGAATCGTTTACCCTGTTTAAGTTAGTGATTGATGCTATTTTGATCCGAAAATCACAACAAGCTGCTTTATTTATGGAAGATTTTTGTCGACACTTGCGCAACCTTGTGTTGGAATCTCTGACACGTATGAAACAGATTGAATTGGCTTGGGCTAGACGCTCACGCCGCTAGTTAGGGCAGTATGCGTTTAAGCAGTTTAAAACTTTCAGGCTTTAAATCTTTCGCCGATAGTACAACATTACATTTTAAGGCCAACCGTACTGCAGTGGTTGGGCCGAACGGTTGTGGTAAATCAAATGTCATCGATGCAATTCGCTGGGTTATGGGCGAGTCCAACGCACGTCAATTGCGCGGTGGCAGTATGCAGGATGTCATTTTTACCGGAACAGCCAAACGCAAACCTGTCGGGGTTGCCAGTGTTGAACTTCGTTTTGACAATACCTATGGCAAATTAGGTGGTGCTTATAATGCTTATAGCGAGCTGGCTGTCCGTCGCCAAGTCACCCGTGAAGGTAAATCTGAATATTTCTTAAATGGCACACGTTGCCGTCGTCGTGATATCACTGATATTTTCTTGGGTACAGGTTTAGGGCCGCGCTCTTATGCGGTGATTGAGCAGGGCATGATTAACCGTCTGGTCGATGCCAAGCCTGAAGAAATGCGCGTGTTTATTGAAGAAGCGGCAGGAGTGTCTCGGTATCAGGCGCGTCGTCGTGAAACCTTGCAGCACTTAGAGCATACTGAGCAAAATCTGGCGCGTTTAGACGATATTGCTGCTGAACTAAAATCCCAACTGAGAAGCTTAAAGCGCCAGTCTGAAGCCGCAATTCAATATAAGACCTTAGAAGGGCAGATTCGAACTTTAAAAATTGAAATTCTTTCGTTCCAAGCCAATCAAAGTCAAAAGCTACAACAAGAATATACCGTTGAAATGACGGCATTGGGTGAAAACTTTAAGTTAGTTCGTTCAGAATCTCAAACAATTGAACACGATCTTGAAGCCACCAGTGCTTTATTCCAACGCTTAATTCAGCAGTCTTCACCCTTGCAGCATGAATGGCAACAGGCCGAGAAAAAACTGTCTGAATTAAAAATGACCTTGGAACAAAAACAGAGTTTATTCCAGCAAAACAGTACCAGCTTGCTGCAACTTGAACAGCAGAAAGTACAAACCAAAGATCGTCTGCAACTCTCTGAATTACAGGTTGAAACCTTAAGCACTCAATTTGATGAGCAAAATGAAAGCTTGCTTGCCTTAGAGCAGCAGACACAAACGGCTGAGCAAAATTTTACTGATGTTCAGGCACAGCACAAGCAAGCACAACAGCAATTTGAACAACTGAAAGCCCAAGTCGATCAGCAACAACAGAAAAAGTTGCAGATGGCAGCGCAAATTGAGCAGTTGGGTAAGAATGTTCTGCGGATTGAGCAGCAAAAGCAGACCTTGCAAACGCAAAGCACTCAGATTCGTGCTCAGGTTCAGGATGATGAACAGGCGCAGTTAGAACAATTACAGCAGCAACTGCAACAGGAAATAATTGCGTTAGAAACCGCGATTGAGCAATTACAGCAGGATGTTCAGACCCAGCAAGATCAACAACAGTTGCAGAAGGCTGATGTGCAGAGTCTGAAAACCGAGATTCAGGTTTTATTGTCTGAACAAAAGAACTTAACTCAGCTCGTCGCAAAGCAAAGTCTGAAGCATGATCAAAATGCAGTTCGATTGATGCAAAGCCTACGTTTAAGCACTCAAGCTAAAGCGCATGCAAACATTATTGAGAAGTTCTTGGCCAAGTGGCTGCAAGCGCATTTACTGGATGGTGAACAGTCATTTCAGGAAGGTGTGGCTCGACAGTTAAAGAATCCCTCTTGCGGAACTACAACCGTTCCTCATCCCTTTGATAAAGGGAGGAGTTTCCCTCTTTCTCAAAGAGGGGTTAGGGGAGATTTAAAATATCTATCAGATTGGATCGAAGCCCCACAATCTTCACTCTGGGCCAATGTAGCCGTTGCAGAGAATTTAGCGATTGCGTTGGAACGTCAAGCGGATCTCCAGCATACACAATCCATTTTAACGCTTGATGGTTATCATGTCGGCGCCGATTGGGTGATTGCGCTGCACTATGATGAAGACAGTCAAACTGCGCAGGGCATGCTCAGTCATCGAGTCCGTTTAGAAGAAATTGAACAGCAACTGGCACAGCAACAACCGCAGTTGCTTGATTTGGAACATCAGTTTTCTCAACAGCAGCAAACGTTGCAACAGAAGCAGCAGACTTTGCAGCAACAACAGCAGAGTTTGAAACAAAAGCAAAAAGAGTTACAACAGCTGGATGTGCAAATTGCCAAACTGCAAAGTACGGCACAGGCCTTTGTGTTGCAGCAACAGCAATTGGCAGATCAACTGAAACAACTTGATGCGCAGCTTGAAGAAGATGCCATGCAGCGTGATGATCTAGAAATTGATCTGCATGCATTAGCAATCAAATTAGAAGCTGTATTGCCGAATTATAAAACTTTGCAATTTCAGGTTGAAAACTTGAATGAACAGTTGGATGAGCAACAACAGCAGTTGAGTCAGCAACAGCAGCAACGTGAAGCTTTACGTCGTCAAACCTCGCAAGCCAATCAACAAATTGAATTGTTAGAGAAAGATATCTCGTTCCTGAAAACGCAATATCGTCAAATCATTGAACAAATCGAGCAGGCCAAGAAGTTTGTTGATCCGATTCAGCTTGAGCTACCAAACTTGGAATCGCAATTCCAACAGCAATTCCAGCAAACCGAAAAGCTGCAAAAAACCTGGAATGAATGGCAACTTGAACTCAATCAAGTGCAAGAGAAACAGCAGCAACTGACGGAACAACGCCATCTAGCCCAACAAAAAGATGAGCAGGTGCGCGAGCAGCTGGAACAAAAGCGCTTGGCTTGGCAGGCGGCGAAATCAGATCGTGAACATTATCTGGAACAGTTGAAAGAACTTAATGCGGAAGCTTTATCTGATCTGTCAATTGAAATTAAAGATCATCAGCAGAAACTGGAAAAAGCCCAGCAGCAATTCGAGAAAATCGGTGCAGTCAATTTGGCGGCTTCATTGGAATATGAGGAAGTGTCGCAACGTTTTGATGAGTTGAGTCATCAGATGCAGGATCTACAAATTACGGTTGATCAGCTCAAAGATGCGATGAAAAGCATTGATCAGGAAACCCGTAAACTGTTTATGACGACTTTTGATCAGGTCAATCAAGAGTTACAACTGCTATTTCCAAAGGTGTTTGGTGGTGGTGAAGCGACTCTAAGCCTTGAAGATGATTGGCAGTCTGGGGTCAAACTGATGGCGCGTCCACCCGGCAAGCGTAACAGTTCCTTGGCCTTGCTTTCAGGTGGTGAAAAGACCTTAACCGCTTTGGCTTTGGTGTTTGCAATCTTTAGATTGAACCCTGCACCGTTCTGCGTACTGGACGAAGTTGATGCGCCACTTGATGATGCCAATGTACAACGGTATTGTAATTTGGTAAAAGAGCTTTCTGAACAAGTGCAATTCATTTACATTACACATAATAAATTGGCGATGACAATGGCAACTGATTTACTTGGAGTCACCATGCCAGAGCCAGGTACATCAAAATTAGTGACTGTCGATTTAGAACAGGCAAAAGAATACGGGTTAGTTGCGGAGTCTTAGTATGGAAATGAATACAATAATAGGCATTGTTGCCGCCGTTGCGATTATGCTCGTTGGTTTAATCATGATTTTAAGAAAACCAAAACCAGTTGAGCCGTCATTAGAAGCAGAGTTACATATTAATCCTGAAAGTCAGCAACCTGTGATCCCACGTCACGTACGTGACCAGCTTTTACAAAATGAAGTAGTGACCACAACTGAGCGTGTTGAGCCAAGTTTAAATACTGAAGCAATTGTATCGGAGCATGTGGCAGAGCAAGCCGTTGATGCAACTAGTGTTGAAACCAAAACGACGGAAGTAGAAACTGCTAAAGCAGATGAGGCTGTTGAAGCTGTAGCAGAGCTGGAAGCGGCTCGAAAAGATGAGACAGTAGCAGCCGAAGCAGAAACAGCAATCGTCTCTGAAAATGTAGAAGCTACAGAGAAAGCAGAGGAAAGCAAAGCGGAAGCTGAGCTGAGCTTAAATCCAAATATTGAAACCGTCGCGATTGAAGAGTTTGATGGCGAAAGTAATATTCTGGATGTGCATTTACATGAACAGCAACGCTATGATGATGAAAGTGCTTTAGCAACTGCAGAGCAAATCATTGCCCTGAATGTTTATCCGAATCCACGCCGTGCCTTGTCAGGTGATAAAGCACTTAAAGTATTATTGAAATACGGTTTACGTTTCGGTGAAATGTCATGTTTCCATCGTTATGAAAATACCGATGAACCAAGTGCCTTGATGTTCTCAGTATTGCGTATGACGGATAATGGCCCAGCTGGTTTTGATCTGGAAACCTTATCTGGTGAGCAGGTGCAAGGTCTTGCATTCTTCTTGGCATTACCAAACAGCAAGGCGGTTACGGGTTATGACATGATGACCAGTATTGCGGGTTTAATTGCGCGTGAAGTCGATGGTAAGGTCTATGATGAAAATAATCTGGAATTTACGCCGCAGTTAAAAGAACATTGGCGTCATCACGTGATTGATTATCGTCCAAATCAAGCAACAGCTTAATGAATCTTTTATAATAAATTCAGTGAAAAGTTATAGGGCGGTTTTTCCGCCCTTTTATATGGTGAAATTTAAATGGAACACAACTCAGTCATTGAGCAAATGCGTCAGTTGATTCAACTGATTGCAAAACACAATCATGCTTACTATGTGATGGATCAACCCTCCATTTCTGATAGTGAATATGACCATTTATTTCATCAACTGAAAGCCTTAGAACAACAACATCCAGAATGTATTCAGGCGGATACACCGACCAATAAAGTCGGTGGTCAAGCGCTGTCAAAATTTGAAAGTGTGACTCATGCGGTGCCAATGCTGTCATTGGGCAATGTCTTTAATCAGGAAGATCTGTTTGCCTTTGCGCGCCGTATTGATGAACGTTTACCGAATCAAAAAGTCCAGTATGACGTTGAACTGAAACTCGATGGTTTAGCGATTTCACTGTGGTATGAAAATGGTGTCTTGGTTCGTGGTGTCACTCGTGGTGACGGTGAGACAGGCGAGGATATTACCCAGAATGTTAAAACCATTCGGAATTTGCCGAAAGTATTATCCAGTCAACATCAAGCGATTCCAGAGTTTCTGGAGGTTCGTGGTGAAGTATTGATGCCAAAGCAAGGCTTTGAAAAGCTCAATGCTGATCAGGAAGCCAAAGGTGACAAGACCTTTGCCAATCCGCGTAACGCTGCAGCAGGAAGCTTGCGTCAGCTTGATCCAAATATTGCAGCTTCACGTCCATTGGCGTTCTATGCTTATGGAATTGCGCAGTGTGTACCGAATCATGGTCTTGAAACCATGCATGACAGTTTGCACTGGTTAACCCGATTTGGTTTTGAAATTGCAGAACGTCAATTTCTGTGTGCTTCGATTGAAGAAGTACAACAACGTTATGAACAGATTCAGCAAGAACGCCCAGACCTCAAGGTTGAAATTGACGGTATGGTGATTAAGGTGGACAGCCTTAAACAGCAACAACAGCTCGGCTTTCTGAGTCGTGAACCGCGTTGGGCAACGGCCTATAAATTCCCAGCTCAGGCTGCACTCACCAAAGTTGAAAATATTGATTGGCAAGTGGGGCGTACAGGCACACTAACACCTGTCGCGCGTTTAGCACCCGTCTTTGTTGGTGGGGTAACCGTATCAAATGTGACCTTGCATAATATTGGTGAAATCCATCGTTTAGATGTGCGTGTTGGCGATACTGTGAGTGTCTACCGTACCGGTGATGTGATTCCAAAAGTTGAGAAAGTTTGGGCTGAGTTCCGACCTGCCGATGCGGAGATGGTTCATCTTCCGACCAATTGTCCAGTTTGTGATTCACCCGTGGTGATGCCAGAAGGTGAGGCCTTAGCACGTTGTTCAGGTGGCCTGTATTGTGCAGCACAACGGATCGAAGCCATTCGTCACTTTGTTTCACGTAAAGCGCTGGATATTGAGGGCTTGGGTGATCGTTGGGTCGAGTCACTTTTGCATCTCGACTTGCTCAAAGATGTGGCTGATATTTATCATTTACACGAGCATCGTGACACCTTATTGACCATCGAAAAAATGGGTGAGAAATCAGTTCAGAACTTGATTGATGCGATTGAAGCGAGCAAGAAAACCACTTTGGCGCGTTTTATCTATGCCTTGGGGATTCGTGGTGTTGGTGAAACCACAGCACGTATGTTGGCCAATACCTTCCAGACGCTTGAAGCGTTGAAAGCTGCGGATATTGAAGCCCTCAAGAAAACCCCTGATGTCGGTGATATTACTGCAGAATGGATTGCCGACTTTTTCCAAGCACCGCATAACATCGAAGTGTTGGATCGTTTGATGGCAGCAGGCATTCATTGGGATGCACCGACTGCACCAACGCGTCAGCCTTTGAATGGTGAGAGTTGGGTGGTCACAGGTACATTGGAAAGTATGGGGCGTGACGAAGCAACGCAGAAACTTCAAGCCTTGGGTGCGCGTGTCAGTGGTAGTGTGTCTAGTAAAACCAAATGTGTGGTTGCTGGTGAGAAAGCAGGTAGTAAGCTGGATAAAGCGCAAAAACTTGAAATTCGAGTGTTGAATGAGCAAGAGTTTTTAGAGTTTTTGCAGCAGTATGAAGTCTGATTCTCTATCTAAATTTTGAGTCAACACGAACTGATAAAAAAGGCGGCATTTATGCCGCCTTTTTCTGATATTAAATATATTTTTTCACAATGCCATCATCCAGCAATTGCTGGAAATGCTCACAGACACTCTCACGCACATCGCGATATTCAATGCCGAGTTCTTTGACGCTACGTTGCGCATTAAAATAGATTGGATAACCCATATTTAATTTTACAAACTCACGTGAATGACCGAGGATTGGCGCCACAAAAGCAAAAGCGGTCTTTGGCACAGTAAAGTGTGGCAATGGGAATTTATAACCAAACTTTTGTGTGAGTGCTTTGCCCATATCCAATAAGCTGAGTGTGCCACCACAAATAATATAACGGCCTTGTGCTTTTGGATTCAGTGCTGCCGCCACATGTGCATCCGCAACATCACGTACATCGACAATACCATTCCACATCGGCGGTACACCAAATAAGGTGGTGCCATTACCAAACTGTTGTAATACTTCAATACTACCTGACTGGCTCGCATCGGTGAGGGAAGGCCCCATCACTAAGGCGGGATTAATACAGACTAAATCCCAACGACTTTGTTGTTCAGCCATTTCCCATGCTTTGCGCTCAGCAGCAACTTTTGAATAAGGGTAGGGCTGATGGGTTTCACTACTGGTATTGTTCCAATGGCTCTCATCAAATTCATTATTGGCGGTATTTTGAATCTCAACTGCATCGCCATAGGTTGAAGCAATGCTTGATGTCAGCACCACACGTTTGACCGATTCAGTGCGATTGACACTGTCTAATACGTTTTCTGTGCCTTTCACCGCAGGCTCAATAATGTCTTTGACTGCATCTTTATAATTGGTCACCACAAATGGAGATGCGGTATGAATCACGATTTCACAATCTTGCATTGCATCATCAAATGAACGCGGTTCAAGCAAATCTGCTTTAAAAAATTCAATCTTCCCAGAAGATTGATCTGCCAGATTATATAAATGCTGAATCTTATTTTTCTTTGATGGGTCACGCACTGTAGCATGAACCGTATAGCCTTGATTCAACAGACGTTCAATAATCCAGCCTGCAATATAACCCGTCGCGCCAGTGACCAAAATTGGTTTGCTTTTATCCATTGTGGTTTCCACATTATGTTTTTGTGATTGCTGTTATTTACCGAATTTTGCTTAAACAAACAACAGCTGAGCAGTCATTTTTTATGCTTTTTTGATCAAAACATCGGCGAAATAAGAAGCATTGCTAATCGTTACAAAAAATCAAACAAATGATTTTCAATGGAATTATCTCTTTTTAAAGTGATAAATGATATGCAAGGGCTTATTTTATTTAGATAAATTGGGCTAATTAGAACTGTAAATGCGTATGTTTCTCATTTTAATTTTATAAAAATCATAAACTTACACACTTTTATTTTTGCAATTCTATTGTAACTTGGCCATAATATTGTCATTCGATAGGAGTAAGTATTATGCGTGGCAATCCCGAAGTCATCGACTATTTAAATATGCTCATTGGCGGTGAATTGGCTGCTCGTGATCAATATTTAATTCATTCAAGAATGTACGAAGATTGGGGCCTGAGCAAAATCTACGAGCGTATTGACCATGAAATGCAAGAAGAAGCATCTCATGCGGATTCAATCATTCGTCGTGTGTTGTTCTTAGGTGCTCAACCGAACATGAATCGTGAAGATATTAATGTCGGCAACGATGTTGTTAGTTGCTTAAAAGCGGATTTGGCACTTGAATATCATGTACGTGAAAAACTTGCGACAGGTATCAAACTGTGTGAAGAAAAAGGCGACTTTATCAGCCGTGATATGTTGCGTCAGCAACTTTCTGACACAGAAGAAGATCATACCTATTGGTTAGAAAAGCAATTACGTTTAATTGAATTGATTGGTTTGCAGAACTATATTCAATCACAAATTTAATCGATTAGATTGAAATTGTGATGCATAAAAAGAGAACTTCAAATGGAGTTCTCTTTTTATTTTAGGGGGGATAAATTGTTTACTCTACTGTCAGACTAAGACTTAGAATTTTTTACTATAGTTCACGAATAAACGATCTTCGCCAAAGTCATTGCCATGTTTCACATCATAGTCAATGCGAATGTACTGTAGTGCAAAACCTTTGAGATAAGGCTGCTGAAAAGTATAGTTCACAATAATATTGGACTCGGTTTCATGATTTTTGTCACCATTGGCTGCCTTAAAATCATGACCATAGACATATTTCACCATCGCATTTAGCCCAGGCACATAGTCCTTAAAATCATAGCCATAGATCAGGTGATAAGACTTTTCATTTTTTTTGAAGAAGCCTGTGGCATTCCAGTTGATAAAATAGGTTTCAGGCAGGAAACCATCAGGTAACGGATAGGCAGACTCTCCGATAATCTGTTGATAGCCCAAACCAAAAGACTGATTATTCACTTTCAGCATTTCCAAGATTCCAATATTTTGCGCATCAATATCAAAGTTGCTACCGTCATTTTTGGCATTGAAATATTTAAACTTAGAATTCAGCGTGAAGTTGGCTTGTTTCCATGTATGGTCTAGCCCAAGGTAGTGTTTATTGTAGAGGTCTTCTAAATTACCAAAGTAGTATTCGGCCTTCAGCGATGGCGTGAGTTGATAACGCAGATCCAGATAATTCAAACCATCAGAATATTCAGTTTTGCCATTGGCAGTAAAAGAAAATTTCTTAAAATCTTCTTCATTACGCGGTGACACTTTGGTCACTCGGCCTATTTCGGCATAGAGCTGATCAGAAAGCTGTGACTTTAAATTAGTCCCCCAATATGATGCCAACAACTGGCGACTGGCATCCACCGCCGTCACAGGAAGATCCAGCCAGAGTTCACCGACACTGAGCAGTGTTTTGTCGTAACCCAGTTTGAGGGTCGCGCCATATTTTAAATAGTCAGATGCTTGTGATTGGGTTTGGGGATCAAAGGGCAACACCGTATCCGCCACATGCTTGTCTTTGCTTAAACGTACTGCATATTGCACCGAAGCATCCGCCCCGATGGTGATTGCTTTGTCTGCGATTTGTAGGGGAGTATCCTGCATATTTGATTTGTAGAATAAAGACGCTGCCTGTGACCAGCTACCGGTATCTTTCAGGCTTGGATTGTCATAGTCACGATTAATATAGGCATTTTTAAGTGTGAATTTCCATTGATCTTGAGTTGGCTGAGCTGTCTCCGCAGCCAAAGCAACCGAGCTAGACCAGCTACCCATTGCCAATAGGGTTGCAACCGTTAAACGCGTAGGGGAAAAGCGCTGTAATAATTTCATAGTCCATATCCGAAGTCAGTGCGCCAGTCCTCGGCGCACATGGTTTTATTGCTGAGTCAGTGAAGATTGTGGGTTAAAGCTCGTCGCAGGTTGAGCCGCTACCGAGACTTTTAAATTCACCAAGAAGATGGCGAGAGCCGCAATAATGCCGGGAATCGCGATGGCGAGAAAATTCATTTGATGAGGCAATTCAAAGGTCAGCAGAGCACCAGTTAGGACAGGGCCGATGATGGCACCGATTCGGCCAATACCCGAAGCCCATCCCATCCCAGTTGAACGTACTGCGGTTGGGTAGAATTGCGCCACAAAGGTATAGAGCAGAATCTGTGAGCCAATCGTAGCTGCGCCTGCGATTGCAATCAGGCTGTATAAAATAAATTGTGGGCTATTAAAACCAAGTAAGATCAGGGCAGCCGCGCCGATCACAAACATGCTGGTAATCACGGGTTTTAAGTGGAATTTATCCGCTAATGCACCACCGCCAATCGCGCCAACCATACCTCCAATATTCAGTGCAAACAGGAACAGCATACTGGCACCTAAAGAATAACCCGCCTGTAACATCAGTTTTGGTAACCAACTACCTAATGCATAGACCATCAACAGACACATAAAGAAGGCTACCCAAAACATAAAGGTGCTGAAACTACGACCTTGTTGGAATAGGGCGCGAACGGGCGCATCAGTCGTGGTAGTTTCATTTAGAACCAGTTCAGAATGATTGCTTAATTCAGTTTCGGGTGCGATTTTACTGACAATCATTTTGGCTTGATCGTGATGATTCGATTTCACTAAGAAAGCCAGTGATTCAGGCAGAAATTTCCAGATCACAGGCAACAGTAACAGCGGAATGCCCGCAATTAAAAACATGATCTGCCAACCCATATCTTTGACTAACCATGCACCCAGTAAGGCAGAACTCATCCCGCCTATGGCATAGCCACTAAACATCAGTGCGACTAAGGTACTGCGGATTTTTTTCGGCGCATATTCAGTCATCAGAGCCACGACATTCGGCATTACACCACCAATGCCAAGCCCTGCGATAAATCGTAAAATGGCAAATTCAGTGGGGCTTTTCGCAAAAGCACCCAAGAAGGTAAAGCCACTAAATAAAGTGACACAGATCATAATGGTTTTTTTACGCCCCAGTTTGTCTGAAAGCGTGCCAAAAATCATGGCACCAAACATCATCCCGAACAAAGCTGCGCTGGCAAGCAATCCCGCTTGCACTGCAGTCAGTGACCATTGCTGCATCAACAAGGGTAGAGCTACCCCGTAAATCACCAGATCATAACCGTCAAAAATAATAATGATGAGACACCAGATTAATACTTTCCAGTGGAATGCCGTAAAACGGGCTTTATCAATAATGTCATTAATATTGACCTTATGTGTATCCATTGCTTCACCTCCAATTTGTGAAGTACCGAGTTATTTTTTATTAAGCTATTTTGTTATTGGGTGAGAGTCAAAAACCTAATTGATATATCTTTATGTCTTTAAGGTATTGTGACTTTATTTGATTAATATATTGAAATTTATGAATTTATTGTTTTTGTTTTAATTTATTTTTAAATATGGGTGAAATATTAAATGGTGAGAATTTTAACTATTTTATGATGTTTAAATCTCATTTTTGCAATTGAAAAATCACTAAATAAACTTATAGCGTGATTAAAATAAGTCAGATTATTTTATTTTACCTATTGGTTAAAATAATAAAAATAATGATGAGCATTTAATTAAGTTGAATGAGGGGGAGACTTTAAAGTGAGATTTTTAAAATTGCCTTACTGAATTTTGATTGCTTAGCTTTAGTGGGCAAAGCAGTCTGTTATTCGAGAGTAAGGCGGAGAGTCGAGGGAGTTGTTCTCTTTTTTCTTATGCAGATTGTGTTGGCTTACGCTGGGTGAGAATGAAATGAGCAATCACCCCAATACAAATGCCCCAAAACACTGAGCTTAATCCTAAAAAATGCATCCCTGAAGCTGTGGCAAGAAAGGTAATCAGTGCGGCATCGCGCTGTTGGTCATTTTTCATAGCAACGGCAATATTGGTGGAAATTGCACCCAACAAAGCCAAGCCTGCTAACGCAGCAACCAATTCTTTCGGCAGTAAGCTAAACAGCATCACAATACTGCCCGCAAACAGCCCACCGAGAATATAGAAAATTCCATTGGCAATCCCTGCGATATAGCGTTTTTCTTTCAGTTCATGCGCATCTTTACCCATACATAATGCTGCTGTAATGGAAGCGAGTACAATGGTAATACCGCCAACACAAGCCACGGCTAAAGAGGCAATACTGGTTGCAGCAATAATTGGTTTGGCAGGCGTGTCATAGCCACTCAGTTTCATAATCGCCATACCCGGTAAAAATTGACCTGTTAGACTCACCAAAATCAAGGGCAGTGCCAGATTCAAGGTCGAACCCCATGTCCATTCAGGGCTGATCCATTGTGGAATGGCAAGGTTAAAACTGATTTCAACAGGATTCATTTTACCCAGAACCAAGCTCAAAAAAATTCCAGCAGCCAATACCCAAATCATGGTGTAGCGAGGCATCAGCCGTTTAGCGATCAGAAACACAATCAACATGCTAAACACAATCAGTGGCATGCTATCTGTGGCTGTAAACAGATTAATGCCAAATTGGAACAAGATGCCTGCCATCATACCTGCGGCAACATCTTGAGGAATCCATTTCAGTAGTTTGTCAAAACAGCCTGTAATCCCGATCAGAAAAATCACAATCGCAGAAGTGATATAAGCGGCGACTGCTTCATTTAGCGAAATATCAGGAAATAGCGTGACCAATAACGCCGTTCCTGGGGCAGACCACGCGGTAATGACGGGGGTTTTATATTTAATGGAGAGATAAATCCCTGCAACTGCCGCACCTATTGAAATGCCCCAAATCCATGACACCATCATCTCTGTTGAGACATGGGCACGTTGTGCCGCCTGAAAGAAAATAATCAGTGGCCCTGAATAGGAAATCAGCACCGCAAGAAAACCCGCAATCGTGGCCGAAATTGACCAATCTTGTTTTAATGTTTTGAATAAAGTTGTCATTGGGTGATGGCCTCCATGCACATCCTGTACTTTATCTGAAATGCAAAAGATCAGGGCTAACCCTGATCTCCACCTCCAACTGGGATGACGCTGCCTGTGATATAGGAGGCATCATCGGATGCAATAAAGACAATCGCTTTGACCTGTTCCTCAATACTGCCATAACGTCCCATGAAGGTGCGATCTATGGTTTGATCCACCACTTGTTGCATCCAGTCTTTTTCATTTTGACTGAGTGGGTTGCTATTACGCGGCACTTTACGTGGTGGGGCTTCGGTTCCGCCTGTGGCAATGGCATTGACGCGAATTCCATCTTTGGCATGTTCAAAGGCCAGCGATGCCGTCAGTGCATTAACGCCACCTTTGGCTGCAGAGTAGGGAATACGGTTAATTCCGCGAGTCGCAATCGATGAAACATTGACGATCACGCCTGCCTGTTGTTGAATCATTGCAGGCAAGACGGCTCGACAGCACCATAAAGTTGGAAACAAAGAGCGATTCACTTCCTTGATAATTTCCTGTTCAGAAAATTCCTGAAAAGGTTTCATCCAGATTGCACCACCGACATTGTTGATCAGCACATCAACTCGGCCAAACTGTTCAATGGTTTTGGCAACCATACTTTGCGCACCTGCAAAGCTTTCCAGATCGGCTTGAATGGTCATGGCATCAGCCCCTAAGGCTTTGACTTCGGCTAGTACCTCTTGCACATAATCGGAAAGATCAGCCAGAACCAGTTGCGCACCTTCTGCCGCCAGTCGTAGTGCAACACCACGACCAATGCCCTGAGCACTGCCTGTGACAATTACCACTTTATGCTTAAATCTTTGAGTTTGAGACATGGCTTGGTTTTCCTGTAGCTATTAATTCGCAGAGAACTTTTCGAACAGGAAATTGGCTGGTTTGATCTGTTCAGCATCTAACCAGCCACGAACGGCTTCGACCATCGGTACGGGGCCACACAGATAAACATCAACATCGCCACTGTTTAGCCATTCAGATTCGATATGTCCTGTGACATAGCCTTTACGTGCATGCTGACTGTCAGGATGTGCAACGACTGTTCGATATTCAAACCAAGGGAATTTCGCCTGTAATTCGGCTAATTTTTCCAAAGCCACCAGATCAAAATCGTTGGTCACGCCAAACACTAAACGTACAGGTTGGGTTGAACCTTTTTCTTCCAGTACCTGCAGCATGGACATAAAAGGAGCAATGCCTGTTCCACCTGCCAGCATCAGCACAGGACGAGTGACATTACGCAGATAGAAACTGCCGAATGGTCCGGTAAAGCTCATCTTGTCGCCTGCCTGCGCAGCCTTGCTTAAGAAATCGCTCATTTTGCCATTTGGAACATTACGCACAACAAAGCCAGTGAGGCGGTTGCCCGGCTTTGAGCTAAATGAATATGAACGGGTTTCGCCTGTTTCAGGAATAGCGACATTGACATACTGCCCTGCAAGGAAATGAATATCGGGTTGACCTTCATCCAGTTGAATATCAAAAGTGATGGTTGAGTCAGAAAGATTTTCGACCCGAGCCAATGTGCCTTGGAAAGAATGAATTTCGGTTTTACAGACATCTGATGACGCCTGAATTTGGAATACAGCATCTGAGCTTGGACGACATTGGCACGCCAAAATATAACCTTGCTCTGCTTCTTCTGGGGTAAGGGCATCTTCGATATAGCTTTCTTCTGGCATGTCATAACTGCCAGATTCGCAGAATGCACGGCAAGTACCACAGGCACCATCACGACAGTCCAACGGGATATTAATTTTTTGACGATAAGCTGCATCAGACAGGGTTTCGCCTTGAGTAACACTGATAAAACGTGTCACACCATCTTCAAATTGAAGTGCTACATTGTGGTTTGACATGAGACGTATCCTACAAAATAATTTAAATTTGGGGCCCCAACCAACAGTCCATTTGGCTGAGGTGACCTATTTTTTACAGGTGGTAGATATCAATCACTTGATTAATATAGTCATTTTTAAGCACCACATATTTGCTCAGGATTTTCGGTTCATCACCCGAACAATCAATCACATAACGTGACATGCCAAAGTAGCTATAGGTGGTTTTGTAGCGGAAGCTCAAGGTATTCCAGTTGAAGCGAACCGTGAGTTTATCGCCGTCGCGTTCAATCACTTCAATATTGGCAATATTGTGGCAAGTACGGGTATCAGGCATGGTGGCAGAAGAGCGTTCGGTTTTGATTCGGAACACACGATCTTCTAAACCTTGGCGATCTGGATAATAAATCAGGGAAATTTCAGACTGTGGATCTTCGGTGAGCTGATCATTGTCATCCCACGCTGGCATCCAAAAACTGGCTTCAGGCGCATAGCAACTCAGCCAATCATCCCATTGTTCATCATCTAAAAAGCGTGCTTCGCGATAGAGGAATTGGGCAATATTTTCCAAGCTGCTTTTATCTTGAATACTCATGCGTTTTCTCCTTGAGCAGCAATTTGCTTCTCAGCGACAATGGCGTGTTTCATGGTATGCAACCAGTACTGATGTTGTGCCAGATAGAGGCCTTCATCTTCGGTTTTAATTCCGCTTAACATCGGTTTAAGCCCAATTTCATTGGCTGCATCATCAGGGCCATAAATCCAGTGTTTTGAACCACGGCACATGTCATTCCATTCCAGCGCGATACCTGCATAACCAGCCTGACAAGCACGGAATTCTTCTAGGTCATCGGGTGTCGCCATACCAGAGGCATTGAAGAAGTCTTCGTATTGACGAATACGACGCGCACGTGCCTCTGGGGCTTCCCCTTTCGGTGCAATACAGTAAATCGTGACTTCAGTGCGATCGACTGAGATAGGACGTAACACCCGAATTTGTGAACCGAACTGATCCATTAAATAGACGTTTGGATAGAGACAGAGATTGCGCGAACGTTCGATCATCCATTTCGACATGGCTGCACCATATTTCTCGGTATATTCATCTGCTTTCGGGAAGTTTGGACGATCTTCTGGATTGGCCCATTGTGTCCATAGCAACATATGACCATTTTCAAAACCATAAGAACCACCACCTTGCTTGCCCCAAGACCCAGCGCTCATGGCACGAATATTATCGGCAGCTTGTGTTTCTTTGCGATGTTGTGTGGTTGCGGCATAGTTCCAGTGCACCGCTGAAACGTGATAACCATCAGCCCCATTTTCAGCCGTGAGTTTCCAGTTCCCTTCATAGGTATAAGAGGAGGTGCCGCGCAGAACTTCTAAACCATGCTCGGATTGATCAACAATCATGTCGATAATTTTGCTGGTTTCACCCAAAAATTCTTCAAGCGACGGTACATCTGGATTGAGGCTGCCAAACAAGAAACCTTTGTAGTTCTCAAACCGTGCGACTTTTTTCAGATCATGCGAACCGTCTTGGTTAAAGCAATCTGAATAACCTGCTTCACTTGGGTCTTTAACTTTGAGGAGTTTGCCTGAGTTGTTAAAGGTCCAACCATGGAAAGGGCAAGTGTAAGTGGCTTTGTTACCGCGTTTATGACGACAAAGTTGGGCACCACGATGTGAACAAGCATTGATCATGGCATTCAGCTCGCCGTTACGGTTGCGCGCGATGATGACTGGTTGACGACCAATATGTGTGGTGTAGAAATCGTTGTTATTGGGGATTTGGCTTTCGTGCGCAAGATACACCCAATTGCCTTCGAAAATGTATTTCATTTCGAGATCAAATAGGGCTTGATCGGTAAATACTGAGCGATGCAGTTTAAATTCACCCGTGTCGATATTATCGACCAGTAATTCATCAATGCGGTCAAGATGGCTGGTATTGATTACAGGAATACGTGGCATGTCCGTTCTCCGACTTTCCAAAACTGTGGAAGTCATCGAGTTGCGCTAAAAGCGTCTCGATATCCTAATAAGTTGAATGTGGCGAGTGTTGTGGCTTGAACCGATAAGGATGAATGTGGGCAGCTGGAATCTAGCGGAAGCGATTCATAACTTCATCGGTTTATCTCTTGTCTATACCTTAAAAGAATGAGTAAACTCTGTCTAAGACCGAATTTATATTTTTATATATCTTAAAGGTATGGAAACCTCATGGAATTACGTCATTTACGGTATTTTGTTGCAGTTGTTGAAGAACAGAGCTTCACCAAGGCCGCAGAAAAACTATTTATTGCTCAACCCCCTTTGAGTCGACAGATTCAAAACTTGGAAAGTGAGTTGGGTATTCAACTGTTTGAGCGGGGTAGTCGACCTCTACAAACCACACCTGCGGGACATTTCTTTTATCAGCACGCGATTAAACTTTTGTCTAATGCTGAAGAAATTAAAAGTATGGCAAAACGGATTGGGCTGATTGAACGCAGTGTCACCATCGGTTTTGTCGGGTCGCTGCTTTATGGTCTTTTGCCACGGATCATCTATTTATTCAGACAACAGCAGCCACATCTCAATATTCAACTGGTTGAAATGAGCACCACAGAACAACTGCAAGCTTTAAAGGAAGGACGCATTGATGTGGGCTTTGGACGCTTGAGGATTAGTGATCCTGCGGTCAGACGGATTTTATTGCGGAAGGAGCGATTGGTTGTGGCGGCGCATACCAGTCATCCCATTGCACAGCGGACGGAAGGGGTTTATCTGGCAGATCTAATTGATGAAAAGATGTTTATGTATCCCACTTCGCCGAAGCCTAATTTTTCGACGCAGCTTTTGAATATCTTTGCCGAGCATAGCCTCGTGCCAAAAAATATGCATGAAGTACGGGAAATTCAACTGGCCTTAGGGTTGGTAGCCGCAGGTGAAGGCTTGTGTGTGATTCCTGCCAGTGCCGATACCATTCGCTTTCCTCATTTGAACTATATTCCGATTTTAGACAATGGCGCCGTCAGCCCAATTTTTCTGACTGCACGGGCAATGGATCGCAGTGAAGACCTACAGCTGTTATTTGATTGTGTTTATCAGGTCTATGATCTGGAAGGTATTCCGTATCAACGTACCGTGTTTACACTGGATCAGAACCCGATTGATGATTCCAATGGCATTGATTATTAAACATGTATAAAAATGCCTAGACTTCAAACAGCTAGGCAGATGATCACTCGATAACTTGACTCAGAATCTTCAAAGCGATTATTTGCTTTGTAAGGTTTTTAAATCTTTCAACACTTGATCGGCATGAGTTTGAGTATTCACGCTGGTGTAGTGATACATCACCGCGCCTTGAGGATTAATCAAAAAACTCTCACGTTTGGCAATTTTAGTAATACCCAAGTTTCGTACGATGCCAAATTTAGTGGCTAGTTCACCCTGATCATCTGCAAGAATTGGGAACGGTAGGCCAAGTTTTTCTGAGAATTTTTGATGTGATGCAACATCATCCAGACTGACACCCAGTACCACAGCATTTGATTTGGTAAATTGTGGATACAGTGATTTAAATTGATTAGCTTCTTGGGTACAGCCTGCAGTGTTGTCTTTAGGATAGAAATAAAGTACCACCCATTTGCCTTTATATTGATTTAAGGTATGCCATTTGCCAGTTTGATCTTGCAGTTTAAAGTCTGGTGCAGATTGCCCAACCCATTCTTTTTGAGCGGTATCTTGCTTTGAAAATAAGGTACTTTGTGCGCTACTAAGTGTTGGTGAGCTGAGTAAAAAAAGTGAACTACATAAAACGAGAACTTTGGACTTTATCGTATTCATCATGTTGATCTCAAAGTGTAATAGCAGCTACTTTAGCAAATTTAGAGATTGGATGGGGTAGAAAATTCTTTACAGGGTTTTGCTCTGCTTTATATATTTCAATTGAATAGCGATTTAGAAAAAGAAAAGGAAAATCAATGGATGTTGGTGCAGTTCTGATTAAATTAAAAGCAAATAGGCAGGCTGAGGTCGAGGCTTGGCAGCGAGAAATTCAACAACGCAAAGTAGAAGCCATTCAAACACTTCAAGCAGAAGGGGTAACCGTTGAATCTTGGTTTCAACTTGAATTGAATGGCGATCATTATTTGCTCGCCTATATGCGTGCCAAAGATATTGCTCATGCTCAGCAGGTGGCGAGAAATAGTTGCTTGGATATTGATCAAGTTCATCGACAGTTCAAGCAACATTGGGAGCAAGTGATTCCAGCGCATCTTTTGGTAGATTTGGAAAATAATGAGGAGTGTTAATCAGGGTATACTGCGTTGATGTTTTTGGAAATGAGCAAGCACGTGACCTATAAGATTCTACTTATCACAGGATGGGGCGGTGGTGCCGAATTATTAAAACCTTTACATGAGGCTTTAGAACAAAAGGGACATAGCGTTGAGCGGCTTAATATCTTTAATGCGCTGGATGATGAGATATTGCAACAGCATGTCGAACTTGCAGTGAAGTTTGATGTGATTATTGGATGGTCGCTTGGTGGACAACTGGCAACCTTACTGGTCGATCAAATTCAACAACAATATGCTGAACCGAAAGTTTTAATCACTTTAGCGTCGAATCCATGTTTTGTGGTTAAAGCAGATTGGACAACTGCGATGCCTGTTGAAACCTTTATCCAGTTTAAACAATCATTTGAACAGGATGCAATTACCACGCTAAAACGGTTTGGTTTATTGGTGTGTCAGGGTGCAAGTTCGGCAAAGAAAGATTTCGTAGCTATGCAGAAATTGATTCGTCCACAACCGATTGCATTGCTTAGAGATGGGTTACAGTTGCTGGAGCAATTAAACTTGGTTGAGTTGTATAAAAATTATCAGGGTAGGCAGTTGCATGTCTTTGCTGAGTATGATGCTTTAGTTCCTTACCAAATTGTGCAAAAAACTGAAGATTTAGCTGCAAAGAATCTATCTGTTGTTTCGATCGATGGAGCTTCACATGGTTTTCCATGTTTTATGGTTGAGCAGACTGTGCAAATAATTGAAGATTTTATTCAACAGACGGTTTAATCTTGCTTGAATTGAAAGTTCTCGCAATATATTTTAGATTTTGACACGTTTAAGATGTTCACAAGTTCTTCTGTATGAATTTTCCAAAAAATTGATACTCGGTAAGGTCATCCACAACCTGCGTGGTTATCGTAAAAGTGATGAATATGGATGAGTAGATATACTTGGATGGGATCAAGAAGTGAACAGGTTTTGTGGATGACGAATGGTTTTGCCTACTTTTCCCGAAAGAAAAGTAGGTCCAGCTGAAGGCTTATCCTGAAATTGGATGAGTACTCGGAATGACACTGTACAGCACATCATTAAATATTGAATTTACAGAGGTAAAGGATGACAGACCCATTTGATTTAGAACATATATGGCATCCCTATACTTCGATGTTAAATCCACTGCCAACCTTTAAAGTCAAACGTGCTTATGGCGCAACCATCGAACTGGAAGATGGTCGAGCTTTGGTTGATGGCATGTCGTCATGGTGGTGTGCGATTCATGGCTATAACCATCCTGAACTCAACCAAGCGGTTACAGATCAATTGCAGAACATGGCGCATATCATGTTTGGCGGTCTGACCCATGAACCTGCAATTGAATTAGGCAAATTATTATTAAAAATCACGCCGCCGAATTTAGATAAGATTTTCTACGCAGACTCAGGTTCGGTTGCCGTAGAAGTAGCGTTAAAAATGGCAGTTCAATATTGGGCTGCATTAAACAAACCAGAAAAAACCAATTTTATTACCACCCGTTCTGGCTATCATGGCGATACCTGGAATGCGATGTCTGTCTGTGACCCAGTCACGGGGATGCATCAAATTTTTGGTACAAGTTTACCGAATCGAATTTTTGTACCCGCGCCACAAAGCCGTTTTGATGGCGAATGGAATCCGCAAGATATTCAGCAACTCAAACAGCAGATTGAACAGCATCATCACAGTATTGCTGCATTGATTATCGAGCCAATTGTTCAGGGTGCAGGTGGGATGCGTTTTTATCATCCTGAATATTTACGTCAAGCCAAAGCATTGTGTGAGGAATACAATTTATTGCTGATCTTTGATGAGATTGCCACGGGTTTTGGACGTACAGGCAAAATGTTTGCATGGGAACACGCGCAGGTCGAACCCGATATCATGTGTATTGGTAAGGGCTTAACAGGTGGTTATATGACATTGTCTGCGACCTTAACCACCAAGCAAGTGGCTGAAAGCATTAGTCGTGGTGAAGCAGGCGTGTTTATGCATGGCCCAACCTTTATGGCGAATCCACTGGCCTGTGCGGTTGCATTAAGAAGTACACAACTGCTGGTGGAACAGGATTGGCAAGCCAATATTCAACGAATTGAACAGATTCTGGCTGAACAGTTAACGGATTTAGCACAGCTCGATCATGTTGCTGATGTACGGGTTTTAGGGGCGATTGGCGTGGTTGAGTTAACCACCAATGTCGACATGAAAACCTTACAGCAACAGTTTGTTGAACGGGGGATTTGGGTACGACCATTTGGAAAATTGGTCTACGTGATGCCGCCGTATGTGATTAGCGATGATGAACTCCATTATTTATTAGCACAGATGAGTGAAGTGGTAAAAAATATGCAAGGAGTAAATGCCAATGTCCTTGCTTGATCATTATGCCGAGCAGCTTGACTTACTTAAGCAACAGGGTAATTTCCGTAAATTCACTGCAAATGAGCAATCTGGACGATGGATCACGATTCAAGATCGAGCCATGTTGAATCTCGCATCCAATGATTATTTAGGTTTGGCCGCTGATTTAACTTTAAGAGAAGAATTTCTTGATACGTTGAAAATCGAACGAGCGCTCTTTAGTTCATCTTCTTCACGCTTGCTGACGGGTAATTTTGCAGAATATGAACAATTTGAAAATAGCCTAAGCAAAGCCTTTGGTCGTGCTGCCTTACTCTTTAATAGTGGCTACCACATGAATATCGGTATTTTGCCTGCTTTATGTGATAGCAAAACCGTGATTCTGGCCGATAAACTGGTACATGCCAGTATGATTGATGGCATTCGACTTTCGACTGCTCAATATGTACGTTATCGCCATAATGATTTGCAGCATCTGGAACAGTTATTGCAAAAGTATCATCAAGATGAGCAAGTTGAACGCATTCTTGTGGTGACCGAAAGTATTTTTAGTATGGATGGGGACGAGACGGATTTAGCTGCATTGGCGCAGTTAAAGCAACGCTTTGCCAAAACCATGTTGTATGTCGATGAAGCCCATGCGATCGGCGTCAGGGGTGAGCAAGGTCTGGGTTGTGCTGAACAATATGGGGTGTTGGATCAGATTGATTTCTTGGTGGGTACCTTTGGTAAAGCAATTGCCTCGGTAGGCGGCTATATCATTTGTGATTCAATCATTCGTGATTATCTGATCAATAAAATGCGCCCATTGATTTTTAGTACCGCTTTACCACCGATTTCGATAGCATGGTCAGATTTTATTTTTAATAAAGTGCTGAGCATGCAGCAACAGCGTCAGCATCTGGCTAAGATCAGTCAATATTTACAACAGGCTGTGATTGCAAAAGGTTTCTCGAGCCCATCTAGCAGTCATATCATTCCGATTATCTTGGGTGAAAGCCAAGCTGCGATTGAAAAAGCACGCTATGTACAACAACAAGGTTTTTATGCCATGCCAGTACGCCCACCAACAGTGCCACAGAATAGTTCACGCCTGCGTATTTCATTAACTTCTTTGGTGCAAAAAAATGAATTGGAACAATTGGTGGAGTGTTTGTGAGCATCAATAAAGCACTGGTGGCCCAACGTTTTGCCAAAGCAGGGCAAAGCTATGTCGAGCATGCTGTGGTACAGAAACAGATTAGTGCGCAGTTATTTGAATACCTTAAAGAGTATTGTCCGCAAAACTTGGATTCAGTCCTAGAGATTGGCTGTGGTTCAGGCAATCTCACCTATTTATGTGAGTCTTATTTTCAGGTTGAGCAACTGTTCTTAAATGATTTATATGCAGATGTCGATCAGCATTTTTCAAATTTTAAATCCCCTCTAAATCTCCCCTTTGTTAAGGGGAGACCTAAGGTTGATTGGTTGATCGGTGATATTGAGCAACTGATGTTACCGCAATGTTTGGATGCAGTGATTTCCAGTTCAGCATTACAGTGGATGATTGACCTACCTGCTTTATTGCAGCGAATTTATGCGGCATTAAAACCCAATGCATTTTTCGGTTTTTCTACTTTTGGGCCTGACAATTTGACTGAAATTAAGCAGTTAACAGGACAAGGTTTAACTTATGTTGACTTAGAATCTTTAAAGCGACAGCTTGAACAGCAAGGCTTTGAAATTCTATTGATACATCAAGATCATAAGCAGGTTTATTTTGATCATCCAAAATCTGTATTGCAGCATTTAAAAGCCACAGGCGTGACCGCAACAGCTCAATCACATCGTTGGACCAAGCAATCCTTGCAGCAGTTTTATTTAGATTATCAACAGTTTTATGATGAGCAGGGGTTTCGTCTGACTTATCATCCGATTTATGTGATTGCACGGAGAACAGCATGAGTGCAGCAATTTATTTTGTCAGTGGTATCGATACTGAAATTGGTAAAACTTATGCCACTGGTTATCTCGCCAAACTTTGGACCGAACAGGGACAGCGTGTCATTACCCAAAAATTAGTACAAACGGGGAATGTAGATATCTCCGAAGATATCGAAAAACATCGTGAAATTATGGGCAGTGGTTGGTTTCAGGAAGATCATGAAAAGCTGACTATGCCTGAAATTTTTACTTATCCGGCCTCGCCGCATTTAGCTACACGTTTGGATGGACGTGATCTGAATTTTGCCAAGATCGAAGCTGCAACCAAAGAGTTGGCTCAGCGGTTTGAGGTGGTGTTGTTAGAAGGTGCTGGTGGTTTGATGGTGCCTTTAACTACAGAGTTGTTGACGATTGATTATATCGTTCAGCATCAATTTCCTGTGATTTTAGTGACTTCTGGGCGTTTAGGAAGTATTAATCATACTTTGTTGAGTTTAGAGGCTTTAAAGCAGCGTGGTTTGAGTTTGCATGCTTTGGTGTATAACTTAAGGGATGAGTCGAAAGATCCACTTATTTCGAAAGATACCGCAGATTATTTAAAAGCTTATTTGGCAAAGCATTTTCCAGAAGCAGAATGGGTTGAGTTGGAAAAATTCTAATTTAATTCATTAAATTTAGAATCTTATTCAATAGGGTGAACCACAGCGTCTTCCCGAGTTTTCTCAAATGAATACCACATTATCTTACTTTTCAGGGATGAAAAGTAACAAAAATCCTTTGTAGGGCTGACGGTATATCCTTATACCGCAGCCCTACGGGCGGCATCCATGCCGCCGTCACGATAGCTAATAGATTTTGGAAGCCATTTAATTAATAAATTTAAGGTGACTAACAATGAATAAAAAGAATTTTATTTTTATAACCCTCTGCCTGTCAGGTCTAATCTCGACTACTCATGCTGCTGTACCTCCAGATAAAACCATTATCAGTTGGATCACTAACTTACAAGATTCAAATGCCAATCCACCCCAAGCCATTCAGATCGATTCTACCGAAGCAGTAAAACTGATCTCAGGAGAAGAAGCCTATTTATCGGGTGTGAGTTTTGAAAATGCAGGACGTAATTTTTGGGCTGGCTATGTGTTAACCCGTCCAAAATTAAAGCAGGCGCGAATCCTAAAAGAGTTTGGTGGTCAATCGAATAGCTTTAAAGTGCATTCAACCGTTTATAAAGGTAAACCGATTCAACTGATCGAAATTGAAAGTGCAGGTTCAGGACAGGGGACGGTCGAGTCGAGTAAAAGTTTGGTTTATTTCACTCAGTGGACCAGCAAACTGATTGCAGAAGTAGAGGAATCTTCTTATGACGGTCGCTATGATGAAAAAATGGGGGCAGAAGACTGTCGTACTGGCCGAGATAATTCGGGCTATTTAAATGTGATGCCTTATTCTCCTTATGTCATTCGAACCACCGTGACAGGGGATGCCTGTAATAACAAACCACAAGGTTATAAGGTGAGCAGTAAGCTTATTCCTGTTGTCATCAATGAAATAAAATAAAAAAAGCTAACAAGCGAACTTGTTAGCTCAGGAGTAAAATTGTAGTTATCTGATTAATTTTTTGTTTTTATTATTTAGTTATTACTGACGATACCGATTTTGGTGATATTGCTCTGTTGAGCGAGTGCCATCACCATCGCGATATTCTTATATTCAGCCTGTGCATCAGGCTTAAACTTAATCTGATCCTGATCAGCTTTTTGAGCAACCGAATCAAACAAGGCTTTTAAGGCTGAACGATCAGCAACCGCTTGATCATTCCAAAAAATATGCCCTTGCGCATCAACCCGTAAATTAATAGTTTCGGGGGGCTTCTGATCTGTTGGCGGTGGTGGTGTGCCATTTGGCAAATTAATGTTAATGGCATTGTTTGGAATCGGGATGGTGATAATGAACATAATCAGCAGCACCAACATGACATCAATCAGCGGTGTCATGTTGACGTCAAGCATCACATCTTCTTCATCATTTTTTGAACCCACATTCATACCCATGTGTGATTCTCCTATTATGGTGTAGAAGCAGGGGGAGTCGTAACAAAAGCGATTTTGCCAATCCCTGCTTGCTGTGTTGTGCTGATCACCTGATCTATCGCTTCATAATGTGTCTGTTGATCGCCACGAATATGAACCTCAGGCTGTGGACGTTTTTGCGCTTCAGCTTGTAAACGGGCAAGTAACGTTTCTTTATTTGCAACGTGTTGTTCATTCCAAAAAATATCCCCCGTTTTATTGACGGAAAGCTGGATATTTTGTGGTGTGGTGGCATAAGGTGTATTTTTTTCTTCAGGTAGTTTTACCGGAACAGTGTGTGTGACCACTGGAACTGTGATTAAAAAGATAATCAGCAGCACCAGCATGATGTCGACCAGCGGAGTCGTGTTAATCGTCCCGATGACATCATCGTCACTTTGATCTGAATTAATCATCATGCCCATAATGGTGTTCCTTATTTAGAATCACGGTTTGGGTGATTACTGTTTAGGTCACCGCTGAGGAGTACGGCATGTAGGTCTGAACCAAATGAACGGACATTGTCCATCACCGCTTTATTGCGACGGGTTAACCAGTTATAACCAAGTACAGCAGGAACCGCGACTGCAAGGCCAATTGCGGTCATAATCAGTGCTTCACCCACAGGTCCAGCAACTTTATCAATTGATGCTTGGCCTGAAATACCGATCGCAGTAAGCGCGTGATAAATCCCCCAAACTGTTCCAAATAAGCCGACAAATGGCGCGGTTGAACCCACAGTAGCAAGGAAGGCTAAACCATTGCTTAAGTGACTTTGCACTTTTTCGATTGCACGTTGGATTGAGATCGTCACCCATGTGTTGAAATCAATACGTTCTAATAAGGTGCCATCGTGATGTTTGGTTGAGCGAATGCCTTTTTCAGCAATATAACGGTAGCTACTATTGCTATTTAAACTTTCTGCAGCGCTATTTAAAGACTCCGCTTCCCAAAAATGGCGTTCAGCTTCTGTGCCATGGCGTTTGATCTTACTTTGTTGGAACACTTTCGACAGAATGATGTACCACGTTCCAATCGACATTAGTACCAAGATAAATAATGTTGATTTTGCGACCAAGTCACCTTCGCGCCATAGGGCTTCTAAACCATAAGGGTTATGTACTTTTTCAACAGTTGCAGGTAATGGAGGCGGGGTTGGTGCTGCTTGTGCTGCGGCATCAGTCGCTACCGTCGTTACGGCTGTGGTTTGCGTGGTTTCATCCGCCCACACGGTTGCAACTGGAAGTAAGGTCGTTCCTGCGATGAGGCCAATTGCTGCGATTCGAGAAATACGTTTTGCTGTGTTTGTCATCTTTAAATTCTCCAAAAACTTGTTTGTTCAATGTATTTAATTAGGAAATCGTGAATGGATATTCGATTTCGTACCATTCTTGTTGTGGTACACCGTCTTTCATTGCAGGTTTAAATGTGCACAGGCTATAGGCTTTGACAGCTGCTTTATCTAGGCTTTTACTACCACTCGATTTTTTAACTTTTGAGTCGATCACTTTGCCTGAACCATCAACCAGCACACGAATACGCACTGTACCTTCTTCTTCATTCATCAAGGCTTCACGAGGGTATTCAGGTTTTTGGCAGCCCGCTTCTCCTTCAGAAACACCGCGTGAAATTCCTGCGGGTTTTGCTGGAGTCGCAGGTGCGGCTGGCGCTGTTGGAGCAGCAACAGGGCTCGGACTTGCTGCAGCAGGCGTAGGTGTTGGTGTCGCAACAGCCGTTTTGGTCGGTTGAGCAGGTGCTGGTTTTTGCACAGGTGTGACTTTCTCCACCTGTTTAGGTGGGTCAGGCATCTTGGCCACTTTTTCGACCATTTTCGGTGGCTCGGGTGGCTTTTCTTTAGGTTTTGGTTCCTCTGGTTTTGGAGGCGGTGGTGGTTTGATGTCCTGAATAATCTGTAGTTCTACAGGCTTATCGACAGGCTTGCTAAAGTCGGTCGCTAAACTTGTCATCAGAATATAGGCGATAATGAGATGTAGAAATAACACCAGACCAATACCGACAAGGCGTTTGGCTGGTTGATTTTCACTCTCAGAAAAGGGGATGCCCATAAATACTCCTGAAATTGTAATCAGTAATTCATATCCATTAGGGGCGGCTTATATCGATTTAGACTGACAACAACCGCTTGGAATGTGATGAAACAGAGGATTACGGTGAATCACTACGACAGAACAATATTCATGCCGTAGTGATGAAACGCATTAAAATTTATAGGTACCGCGAACGAAATAGCTACGACCAACAGCATCTGCATAACGCGGGTCATAACCCATTTGGAAGTTATCGACGACATTTGAAGCCGGTGGTTCAGCATCAAATATATTTTTAAGACCAAGTGTGAGTTCTAGGTTCTTGAAACCTTTATAAGTGCCTGAAAGGTTATAAGTGGTATAGTCGCCTACGGAATGGTCTTGCCCATTAGAGTTTTGGTCTTTATAACCTTTAGAGAAGTTTTGCTGTAAGTTGAGTGCCCAGTTCTCATAGCGCCAATCTAAATTAGCTGTATGTTTCCAGCGTAAAACGATTGCCTGATAATCCAAGCCTGCATAGCTTCCAGCAACACCAATCCATGGCATGCCTTTGTTTTCTTGGTATTGGTAATCTGTTACATAAGTACCATCAATACTGAGACCAAATTGGCCTGTGCTGGTCATTGGAGAGCGCCAAGCTGCACCGACATCAAATCCTGAGGTTTTGATACCACCTAAATTTTGATTGGTTGTATTGATATAGTTCAGCGATCCATCTGCATTACGGATGAATTTATCTGCATATTTCACTGGGTCAGCAAAAATGGCAGTCTCTGAAATGGTGGTAATCTGATTTTTGACTTTGATATCGAAATAATCGAGCGTGAAGACCAAGTTTTTGATGGGCTCAAATACCATGCCAGCGGTAAATGAATCTGATTTTTCAGGCTCTAGGTTTTGGTTACCACCATTTTGTCGATCAAATTGCATACCACAGTCACGTGCAGGTAATGCACCCGCTGCTGGAACACCACCAGGGCAAAGTAGCGGATCATTATACGTTGCAGCTGTATTGGTGACGGATTTAGGTGAATGCATTTCTTGTAATGTCGGTGCTCTAAAACCTTTGGTATAGCTGGTTCTAAACATGACCTGTTTAATTGGTTCCCAACGAAGCGACACTTTTGGATTAAATGTATCTCCAAAATCACTGTAATCATCGTATCGAGCTGCAAGTTGAGCTTCTAAAGTCTTATGCAAAGGGATATGTAGTTCTGTGAAGACAGCTTTGATATTGCGCGAGCCTTCATTTACTGGCTCATTCGGATCTACCCCAGTACTTGGTGCAACACTTGCAATTTCAGCCAGTGTTTTTGATTGCCAATCATCACGGCGATAACTTGCACCAACAGCAAAACCGACATCACCAGCAGGTAAAGTATAGATCGGGCGGCTTGCAGTGAAATCGACTGTGGTTGAGTCTAATTTAGCATCTAGATATTTACCTTTAACGCTTAAGCCATTCCATACATCACCATCGGCTGAGCTTTGTGCACCAAAGGGATTGAGAGTGCCATCTAATAATGCTGCAGCGGTTTTATTGTAATTAAGATAACCATTTAGAACGTTATCGGCAGCATTACTACGGGCATAGGTTACGCCAGTATTAATATCCCAACCATACGCATCACCTTCAAGACCAGCAAAAATCCGGTGTGAATCATTTACGCTATTGCTGATACGATTACCTGCTTGTGAACGTAAATATAATTCTAGTGGGCCACTGACATTATCCATGGCAGGTGTAATACCATTCCCAGGATAATATTTGCTTGATGGGTTCATCGGTAAGTCAAAAAATACGTCAGGTGCAACGGATGTAGTCACTTCACTACGTGCGTAAACGTACTCACCAATCGCATTGAAATGATCATTAATTTTTGCGGTTACACGACCCATGACAGAAACGTCCTCTGTTTTAGGAATAATGCCAATCACAGCTTGACTGTTATAACGGCAGGTCACTCCATCATTACTGAAGAATAGCGGATTATCGCCACATCCTGTTTTGGCATAAGGACTGCCGAATGTACCTGTCTCTGTATCGTATAAATTTGCCGGGAAAGAACCACTACTGGTTCGATTGACACCTAATTCGGGTAATACACCCCCACGACGGCTGACCTTACGGTCTTTTGCCATGACTTCATCACCATGTCGATAATCAACAACCCCGAAAACATTGAATCCATTTTCTTCTAAATCACCATAACCACCAAAAATGGAATAGTTTTGTTGCTCGCCACCTGTTTGTTCTGGTTTTTGATAGTCGGCACTGAAATTTAAACCGCTAAATTGTTTTTTAGTAATAAAGTTGACTACACCGCCAATCGCATCGGTACCATAGATCGCTGATGCACCATCTTTCAGCACTTCAATACGATCAAGCATCGCCAGTGGAATGATATTTAAATTGGTCACACCGCTGTCATAGGCATTGGCTGCCAAACGACGACCATTGAGCAAAACCAAGGTCTTGTTGGCACCAATTCCCCTTAAATTTGCAGCAGATCCCTGTGTTTTACTGGTTCCTACATTTGAAGCCGTGACAAAATTTGATTGATTGGCTGTAATTTTTGAGAGTGCTTCTTCGGTTGTTGTGACCCCTTGTTTTAGAATTTCATCCACTTTGACAATGGTAATCGGTGAAGCACTCTGTGCTGCAACGCCTTTGATGGATGAACCTGTAACCGCAACTTTTACGACTTTGGCTGCTTTTTCCTCGGATGGTGATTCTGCCTCTGCAGCGTGAGCCATGGTTAAACACAACATACTTAAACTAAGCGTACTGAGTTTGAGTATGGTTTTGCCCGCTTTTGGCAGAGCACTTGGTTGAGCGAAGTTGGCTTTTTTCATTGATTATTTAACCCCTAATGGATTGCCACTCTAAAAATTCAATAAATCCGTTTTAGCAAGAGCTGTGCCAAACCCTATTTTTAGATTTCGCTTAATGTAGAATAAAATGTGTAAAAGTGTTTTAGTTTTTATATATAAGCTTTTCATATTTTTACTAAATATTAAAAATATTGAAATAATTTTAAATGTGGATTGGTTAACATAAAGTTCCAAATAAGGTATGTTTTTGTAATGCATTAAAATGAATCATAAAGTTTTATTTTTGCTTTTTTGTGGTGCAAATCATCTTTTGTTGTTATAAAACATATGGTTTATTATTTTTATTTCATTGAAATGGAAAATAATATATAAAAATATGATTTGGCATAAAGTTACTTTTATTTAAGATGCGTGAAAACTAGATCTGCTAAGAATACGTTTTGATTAAAAAATAAACATAATTTTTTTATTTGAAAAGTGGCATGAAATTAGCAAGGTAATTTTCAATCTTTAAGGGGTTTTTCTTTTAACTTAATTTTTCCAACTGGTAAAACATCATTAAATAAATGATTTTTTAATAAAAAGTTGGAATGAGACACGCTGAAAGGGAAACGGTTGTAGTGTTGAATGCTATGCAAAAGTCTAGTATTTATTAAAAAACGATGATGTGAGCACTGATTTGAAGTCAACTTTTTTTACGGTCACTGTATTATCAACCGTTATTGCATTTATGCCGATGGGGTATGCAAAAACACCTGCTCAGGCAGATAAAGTACTCCGTGTTGCTTTTGAAGCCCCAGATGATGGTTTTGATATGGTTAAAACTTTTAATTTTTACAGCGGAAATGTCGCCGATGTAATTTTTGAAAGATTGCTTCAATACGATTATCTCGCTAACCCAGTAAAATTGGTTCCATCTACAGCAGAAAGCCTACCTGTGATTGAAAAAAATGGTCAGGTTTATATATTTAAAATAAAGCCAGGGATTTATTTTACCGATGATCCTGCATTTAAAGGTAAACGCAGAGAGCTGGTTGCAGAGGATTATGTCTATTCCATTAAGCGGATATTAGATCCTAAAAATCATGCCTCAGCATTTTCTTTTATTGATAATAAAATTGTGGGTGCAAATGCACTGGTGGACCAAGCCAAAAAAACGGGCACATTTAACTATGATGCCAAGATTGACGGCGTTAAAGCACTGGATAAATATACGATTCAATTTACCCTGACGCAACCTGATTATAATTTCCCTTATATTTTGGCCTATAGCACCTTTGGTGCGACTGCACGGGAAGTGGTTGAATACTATAAAGATCGATTAGCCATGCATCCTGTGGGAACAGGGCCTTATATGCTGAGCAAATATGTACCCCGCAGCAAGATCGAATTAGTTGCAAATCCTGATTATCGCGGTTTTGTCTGGAATTTTAAATCGACAGGCACGGCATGGGATAACCAGCTGGTTAAAGAAATGAGTGGCAAGCAAATGCCGCAAATTGGCAAAGTCAATATTAGCATTATCGAAGAAGAACAATCACGTTGGCTCGCTTTTCAGTCCAAACAACTGGATTTTGATAAGGTCACTTCCAGTGCAATTCCTAAAGTGCTTGATCAAAATAATCAGTTAAAAGCAGAAATGCAAAAGCAGGGTATACGTCTGTATGCCAATAAAGAGGCAGAGATCACTTATTCAATGTTGAATATGCGTGATCCTGTTGTTGGTGGTAATAGCTTAGATAAAATTGCGTTAAGACGTGCAATTGCGATGTCTTTTAATGTCAATGAATATATTCGCATCTTAAGAAAAGGTCAGGCGGTTAAGGCTGAAATGCTGGTACCTGCAGGCATTAATGGTCATAACCCGAATTATCGCAGTAGCATTGGTTACAATCCTGTTTTAGCCAATAAATTATTGGATCATTTCGGCTATAAAAAAGGCCCAGATGGCTATCGTAATCTGCCCAATGGCAAGCCTTTAACCTTAAAAATAAATACCGAGAGTGGGACATCTTCCGTGATGTATTCTGAATTGTGGAAGAAAAATCTAGATGCAATCGGGATTCGGGCAGACTTTAAAGTCAGTAATTTTGCCGATAACTTAAAAGCCGCAACCCAGTGTCAATACATGATGTGGAGTGGCGCATGGCATGCGGATTATCCAGAGGGTGAAAATTTCACGCAATTGCTTTATGGTCCGAATGTTGGTCGTGGTAATCAATCCTGTTATCAGTCAGCTGCTTATGACAATTTATATAAACAGGCGATGCAGCAAGCCCCTGAAAAACGTATGCCATTCTATGAAAAAATGAGTCGTCAAATTGAAGCAGATGGAACGTGGATTTTACAAGATACACGGATTCGGAACTGGTTGATTCAACCTGAGGTGCAGGGATTTAAAGCTCATCCAATTATGAATACCAACTGGCAATACTTAGATATTGTTTCACCAAATCAAAAATAAGTGATGTTTTTATGATGAAGCAAAATTTTAAACTTTCGATGCAACGGACTAGTCTGGCGCTGTTATTGGGGACAACATTAAGTCTAGGGGTAACGATTACAGAAGCGAAAAGCCCTGCCGATCCAAAAAAAGTCTTACGTTATGCCTTTCCAGTGGCAGAAACGGGATTTGATCCCGTAGCGACACAAGACCTGTATTCGGCTCATGTCTTATATTCTATTTTTGAAACGCTCTATACCTACGATTATTTAGCTTCGCCTGCCAAGTTGGTGCCAAAAACGGCAGTGGCATTACCTGAAGTGAGTGCGGATGGGTTGACCTATACCATTCGGATTCAGAAAGGGATTTATTTCACACCTGATCCTGCATTTAAAGGCAAGTCACGTGAACTCACCACTGCTGATTATGCGTATTCATTTAAACGCTTACTTGATCCAAATCTGCATTCTCCTAACAGCTGGTTATTTGAAGATAAAATTGTGGGCATTGAACCACTTATTCAACAAGCCAGTAAAACAGGAAAGTTTAATTATGATCAGCCGATCGCGGGACTACAAACGCCTGATCGTTATACTTTGGTGATTCGTTTAAAAGAACCGAATCATAATTTTCCGATGCTGTTGGCGCATCAACCCACGGGTGCAGTGGCACGTGAAGTGATTGAAAAATATCGTGATAAGGCGGGCTATGTGATGGGACGTCCTGTGGGAACAGGTCCTTATATGCTGTCACATTGGACACCAGGTTCACGGATTATATTGAAGGCAAATCCAGATTATCGTGGTTTTACATGGGACTTTAAGGCCAGCACTCCTGAAGATCAAAAAATCGTACAACAGATGCAAGGCAAAAAAATGCCACAAATCGGTGTGGTCGATATTCAAGTCATTGAAGAATCACAATCGGGTTGGCTGTCATTCCAAAAAGATGGTTTGGATTTATTTACACTTGATGGTGAATTACCTGCACAGGCTTTGCAATCCGATGGTTCATTAAAACCTGAACTTGCTCAGAAGGGCATCCAACTGTCTCGTATTTCAGATCCTTCGATTGATTATTTGTATTGGAATATCCAAAACCCTGTGGTCGGTGGTTTTAGTAAAGATAAGATTGCATTGCGCCGCGCGATGTCCATGGCAGTTTCTAAAGAAAAATTTATCGCGGTCTTGGCCAAAGGCAATGCCCAAAAATTAGAATCACCGATTCCATATGGTGTAGCAGGGCATGATCCAAATTATAAAAGCAGTATTCCTTATTCTGTAAAGGCAGCCAATTTGCTATTGGATCGCTACAACTACAAAGTAGGTAAAGATGGTTGGCGAACTTTACCTGACGGAAAGCCTTTAGTGATTGAATTTATGCCATCGACCAGCAGTGCACGAAGTATGCAAATGGCCGAGTTACTCAAGAAAGATTTAACCAATATTAAAATTAATATGGTCTCGAAGCCTGTTCCTTTCGCAGAAGGTTTAAAAGCGGAGAAACAATGTAAAACCATGTTTAAGGCTTCGGCTTGGATTGCAGATTATCCTGACGCAGATAATTTTGTGCAGTTGTTCTATGGCAAAAATATTCATGCAACCAATCATACCTGCTTCAAATTACCCGAATATGACCGTCTCTATGAGCAATCATTGAGACTTGAGGATGGCCCTGAGCGCGATATGCTGTACCGCAAAATGTCACGGTTGTTAGAGTTTTATTCGCCCGTACAATTTATGTCGACGCGTTACCGTACCGTGGTCGCTCAACCACGTGTGATTGGTTATAAAAAACATCCTGTTCTGCCAGCAGAGTGGATGTATATCGATATTCAAGACAAGAAATAACAAACAGATTAAATTGGAGAAAGCGCATGGCGAAAAGAATATTGAAGTTGTCGACACTGGGACTGTTATCGATGGCAGTCACGGGGATGAGTCAAGGCATTTGGGCTGAAAGCACACGAACCACGTTACCGATTTTAAAAAGCAGTGAAAGCGCACAATGGTGCGATGCTAATTTACAGACTTTAAAGCAGCGTATTTCTCAACTGGAAAAACAAAGCATTAAACCGCAATCCGATGCTGCACCTGTGTTGGCAGAGTGGGATCAATTAATGGCAACTTTCGAGAATTTTGCTGGGCCGATTAGCCTGTATAGCAATGTTGATCCAGATGCTAAATTACGCCAAGCTGCTGAAGATTGCGAAGTTAAGTTGAATCAACTACAAACCGAAATTTATCAGAATCCGAAGTTATACCAACGTTTTAAAAACACCAAAGCCAACGATGCAATTGATACTAAGTACCGCCAAGATATTCTTGATGCCTTTGAAGATACAGGGGTACAACTTTCACCCGAAAAAAGAGCACGGGTCAAAACAATTTTTGATGAGTTGACCAAACTTTCGCAAGAATTCTCCCGCAATATTCGTGATAACCCAGAAAAATTAGAATTTACGCCTGCCGAGCTAAAAGGCTTACCAGATAGTTATATTTCAGGCCTAAAGAAAAATGACAAAGGCAATTATTTATTAGGGTTTGAATATCCAGAGTACCAACCGTTTATGGAGTTGGCCGACAGTGATGATGCACGCAAACGTTATCAAACTGCATTTACACGTCGTGGTACAGAAAAGAACTTAGTCTTGCTTAAACAGATTATTGACTTACGTTATGAATTGGCGCAGCTGTTTGGTCAACCAAGCTATGCCGATTGGGCGTTAAAAAAACGTATGGCGAAAACGCCAAAAACGGTTAACACCTTCTTGGCTGATGTACACAACGTTGTTGCACCACTTGAGCAAAAAGAAGTGGAAGAACTCCGTGCATTTAAAGCCAAAACCTTGAACACAACTTTAGAAAAAGCTGAAATTAACCGTTGGAATGTGAACTATTGGAGTGAAAAACTCCGTAAAGACAAATACCAGATAGACCAAGAAAAACTGCGTGATTATTTCCCGACCTTAGCGGCACAAAAGTGGTTATTTGCGATTTCATCTGATCTTTATGGGATTGAATTTAAGCCAGCCAAAGTCGATGCATGGCAAGATGAAGTTGAATATTATGATGTCACTGACAAAAAAACAGGTGAAGTTCTCGGTGGTCTATACATGGATAAATTTCCACGTGAAGGCAAGTATGGACATGCAGCGGTCTGGGGAGTATATGGTGGCAGTACGCTGAGCAAGCGTAAACCAATTTCAGTGTTGGTCACCAACTTTAACCGCAAAGGTTTAAATAGTGACGAGCTGGAAACCTTTGTACATGAGTTTGGTCATGCCCTACATGGCATTTTATCGAAAACCCGTTATTCGGGACAGTCGGGTACATCGGTAGAGCGCGACTTTGTCGAAGCACCATCACAAATGTATGAAGAGTGGGCGCGTCGTAAGGAAACCTTGTCTAAAGTGGCCGATTATTGTAATCCAGCTTGTCCACGTGTAGACGATGCCCTAATTGCACGCCTTAAATCGGTACATAACTATGGACGTGGTTTGCGTTATGCACGTCAAACCCTATATGCACAATATGACATGGCTTTACACGGTGCGGATGCGCTGAAAGTACAGCCGATGGATGTCTGGAAAAAAATGGAATCGGCAACCGCATTAGGCTATGTACCGAACACCGAGTTCCCTGGACAGTTTGGCCATCTGATGGGTTATCAAGCGGGCTATTATGGCTATATGTGGTCTGAAGTCTTAGCCTTAGATATGTTGTCGGCTTTTGGCGATAACCTGAATAATCCAGAAGTAGGACAACGCTACCGTCAGGCGATTTTGTCACAAGGCAGTCAAAAGAATGCAGCACAACTGGTTAAAGACTTCTTAGGCAGAGAACCAGATAACAAAGCCTTCTTTAATGAAATTACAGGTCAACGGGTCAAATAAGGATTTGCCATTATGCTTGCTTATGTCGTGCGTAGACTATGGCAAATGATCCCGACCATGTTGGGTGTCATTTTGCTGATTTTCTTCTTGTTTAACTGGGTGGGGGGCGATCCTGCATATATCTTGGCAGGAAAAATGTCCAACCCTGAGCAAATTGAAAACATCCGTAAACAGTTGGGGGTTGATCAACCTTATTATGTGCAGTTGTGGATTTTTATTAAACAGATTCTGACTTTTGATTATGGTGCCAGTTGGAGTACAGGCGAATCTGTCTCACAGATTATCTTGACTCGTTTAGGGCCCTCACTAACTTTATTGATTCCTCTAACCATTTTACAAACTGTGATCTCAATCATCTTGGCACTAGCGGTTGCATCAGTGCGTGGTTCATTGACCGATCGTATGGTGATGATGCTGTGTACCATTGGCATGTCGATCAGTATCTTGGTGTATATCATCATCTTCCAATATGTTTTGGCCTATCAGTTAAGTTGGTTCCCCGTACAAGGCTGGAGTGATAGTTTTAGTCAAAATTTATTCCATTATGCCTTGTTGCCGATCTTAATCATGTTGGTGGTCAGTATTGCTCCAACGCTACGTTTATATCGAAGCTTCGTCTTAGATGAAATTAACCAAGATTATGTGCGGACTGCGCGTGCTAAAGGTGTGGGGGAGTCTCGGGTACTGGGTGTGCATGTATTGCGTAATGCTTCGATTCCCATTGTCACCGAAGTGATGGCCAGTCTGCCTGCCTTATTGATTGGTGCTTTCCTGATTGAACGTTTCTTTGGTATTCCGGGCATTGGTCGAGAAATTATTATTGCGGTTGAACGCAGTGATTTTCCTGTGATTAAAGCCATCACCGTATATATCGCTGCAGTCACCATGATTTTTAACTTGATCGCCGATCTGATTTATAAGCTCCTCGATCCTCGTGTGCAGTTGAAATAGGAGGATGACGATGCTCAGTACAATTTTTAAAAGCAAAGCTGCCTCGAATGAATCTTCTGCGTCAACAGGATTGTGGCATTTGGCCTTGAATCGATTGAAGTCAGATCGAATCGCCGTGGTGTCTTTTTTGGTGGTTTTATTTTATTTCATCCTGCTCGCTTTATCGATGACAGGGGTAATAGCCTCTAATTGGAATAAAGAAGTTGCAGTCAGTTATGCACCACCCACTTTCTTGGGTGCGGATACAGAGTCAGATCAAATTAAGGCAACTACAGAAAACACAGCAACTTTGCCTGAAAATCCTGTTGATCCTCTGAAAGACGTGATTCAGCAGCTGAATGCGGAAATTCAAGCTGAACAGCAAGGTGGCTCAGTCATTGATAATTATGGCGTGGTTGATCCTTTGGCTGAGGATATGCAGCAGATTGATCAGCAACTCGGTGGGCATTTACTCGATCAAAAGCAAGAGCTCAAAACCACTTTGCCTTTTGGGGCGGATAAGTGGGGACAAGATGTGTTGCTAAAAACCATCAAAGGTGCTGAAACTTCAATTCTGGTCGGTTTATTGTCTGCGCTATTGGCGGTGGTGATTGGTACTTTTTTGGGTGCAATTGCAGGTTATTTTGGTGGCTGGGTTGATGATGTTTTGAACTGGTTCTATAACATTTTTACCTCGATTCCTTATCTGTTGTTGGTGTTGGCCATTGCGGCTGTCCTGCAACAAAAAGGCATTCTGTCGATTGTGTTGATCTTGGGTTTAACTGGTTGGACGGGGGTGTTCCGTCTGATTCGTGCCGAATATATGAAACATAAATCGCGCGAATATGTTCTGGCAGCCAAAGCCATTGGAGTGAGTCATCTACGTCGTATGTTTGTACATATCTTCCCAAACGTGAGTCATATTGCCTTGGTACAGATTTCGATTTTGGTGGTGTCATTCATTAAATCTGAAGTCATTCTGAGCTTCCTTGGTTTTGGTGTACCTGTCGGCGTGGTGTCTTGGGGCAGTATGTTGAATGAAGCGCAAAGTGAGCTGATCTTAGGTAAATGGTGGCAATTGGCTGCGGCATCTATCGCAATGGCGGTGTTAGTCACTGCATTCTCGATGTTTACAGATGCCTTACGTGATGCTTTAGATCCTAAGTTGAAATAGCGGAGAGATAAAATGCAATATCAGAATGAAACAACGCTATTACGTGTCGATGATCTCCGTGTCAGCTTTAAGGGTGAAAATAAGCAGTGGATTGAAACAGTCAAAGGGATTTCATTTTCAATTCCTAAAAATAAAACTGTAGCACTGGTTGGTGAGTCGGGCAGTGGTAAATCGGTCACTTCCCTAGCGGTGATGGGGCTGTTGCCAAAAGGGCAAAGTCAAATTGCCGAACAGAGTCAAATTTGCTTTGAAGGTAAAGACTTACTCAACTTATCGGCCAAAGAGATTCGCAAAATTTGTGGTAAAGACATTGCCATGATTTTTCAGGAACCGATGTCCTCGTTGAATCCTGTCTTTACCGTGGGGGATCAAATTGCTGAGGTGTTATGTATTCATTTAGGCATGGGACGTAAGCAGGCCAGAGCACGGGTACTTGAGTTGCTGAAAGAAGTTGGTATTCCTGCACCAGAAACCAAGATCGATGCTTATCCGAGTCAGCTTTCAGGTGGGCAACAACAACGGGTCATGATTGCGATGGCAATTGCCTGTGAGCCGAAGTTGCTGATTGCCGATGAGCCAACCACAGCCTTAGATGTCACCATCCAAAAGCAGATCATTGATTTATTAGAGTCATTACGACAACGCCATGAAATGTCGATGCTGTTTATTACCCATGATTTAGCCTTGGTGGGTGAAATTGCAGATGAAGTGATTGTGATGCGTCATGGTGAGATTCGGGAAAGTGGCCCTGTTGAACAGGTGCTGGAACAACCACAAGATGTGTATACGCGTGCTTTGCTGCATTGTCGTCCACAGTTGGCGACTCGTCCATACCGTTTGCCTGTGACCAGTGATTTTATGCAGCAGGACGAAAATGGACAACTGATCGAAGCCACCAATCTGTCTGATTTAAACCTGAAACAACGTGTCCGTGGTCTGACTGGCGATGAGCCGATTGTGCTCGATGTAAAAGATCTGAAAAAGTCATTTTATAGTCGTAAGGGTTTGTGGGGACAAGACGAATTTCAAGCGGTTAAAGGTGTCTCTTTTCAATTGGCCAAAGGTAAAACCTTGGGCCTAGTTGGCGAGTCGGGTTCAGGTAAAACCACGATTGGTCTGCTATTGATGCGCTTACATGAAGCCACAGGCGGGCAAGCCTTGATTGGTGGAAAAGATATTCTGGCCATGAGTGAGAAAGAGTTTTGTCAGTACCAGCGCAAAATTCAAATCATTTTCCAGAACCCTTATGCTTCACTCAATCCACGCTTTACTATCGGGCAGATTTTATTGGAACCGATGCGGATTCATGGCATAGGTCAAAATGATGCTGAGCGTAAAAAGATGGCATTCGAATTGTTAGAGCGCGTCAGTTTGCCTGTTCAAGCCTATGACCGTTATCCACATGAGTTTTCTGGTGGTCAACGACAGAGGATTGCGATCGCACGTTGTTTAACCTTGAAACCTGAGATTTTAATCTGCGATGAGTCTGTTTCTGCACTGGATGTTTCGGTACAGGCGCAGGTGTTGAATTTGTTGCAGGATTTACAGGACGAGTTTGGTCTGAGTTATATCTTTATTTCACATGATTTATCTGTCGTGAAATACATTTCTGATCAAGTCATGGTCATGAATCATGGCGAATTAGTTGAGATTGCTAACTCGGACGAACTGTATTTACATCCACAGCATGAATATACCAAAAAACTGCTGAATGCGATCCCGCAAGGCATTGTTCAGCATAGTTAAAGCCAATAAAAAACGCTCTTATTAGAGCGTTTTTTTATTTTTTAGGATCAAGAATTAGAACTTCTTAAAGCCTTTATTGAAACCAATGGTTTTACGACCATTGTTATTATTGGCATTGCCACTTGGACGTTGTTGCTGTGACTGATCTTGTTCATCATCACGACGTTGTTGGCGTAAGTAACCGCCACGACGTGCTGCCATTGGCTTTTCAGACATACGTTCAGTACGGCGTTTTGCCATACCAAATAGACCTGTACCTTGACGTGGTTTTAATTCCACTGATTTTGCCAAGTTATCGATATCGCTTTTATCCAATTCCATCCAACGACCTGTACGTAACTCGCGTGGCAAAATGACAGTGCCGTAACGAGTACGCAATAAGCGGCTGACTTTTAAGCTTTGTGATTCAAAGATACGACGGACTTCACGGTTACGACCTTCTTTAACCACCACTTGATACCAACGGTTAATACCATCGCCACCAATTTCTGAGAATGATTCAAACTTGGCTGGACCATCTTCAAGCTCAACACCTTTCAGCATATTATTGCGAATTTGTGGGGTTACTTCGCCCATCACGCGAACAGCATATTCACGCTCAACTTCGTTTGAAGGGTGCATTAAACGGTTGGCAAGTTCACCATCATTGGTGAATAACAATAAGCCAGTACTGTTAATATCCAGACGACCCACCATGACCCAACGGTCGTTGGCAATTTGAGGCAAATGATCAAATACCGTAGGACGCTTTTCAGGGTCATTACGTGAACAGATTTCACCTTCTGGTTTATAGTAAATTAATACGCGGCGGCGAATTTCATCTTCAATTTGGAATTGTACTTTACGACCATCGATACGAAGTTCATCACCTGGTTCGATACGTTCGCCAACTTGGGCAATCTGACCATTGATACTGACACGACCAGCAGCAATGACTTCCTCCATATAGCGACGCGAGCCTAACCCGACTCTCGCTAAAACCTTTTGTAATTTTTCACTCATGACAGCACAACCTTAGACATAATGATCAACAGTTCACCTTTCTCAGGACTTCGGCGCATGTGCGTCGAGTGTCATGAATGCTTCCTTGGCGTTCTGCAGGGGAGGCAATTGACCTAGCGAAGCTAAACCAAATGCATTTAAAAATTGGGGCGTTGTGACTAACAACGCAGGTCTTCCGGGTAAATCTCTGAAACCAGATTCTTTAATCCAGTTCCAGTCAAAAAGCGTTCTTAAATTCTGGCTATTGTTGGATACACCACGAATCTGCTCAATATCGGCACGTGTGACTGGTTGATGGTAAGCAATCACTGCGACAGTTTCGAGTAAAGAGGGTGACAACTTGGTTGGGCGCTCTGGCCAAACCTGTGCAATAACATTTCGATATTTGGCACGTACTTGAAATCGAAAACCTTGCGCAGTTTCAATTAATTCGATTGAACGGCCATGCTGTAACATCGCCAGTTGCTGTAAAAATGTGCGTAATTGCTGCTTATTATATTGGTTTTGAAAAGCCTCTTTTAGACGTGCAAGAGAGACTGGTGAGTCACTGGCGAATAAAATCGCTTCAAGTTGCAATAAAACCTCATGATGAATGTCCTCAAACGACATACCTTCATTTTGCTCAAATTGATCTAAACTCATGCAGCAACTCCTTGAATGGTTAAAGGAGCTTCAATACCTGTATGGATAATCTGAATTCTTTGCTGACGTGTCAGTTCAAGCACCGCCATAAAAGTGACCACCATCCCCATACGACCTTGCATGGGATTTAATAATTCAATAAAACTCAATGCCTCACCTGACGCAAGTTGGCTTTCAATAAAGGCTATACGTTCTTCCAATAATACAGGCTCTTGTGCCACAACATGAGTGATGGGCTCAGGGCGGTTGAATACGCAAAATAAAGCATCATGCAAGGCTTCAACATCATAGCCTTCATAAATAGGGGCAATGTGACCAATACTCACGTTAGCGCTAAAAGTATCGCGTTCGAAGATTGGCATCTGTCCCAATCGTTCCGCAGCTTGCTTTATACGTAGATAGGTTTCTAAACGGTCAATTAACTCTTGTTTTGGATCTTTTTCAAATTGATCAACAGCGACTGGTTTCGGGAGCAGTAAACGCGATTTCAAATCTGCAAGTAATGCTGCCATGACCATATAATCAGCCGTGAGCTCAATATTCAGTGATTTCATACTATCCATATAGGACAGATATTGAGTGGCAATCGGAGAAATATCGACCTGTAATAAATCAAAGCCATTTTTTTGAATCAGGTAAATCAGAAAGTCTAACGGGCCTTCAAATTGTTCCAGTAAGATTTCAAACGCGGCGGGCGGTATATATAAATCTTCAGGTATGACTTCCTGCCACTCGTCAAGCACGCGAATGGAAGGAGTGGACTCCAAAGTTTGGGGGAGAATTTGGTTCATTACCGTTATAAGCCACGCGAATTTTCAAAAGCATGAAAGATATAATTTTTTGTGCAAAGAGAGGCACATGCTACCAAGAGCAGCTCTATTCTAATCGAAATTGCCAATTTAATAAATTACCTACTTACAAAAACCTTAAAGTTCTCAGGGTATTTTCTGTATTTATGCAAGATTCCATAGGTCATAGAAAAAACTTATGCTTAAATTAGCAACGGAAATCATTCTTTTTTTCAATTATAAATCATCATGAAACATTATTTAAAAACACAACAGAACCAGTTTGGGCAAACCGTAGGCTTTGCCATTGATCATCAACCCAATCAACCGATTAAACATAATTTAGATGGGCAATCTGTCAAATTGATTCATATTGCTGGTGAAATTTCTGATCAGGCTGCGAATCAAATTTGGGATGCTGTTGCAACGGAAAAGGATGCGGCCTGCTGGACGTATTTGCCTTATGCCGCACCGCAAAGCCAATTTTTGTTAAAACAGGATTTGCAAAATCTATTTGGTTTTAAAGGCTCAACTCATTTTTTAATTGAAATTGATGGCGAGACCCAAGGTTGGATTGCTTTGTTAAATCCAAGGCTGGAACAGGGCGCGATCGAAATAGGCAATGTTTACTTTTCCCATCGAATGAAAAAGTCCAAAGCATCAACGGAGGTAATCTTTTTACTGTTACAACGATGCTTTGCCCATGGTTTTAGGCGTGTAGAGTGGAAATGTGATGATTGTAATGCACCGTCTAAAGCCGCAGCCTTACGTTTTGGTTTTCAGTATGAAGGTTTATTTCGTCAAGATCGGATGACTAAAGGGCATAACCGTAATACTGCATGGTTTTCAATCATTGATGAAGAATGGCCTGATTTAGAAAAAATCTATCAACAATGGCTCAGTCCTGATAATTTTGATGCGCAAGGTTTTCAAAAACAGCGATTGTCTGACTTTTTTGAAGGCTAATGAGCGATTATTAAAATTCGCTTATGCCTTTTTTAAAATAATTCATCATAAAGCAACCGTTGATTTTCTAGTCATCGGAAAGTAAGGTTTTTTGATTTATTTTGTTGAATTTAATAAATATTTATAAATAATAGCTCGATTATTAAATGAGTGAGAACTCATAGACTATAAAATTAAATAATGAGGGCTAATATGAATATTAAATTTGTTGCAACGGGCCTAATAATTATTGGTGCTCTATTTTGGGGGACTGAGATATATTGGGCTAAGCAGTTTGAACAGCAGGCCAGAAACCATTTCAAAAGTATGGCTTTTGTACAGCAAATGAATGAGGCTATGCGTCGAGCGGGCTACCCGATTAAAGTGGATGCACTCAATCAATACCCTCATATTTTAGTTTATGTCACTTTAACTGAACCAATGACAGAAAACGTAAATAGAGATGATCTAAGAGGGGAAATGGAAAAAGCACATCATCAAATGACATGCGGTTATTTTGATTTTATTCAGGAAAAAGAAGCCAGCGACAAATATAAAGATATTGGCAAAGGGGTTGTGAAAGTTATAGAAGAGGATCAGCCAGCCACAACTTATTTTTTTAAAACTTATGATGGCAATGTGTTGTATGAAAAAAAACAGATACTTTCAGAGTGTTCTGAGTTTTTAAAATTAAAACAAACTATTGTATAGCATTTTGATTTAAGTGAATTGAATATGACTATAGGCAGACGCTGCGTTTTCTGTTGGAGACCTCTAGCAGCTTACGACGCTTTCTGCACCCAAGCTGCGTTTTATACAACATTTACTCAAAAGCACTGACATCACCGACACCACGACGTACGACTTCAGGGTTTTCTCCAGATAAATCTACGATACTGGTGGTGGATAAGGTTCCGAATCCACTATCGATAAACACATCAATACGTTTACCCAACTGGTTTTCAATATCAAATGGATCATCCAACGGATCTTTTTGATCAGGCAAAATTAAGGTACTGGTTAACAATGGTTCACCAAGTTCTTTTAATAAAGCCTGTGCAACGGGATTACTTGGAATACGTAGACCAATGGTTTTTTTCTTAGGATGCATTAAACGTTTTGGTACTTCGCTGGTCGCGGGCAAAATAAAAGTCGTAACCGCTGGTGTATTATTTTTTAATAGACGATACATCGCGTTATCGACTTTGGCATAGGTCGCAATATCGGATAAATCACAACACATAATCGCATACTGGTGCTTTGGTCCCAGACCACGAATTTGTGCAATCCGTTCCATTGCGCTCTTATTTCCGATTTGACAACCGATCGCGTATGCAGCATCTGTTGGATAGACCACAACATCACCAGCACGAATACGTTCTACTGCTTGTGTAATTAAGCGAGCCTGTGGATTTTCAGGATGAATATGTAAATGCAACATTATTTTAACTCCCTGATTTATACGGCTAAATTCAGTATGAAACTTGTTAGGGGCATGTTGCAAGTCTTAGATGTGATAATTTTGTCATTTAATCAAGGTATTCACGTTTAAATTCATCGAGTTGTAATGGTGTTCCATTGCGGGTAGACACGCAGATGTAATGAATGAAATGTGCGGCATCGCGGGGTAATTTTGCTTCCCCAGAAAAATAACGTTGTACTTGCGCAAAGACATGATCTTTAAATTGATCTCCATTACCGCCATCGCCTGTTAAGTTATCCAGTGACACACGAAATTTCCGACCAAAGGCAGTCGCAAATAGCCATTCTATGGCTTGAGGTTTAATTTCAACTTGTTCAAACAGGGCCTGTTGTTCTGAACTTCGCCCATCAGGTGCATACCAATAGCCAAGGTCGGAAAGTAGGCGGCGTTGCTCACCAGCAATGCTCCAATGGCTGATTTCATGTAGAGCACTATTGAAGAAACCATGGGCAAATTGGATCTTTGCAGGCTGCTCAGAAGTGGCTGGGAAATATTCTGGTTCAAAATCACCTTTAACAAGTGTGACATTATGGTGGGAAAACCAGTGATTAAAGTGTAAAATAAGCCAATCGACCTGTTCTGGTTCTGTTGTTAACTTTTGCCAAGATGAACGTTGCACTTGATCTAGCGCTAACACAGGAACAGAGGTTGAATGGGTGCTAACAAGTAATGAAGATGTTACTTCAAGTTGCGGCTGCAACAGGTACATTGCTTAATTTACCCCGAGTTCTGTCTAAAGAAGTACAAAATTGTATCTTAATCTTTGACAGAGTACCGATGAATTTGTAGAATTGCCGCCTTAATTATGTCAGCAAATACTTTTCCAAGCCAAATCGAGCCATTTAAATGGGCTGAACAGGGCTTTACATGGTCAGGAACACTGCCATTGTCTCGCTTTGCTCGTATTGCTCGAGAAGCTGTTGGTTCAATTGATGATCAATTGATCAACATAGACTGTAAGCTATCAATGGATATCTATCATCGTATTGTATGGTTAGATGGACATACTGAAGCAAAAGTTCCAATGGTGTGCCAACGTTGTTTGGAAGCCGTTGAAATTGAATTGGTTTCAGATTTTCATTTAGCTTTGATTGATGATGAGTCACTGATAGAGCGATTGGATGAGGATGCTGATTTCATCGTTCTAGGTGAAAGTGAATCTTCAAAAAAAGGTGATTTTGATGCACCTGCAGTGATAGATTTGCTCGCACTATTAGAAGATGAGCTGTTATTGTTGGTGCCTTTATCTCCTAAGCATGATGCTTGTGAGCATAAGCATCAACCTACCACTCCAGATGTTGTCGAAGAGAAACGGGATAATCCGTTTGATGTTTTGGCAGGTCTGAAGGGTAAACTTAACTCATAATTTATGTTATAATGTTGAGTTAAGACAACTGAATTTGTTCTGATCCATTTTTTCGATCTTTGTAAGGAGCCATCATGGCCGTTCAGCAAAACCGTAAAAGTCGCTCTCGCCGTGACATGCGCCGTTCACATGACGCTTTAACCGAGAATGCATTATCTGTAGACCAAACTACTGGTGAAACTCATCGTCGTCACCACGTGACTAAAGACGGTATTTACCGTGGTCGTCAATTATTCGCTAAAGCAGCTGATGCTGAATAATTGAACTATATGCATTAAGCGTTAGCTTAAAGTATAGAAAAAATGGGAGCGAAAGCTCCCTTTTTTGTTGTTTTTCGCAATTATAAAAAGAATTAATCAGTGTTAAATTGCCGCATCGCTAAAGAGTCTATTGTCATTCTCATGTAGAATTATGAGTATTGATAAAATTGGCGGTAGACTAATTTAAGGATTTTTATATGTCGACTAAACGACTTGAGCAGGCTGCTCAAGCAACAAAAACAGCATTTGTTTTTCCTGGTCAGGGTTCTCAAAAAGCAGGTATGCTGGCTGAACTTGCAGAGCAGTTTAGTGTCGTTCAAGATACATTTGCTGAGGCATCAGCTGCACTAGGTTTTGACCTTTGGCAGATTGCCCAAACGGGTGAAGGCTTGGACCAAACTGAAAATACCCAACCTGTGTTACTGACCGCAAGTATCGCGCTATGGCGTGTATGGTTAGAGCTGGGTGGTATTGTGCCGAAATACTTGGCTGGACACTCTTTGGGAGAATACAGTGCGCTTGTTGCAGCGGAAGCAATGAGCTTGGCTGATGCAGTTAAACTGGTTCATTTACGTGGCAAACTGATGCAGAGTGCTGTTCCTTCAGGTGAAGGTGCAATGGCTGCAATTCTCGGTTTGGCTGATGAGAAAGTGGTCGAGCTTTGTAAAAATGCTTCTGCTACAGGTCAAGGTTCAGTTGAAGCCGCAAATTATAATGCTCAAGGCCAAGTCGTAATCGCCGGTAGTACAGCATTGGTTCAGCAGGTAATGGCAGAAGCAAAAGAACAATCAGGGAAAGCAATTGCATTGCCTGTTTCTGTTCCCTCTCATTGCACATTAATGAAACCAGCGGCGGAAAAGTTTGCCGAAGCTTTGGAACAAACTGCCATTGAGCTACCATGCCTTCCTGTAATACAAAATGTCAACGCGGAAATCGCGACAGATGTTGCTCAATTACGTCAGGCGTTAACCGCTCAATTGTACCAATCAGTACAATGGACGCGTACGATGCAATATCTGCAAGATCAGGGTATCCAGTACGTGGTTGAATGTGGCCCGGGTACGGTACTGAGTAATCTTGCTAAGCGATTACCGAACATAGAAAAAGCATTTGCCCTTGATAGCAAAGCACGTATGGAAGATGCCCTAAACGCAGTGTTAGTGGCAGAAGGAAAAATTGCATGACACAACAACGAAAAGTTGCGTTAGTGACAGGAGCAAGCCGAGGCATTGGCGCAGCAATTGCACAGCAACTCATTCAAGACGGTTTTTTTGTGGTTGGTACCGCAACTTCTGAAGCAGGCGCGCAAAAGCTGACAGAAAGCTTTGCTGAACATGGGACAGGTGCTGTACTTGATGTTCGCAATGGCGAAGCGATTGATGCACTGGTTTCAGACATCGAGCAAAAATATGGCTCAGTGTTGATCTTGGTCAACAATGCAGGCATTACCAAAGACAACTTGCTGCTGCGTATGTCAGAAGATGATTGGGACGATATTCTCAATATTCATCTAAAAGCGGTTTATCGTTTGTCTAAGCGTGTATTGAAAGGTATGACCAAAGCACGTTTTGGCCGCATTATTAATATTAGTTCAGTGGTTGCACATTTTGCCAACCCTGGGCAAGCGAACTACTCGGCAGCAAAAGCAGGGATTGAAGCATTCAGTCGTAGTTTAGCCAAAGAGATGGGTAGTCGTCAGATTACAGTGAACAGTGTTGCACCTGGTTTCATTGCCACTGAAATGACTGATCAGTTAAGCGAAGATATTCGTAAAAAAATGATTGATCAAGTAGCTTTAAATCGTCTAGGTGAACCTCAAGATATTGCAAATGCAGTGAGTTTCTTGGCGAGCGATAAGGCTAGTTACATTACTGGTACAGTTTTACACGTAAATGGTGGTCTATACATGGCCTAAGTGGCGATGTATAAACTTTTAAAAAATCTTATATTCAATTAAACTAGTGGCAAATTAAAACGCCACAAGCAATGAGGAGAATTCCTGTGAGCGATATCGAACAACGCATCAAACAAGCAGTAGCTGAACAATTAGGTATGCGTGCTGAAGAGATTAAAAACGAAGCATCTTTCATGGATGACTTAGGTGCTGACTCTTTAGATTTGGTTGAACTTGTAATGTCTTTTGAAAATGATTTTGACATCACGATTCCAGATGAAGATTCAAATGAAATCACAACTGTTCAATCTGCAATCGATTACGTAACTAAGAAACTTGGTTAATCATCTTGCATGATCAAAAGCCACCGCAAGGTGGCTTTTTTGTGTTTGTACGTTTTGCAACAGAATGTTTTTCATTAAGTTCTATCGAATATACATATATTTACAAGACCGCGTTAAATTGAAACTCGAGTGTTTTATTTTTTCTGTATAACTAGATGTAGGTCTATTTTGACTATTATGCATTAATAATTACAGAGGAAATAACAATGGGTCTTTTTGATTTTGTTAAAGGTATTGGTAAGAAAAATACAGCACCAGCTGAACCGCAAGCTGCACCAGCAACGCCAGCTGAACCATCAGCTCAAGAGATTGCGAATAAATTATTAGGTTTGATTAAAAGTTTAGGTCTTCCGATTGATGGTTTATCGGTCACATATAATGGCAATACCGATACAGCAACCATTAAAGGGCAGGTTAAAACCCAAGCAGATAAAGAAAAGATCGTACTTGCTGTCGGAAACATTGATCATGTTGCACAAGTTGATGATCAACTTACCGTGGAAACACCTGAGCCAGAAAGTAAGTTTTATACCGTGAAATCAGGAGACAATCTGTCTAAGATTTCAAAAGAGTATTATGGTGATCCAAACCAGTACAATAAAATTTTTGAAGCCAATCGTCCATTACTCAAAAATGCAGATGATATTTTCCCTGGTCAAGTACTCCGTATTCCACAGTAATTGATCCGAAATAAAAAAGGCGCGAGATGCGCCTTTTTTATTGAAGATTCATTTGTTCAGGGATGATTTAAAAACGTTTTGGAATCTTTTGCCCATTTGGTACAGGTGTCTCAGCATGTTTTAACACTCCAAATAACCATGTTTCAGCATGTTGAACCGCAATTTTAAGCGAATCACCGAGTGCTAAACGTCCTGCAATAAAGCTTGCCAATGAACAACCTGAACCGTGGTATTGACCTTCTAAGCGTGGGCAGCGGCTTTCTGCAAGCATTTTGCCATCAGCATAGAGCACGTTGCGGATATGATCAGGCGTATCTTCGTGCCCACCTTTGACCAATACTGCTTTTGCACCCATTTTAAACAGTTTATGTGTGGCCTGTTCAATATCATCAAGACCTGTTAAGGCTCTTAACTCAACCGTATTGGGGGTAATCACCGTTGCTAAAGGAATCAACTCCACGAAGGCTTTGACCAAGGTTGCTTGGTCACCCAATGAACCGCCGCTATTTGCCACTAAAACGGGATCTAGGACATATAAATAATCTGGATGTTCTCGTAAAAACTCGGCTAATGCAGCAATATTATCAGTTGTGCCTAACATGCCTGACTTTACACATTTAATCGGTAAGTCGCTGACCACGGCATTGGCTTGTGCCAGCAATAATTCCTTTGAAGTGGCTTCAAAACCAAATACTTGCTGTGAGTTTTGAATCGTCAGCGCGGTACATGCAATGGCAGCATGCGCACCACTTTGCCCAATTGCTTCAATATCTGCTTGTAAGCCAGCACCACCAGATGGATCTAGTCCTGAAAAACAAAGTACGGTCGGACGCACTGCAATTTCCTTTTATTCTGCAATCTACGGTAGTATAGGGAAGTTTCGAGAAACTCTCGACTGCGTTGTGTAAGACTGTAAGAGATTGAACGAATGACGATCAAAAATATTCTCATCGATTTAGATGGAACCTTAACAGACCCTAAAGCTGGGATTCATGGTTCAATTCGTTTTGCGCTAGAAAAATTAGGTCAACCTTTGGCAAATGACATAAATTTGGATTGGACGATTGGCCCACCTTTAAAAGCATCTCTGGCAAAATTACTCAATACTCAAGATGATGATCTGGCTGAGCAGGCATTGCTGGCTTATCGTGAGCGTTTCTCAGTGACTGGTTTATTTGAAAATGAAGTATATCCAACGGTCGTTGAGACGTTGCAGCAATTGCAATCACAAGGCTATGCTTTGTTTTTGGCGACAGCAAAGCCTACAGTTTATGCGAAGCAAATTTTGATTCATTTTGATCTAGCTCGGTATTTTACCGAAATGTATGGCAGTGAATTGACTGGTGAGAGAACCAATAAGGCGGATTTAATCGCTTATATTCTGGAACAACAGCAGTTAGATGCACAGCAATGTATTATGGTGGGTGATCGCCAATATGACATTATTGGTGCACGTGCCAATGAGATTGAAACCATTGCTGTGAATTATGGTTATGGCACGGCAGAAGAGTTGGCTCAAGCACAACCTGTGATCCAAATTTCGCAATTTAGTCAGTTGATTGAAGCTGTTGCTGAATTGAACGCCGAGCGAAAAGTTTCATAAAACGAATTGTAAAAAGCCTCGATGATTCGAGGCTTTTTTATCTCTAATTAGACATTGTGTTTTAAGCGGTATTGCACCAGTTCTTCAATGCTAATCACAGTTAAACCATGGGTTTGTGCATAAGCAAGCACTTGAATACCAGAAGCCATAGAGCCATCAGGATTGGTCAATTCACACAATACCCCAGATGGTTTTAAACCTGCTAGACGTGCTAAATCAATTGTACCTTCCGTGTGACCACGACGGCTTAACACACCGCCTTCACGCGCACGTAAAGGAAATACATGACCTGGACGGCTTAAGTCACTCGCTACTGCGCCATCTTTGGTTGCAGCTAAAACTGTGGTGACACGGTCTTTGGCAGACACGCCTGTGGTTACACCTTGTGCCGCTTCAATCGTTACTGTAAATGCTGTTTTAAATTGGCTGGAATTGTCGACGACCATGGGTGGAAGTTCTAAATGATCAGCTAAGGCTTCTGTTAAGCATAAGCAAACAATACCTGAACCATCACGAATCATTTGCGCCATGGTTTCGACAGTTAAAGTTTCAGCAGCAATAATCAAGTCAGCTTCGTTTTCACGATCAAAATCATCCATCACCAATACAGGTTTGCCTTGGCGGATATCTTCTAAAGCTTGTTGAATACGTTGTTCAGCAGGGGAAAGGGCTGAAAAGAAAAGTTCGGGTTGGATTAAACTAGACATAATGAAACGCTCTCGTAAATTGGATACGGTTGAACATTTCAGGACTGATGTAAAAAATAAGCGTGCACAAAAACAACGCAAAAAGCGTATTTCAGTGGTTTCGTCTTCTTTCATCCGGACTATACCGTCGGCTTTGGTCTCTCACCAAATCTGCGAGTATATAAAAATATATACAGGCTCGTGGGCTGATTAGGTCATTTGATTAGAATGCCTAACTTACCACCGGTGGGGAATTTCACCCCGCCCTGAAGCGATGTGCTTCGATTATAGTCGGATTTTTATGAGAAAAGGCAACTTTTTATAGAATGAATCGTTCTATAAAAATGAAAAAATTTGCTGAGAAGTAGCTCTAGTTTTTCTATCGATCTGTGAAACTGGCAATGGATTTAAATTGAGCATACACTCGAAAGATAAAATAACAATAATTCAAGGAGTCGATAAATGGAGCAAGCAGATAAGACAGAATTAGAACGATTGGCACAACAATTACGTCGGCCTGTGATGAGTCTTCAACCATTTTCACAACTTTCTAATCATGATTTGGCTTGGCTCAATCAACAATTACAACAGGCCATCAAAAATGAGGATCAGAAAATGAATCGTAGTGTGTACCAAACACCTTTTTTCCTTCGTTGGCTGTTTCGAAAAAATAAAATGAGGGAATAGCATGACTCGATTGGCAGTACAGGCAGAGCTGATTAAGCTCGCTCGCATTTTGCAGGTCTCAGAGCAAGAATTAGAGTTTATGCAGTTTTTGGCCCCTGAAAACCTTAGACAGTTTCGGTTTGCGATATTAGAACGACTACAAAATCGTCAGAAAAAGCGTTTCCGTTACCTAGCAGCATGGGTGAGTTGGTTACCACGTTGGGTAAGTGTTTTTATGGTTAAACACTTTTTAGAACCCTTTATTGTCGCCCAGATTGCAGTGTATTTATCTACAGAAAATTCTTATCGAATAGCGAAGCATTTACCTGCAAAAACCATAGCTGCAATTGCTGTTTATTTAGATCCTCGATTGGCAAGAGAACTACTTGGTTATCTTACTACACATCAAATTACCGACATTACTCAAGTTCTATTGGAGCAGCGGGACTTTGTGACAATTGGTCGTTTTGTCAGTATGTTGTCAGATGCGGTATTACAAGATGTGGCGCAAGTGGTCGAGAGTGAAAGTGATCTGTTAGAAATAGCTTTTTATATTGAGTCCCGAGAGCAAATCGATCATCTGGTGCATGTTTTGCCCAAGCAGCGCATTGAGCAAGCCTTATTGATTGTGGGTGATCCAGCCCAGCGACTGGTATGGCCTAAAGTTTTGGCTTTAATGAGTTATATCAGTTATGGACTTAAGCAGGAGCTTGGTGATTTAGCGGTTCAGCAAGGGGAATCCGTTGTGAATGCGATTATTCAAGCCACACAGGAAGACCAATTGTGGGAAGACATGTTGCCTGTCGTGGCCTGTTTGTCGGCGCAAGCACAGAGCTTTGTTGCTAATTTACCGACATTAAGAAGAGTAGAGATTATTCGGAGTATTGTAGAGGCGGCTGATCGTTGTGATTTATGGACGGATATGTTGGTTATTGTGAATTATATGCAAGATGAGGCAAGGGAGGTTGTTGCCACGGCGATTGCCCAAATTGATGAGCAGGTCCTGCATCATATTGCCTATGCATCATTATTACGCTCACAATGGGAAGTTACTTTCGATATTATGCGACGTATGCCAATCGACAAGCAGCAGCTATGTCATCGTATTCTAGATGGTTATATGCAGCAATTAGATCCAGAAACTTATCAATATTTAGATGGGCTATTGGATCGTTATCAGATTCATTCGGCTTAAGCACTAGGCAACGTTTCTCGAATTGGCAATAAGGTTTCTAGAGCATGCTCATAGCCGCGTTCGATTAGTTCATCTAATTTATGCCAGTCAAACATACCGATACCTTCAATGGGCATGCGGATATGTAAATTGGCGCGTTCAATTGCCGCTGTTTGTATCATGGTATCACTCGCAAGGGTCGCGGTACGCATCAAAATCTCTGCCAAACGTGGTGCATGTAGAAGCTTATCTTTGATGATTTTATTCCAGTTCAATAATGCACTTTGATCTGGTTCTTCTAAACCAATTCCTGGGACTCGAATATCATCATGCAAGCTGACATTGCTAGCAATAATGGTGCCTCGCTCTAAGTTTTGCATAACATCTGTGGGGAGATTGTTAATTACACCGCCATCACAGAGCAGGTTTTCATGCCAAGCAACAGGAGGAGCAACACCCGGCACACTCATGCTGGTTCCAACCCAAGTCGCCAGTTCACCTTGATCATGAATCACCGCTTGACCTGTCGTAAGGTTGGTTGAAATACAGTAATAGGTCTGTCTGAGCTCTTCAATTCTGCGACTTCCAAAGATGGCCTGTAATCGGGTATGGAAACGTTGCCCACGAATCAGTGAAACGCGAGGCATGGTGTAATCATTGAGGTAATTTCGTGCGACAAAAGTTTCATAAGCAATATGGGTCATTTCCACACTATCAAAACCACAGGCGACTAGCGCCGCCACAAATGCCCCCATACTGGTGCCCCCAACAATATCAATCGGGATATGTAGTTGTTCAAGCGCACGAATTAAACCAATATGGGCAAAGCCACGTGCACCACCACCACCAAGTACCAAGCCAACGCCTTGGCTGGAGATCTGACGAGCGACGGCGCAGATATCGGCCTGTGCCCATGGGTGAATAAAGTAGTGGGCGCGGGCATGATAGAGCTGTTTCCAAATCAATGTATGCGGAGATGGGTCTCCTTCGGAACGCAGTAAAACCAATTCAATTGGACTTTGCCAATCATGCTGATTCAATACATCCGATAGTCTGGTTTGAGTGGGTGTTTGGTTGGCCTCCGCCAAAATCAATATTCGATCAGCTTGATGTAAACAGCGTTTCGACCATTCATCATCACTGCAATCCGCAGCATAGAGTACATAACAGTGTTTTTCCTCTAAATTGGCCAGCCATTGGCGTAGTTTTAAATCTTCACTACTGTAATCTAATGGGGTTTGGCTAAAACCTACCCCAAATAACGCATCAATATGTGCAGCAGTGACTAAACGAACTTGAGGCCAACGTTGTAAGTGCTCGGTCAGTTTTTCTGCCAGATGTGTGGCAGGGATATGTGCGGATACAGGAATTACTGAAAGTGTACGACTGTGTCCCATTGCATGACAATGTTGTAATTCGGGTTGCGAGCGGTGAATGATGAGTCGAGATAAAGCAAATAACACTTTGGGGTGTTGGTGAATGAAATCTAGAAATTGTTGTTGTGGAATACCGAGTAGAGCAGTGTCACGGACTGCATTGACTGTACCTTGATGAGGTTGATTGGAAATGACACCTGTTTCGCCAACAATATCATGGCGACCAAAATACGTCAGTAAGCCTGCCGAAGTGGTCAATTTGACCCGACCATAAGCAACAATATACACATAATCGGCAATATCATGTGCACAATAAAGCTGCTGTCCTGTTTGTAAATGACGAATATGACAGTGAGGCACCAAGCTTTCTAGGGTGGTGTGATCGGAATCAGCAAAGAGGCTAACTTTGCTAAGAAGATGAGTAATATCCATATTGTTCAAATTATCATTATTGTCTTCTTATTGAACAAATTTTGGTGCTGTTTTACAAGTTTGCTTGCGTAAAACTTGGCCTTATTTTTCAGTGTTTTTGTATTTTGCCCTAGAGGATGAATGGGCTGTGTTTGTGCAATAAAAAAGCCAGTTCATATTGACTGGCTTTTTGAGAATCTTTATAGGTCTTATGCAATTTGTACAGGAATACAGTTTGCAGTGTGGTTCACTGTATTGTCTGGGTTTGCATAAACTAAACGTGGTTTGTGAAGATTGGCTTCGACTTCAGTAAAGTCACCGAAAGTCGCAATAATCACTAAATCACCAACATCAGCTTGATGGGCTGCGCCACCATTCACTGAAATAATACCTGAGTCATCTTCACCACGGATTGCATAGGTGGTGAAACGTTTGCCGTTAGTGACGTTCCATACGTGGATTTCTTCGTATTCACGAATCCCTGCTAAGTCCATTAATACGCCATCAATTGCACAAGAACCTTCATAATGAAGCTCTGCATGAGTCACAACTGCACGGTGAATTTTACATTTTAATAAACGAGATAGCATGGCTAGCGTCTCCTGAGTAAGACCTAAGATGATTATCTTATGGTTGACTTGTCACGTTTTCCGCGGGCTATAGGCGGTTTGATGCGCATTTTGCGCTTAAAAATGCAATATGGCAAGCGGGATTGATCAACAATTCAGTTTAAGCGGGTTTGTAAGCGTTAATTTGATTCATTGCCTGTGACACTTGTCCATCAACAAGCATTTTCACTTGAGATAGGGCATGGTCAATGGCTGCATCCATTAAGCCTTGTTCACTGCTAGGTGCTTTACCAAGCACATGACCAGAAACGCGTTCTTTGGCACCCGGATGACCAATTCCAATACGTAGACGATGGAAATTAGCACCGATATGCGGGACGATATCGCGGAGACCATTATGTCCACCGTGTCCGCCACCTGTTTTCAAGCGAATAATGCCAGGATTCATATCCAGTTCATCATGCGCAATCAGGATTGCTTCAGGTGCAACTTGATAAAATTTAGCGAAAGGGACAACACTTTGACCAGAACGGTTCATAAAAGTGGTAGGAAGTAATAAACGGACATCATGACCTTCGATTTGGCCACGACCACTGTATCCATGAAACTTTGGATCAGCTTTTAAAGAAATGCCATAACGATCTGCAAGCTGTTCAACGAACCAGAAACCTGCATTATGGCGGGTTTGGGCATATTCCTTTCCAGGATTGCCCAAACCAACAATTAGCGAAATATTTGACACTAATTTACGCCTTTAACACTTATGCGCGTTTGAAGTCAGCGTGCATAGGCGTGTTTTTAGCAGGGTGGCGTTGTAACGCTTGGATTTTAACGTTTTCAACTTTGTCACCGATTTTGATTTCGATAACTTCTTCGAAGAAAGCGTTGTTTTCTAAAGCTTTAACGATTTCACGAAGCTCTAAAGTAACGGCTACAGGCTCAGCGCTACCACCATAGATGATTGCTGGGATTTGAGCAGCGTGGCGAAGGCGGCGGCTCGAACCTTTCCCTTGTTGTGCTACTTCACGTGCTTGAGCGTTTAATACGAAGTTTGCCATGGGCATATCCTCATTGAGTTTGAGTAACTAAACTTGCGACCAGTTTAGTGATAGAAAAACCCTAGCGAGCTAGGGTTTAAGAAAAAAAGCTGGGCTATTATAGATAACTATCGAACATTGCGCTAATAGATTCTTCGTTATTGATACGACGAATTGTTTCAGCAACCATGCTAGCAACAGAAACTTGGCGAATTTTACCTAAGCTTAGTGCTTCATCTGAAAGAGGAATTGTGTCAGTAACAACAAGTTCATCAATGACAGAGTTACGAAGGTTATCAATGGCTTTGCCAGATAAAACAGGGTGAGTTGCATAAGCAACAACACGACGAGCACCAAATTGTTTTAGTGCATCGGCCGCTTTGCAAAGCGTACCTGCTGTATCTACCATGTCATCGACGATCACACAGTCGCGATCTTTAACATCACCAATCAAATGCATCACTTGTGATTCATTTGCTTTTTGACGACGTTTATCAATGATAGCCAAATCGATATCACCCATTTGTTTAGCAACAGCACGGGCACGAACCACACCACCAACGTCAGGTGAAACAACCACAAGATTGTGGTGTTGTTGCTGGCGTAGGTCAGCGAGTAATGCTGGCGTACCATAGATGTTATCAACAGGGATATCGAAGAAACCTTGAATTTGGTCTGCGTGCAAGTCAATCATTACTACACGGTCAATACCAACAGTTGTCAGCATGTCTGCAACAACTTTCGCAGTAATCGGTACACGAGCAGAGCGTGGACGACGATCTTGGCGAGCATAACCAAAGTAAGGAATGACAGCAGTGATACGACCAGCACTTGCACGACGCAAAGCATCAGCCATCACCAAGATTTCCATTAGGTTATCATTGGTAGGGGCACAAGTAGACTGGACGACAAAAACGTCTTTACCACGAACATTCTCAGTAATTTCAACTGAAATTTCACCATCAGAGAACTTGCTAACAGAAGCAGCACCTAAAGGAATATGTAAATGGCTTACGACTTTTTGAGCGAAATGTGGATGAGCACTTCCACTAAAAACGACAAGATTGGGCATGAAGCACCCTTGGCGGTTGGCTTATAATGAATTTGGATGGCAGGGGCGGCTGGATTCGAACCAACGGATGCCGAGATCAAAACCCGGTGCCTTACCACTTGGCGACGCCCCTAATGCGGCAGAACTTTAAAGGTTTTAAAAGATAATGTCAATATATTTGAGCAAATATCAATATAAAACAAGTCTGTCTAAGATATGGCAGGGGCGGCTGGATTCGAACCAACGGATGCCGAGATCAAAACCCGGTGCCTTACCACTTGGCGACGCCCCTAAATTCGATACTATGTAATGGCAGGGGCGGCTGGATTCGAACCAACGGATGCCGAGATCAAAACCCGGTGCCTTACCACTTGGCGACGCCCCTAAATATTACATGTATCTACAGATGAAAATTGGCAGGGGCGGCTGGATTCGAACCAACGGATGCCGAGATCAAAACCCGGTGCCTTACCACTTGGCGACGCCCCTAACAGGTAACTTCAAAATGTCTTAGAGGTGATTCTGCTAAACTGTTGACCAAGTAAGCTTTACAAGGCGCGTTTTGCAAAATTTGCTCTATATTCATTTCATCGGTTACTTCAGTAAAAACACAAGCACCTGTACCTGTAAGCTTTGCTAGACCAAATTGATCTAAATATTGCATTGCTTCATCTACTTCAGGGTATAACTGTCGAGCCAGAGGTTCAAAGTTATTTCCAAAATTAGAAGGTTGTAACTGATAGGCGCAAAATGTAGTGATCTTAGAATCTCTTGTCAATGTTTTTTGTGAAAAAAGCTGTTGAGTGCTGATAAAACAGTCAGGTTTTAAGATTATGAATTTTTTTTGAGCTAAGTCTATGAATGATAAATGTTCACCGATGCCTTCTGCCCATGCATTACGACCTAAAACAAAGATCGGAACATCTGCCCCAAGCTGTACGCCATAATCGGCTAATTGCTGTTCATCTAAGCCGCATTGCCAGAGCTGATTCAGTACAATCAGTGTGGTTGCTGCATTGGATGAACCACCACCGAGACCAGCGCCCATTGGAATGTTTTTTTCAATGCTGATAGTTAGCCCACAGATTTTTTTTGCATGTGGTTTGAGTAGCTGTGCAGCACGATAGATTAAGTTTTGTTCAAGAGTGACTTCGTTCAGACCCTCAATTTGAATGATTTGCTCTGAGCATTGCTCAAAAGTCATCCAGTCATATAGATCAATCAGTTGAAAAATAGTCTGTAATTCATGATAACCATTGTCACGACGACCTGTAATATGCAGAAACAAGTTCAATTTTGCAGGGGAAGGCACTCTAATCATAAAAACAATCTAAATCATCGGTTTTGAATCACCATTGTAATACGGTTTTCTTTGTTATCGACAAGTGCTTGCTTCAATAAAAGTTTATTGGGAAGGGTTTGCGCATCGTTATAGCTAAAATCAACCGTCCAGCCATCTTCAACTAACTGCTTTAGACGATTATTTTCATCTTTATTCACTTGTGCATCTTGAGTCGCAGGCTTAGCTTGTACCCAATAAGCGAGATGCATAATCGGTGCTTGCCAACCAGTTGCTTTCTCAAGTAACTCTTCAGGTGTTTCAGCCGTAATTAGACCTGTTTTGGCACTGTTTAATGTCACTTCACCCGGTTTACCTTCGATCTGGGTTTTACCAACTCCTAAAATTCCAGTGAGTTCAATATCAAACTGATCCTGTTGTTGAACCCATGTGAAAAAAGCACTGCCAGATTGTTGTGGTGTGCGGACACCGATTTTACCTTGTAAGCTAAAATTATTTTCATCTTGAACTTGTGGTGATGCAATCACTTTATTTGGCTGACTTAAATGTTGGCAACCAGTTAAAAATAGAACGCTACTACTACAAACGGTGATGCATAATTTTGAAAACAAGCGCATGAATTTAACTCTTTTTTACGGTGATGGGTAAGATTAAGCTATCAAGTTGTTGTAATTGTGGGGCATTGGCATGTTTTTGTTTCAATTGCTGTAACACCTCGCTAAATTGCGTGAGTGCGCCTTGCATATATAGGGCTTTAGCATAACGAATACCAATATTGACATTCTCACTCAGCGAATACGCTTGGCCCAAGACTTTGGATGCGGTATCGAAATCATTTTGTAAAAAGGCGATATAGCCTAAGGTGTCTAGGATAGATGCCTGTTCTGGGGCAAAATCTAACGCTAGTTCTGCATATTTACGTGCTTCTTTAAGGCGACGGTTTTGTAGTGCCAGTGTATAGGCATAAGCATTGAGATAGGTTGGGCTATTGGGCTCAATTATTAAGAGTTGCTTTAATGTTTTGTCTAATTTATCTCGATCGGTATATGGGTCGAGTAATAATACTTCGGCATAAATCAATTCAGGATCGTCGGGTAGACTCTTAATTGCTTCATCCAGTAAGGCCAAAGCCGCCTTTTTATTATCCATCTTCTTTAAAATATCGGCCTGTGCTTGATATAAGAAACTGGCATGTTGTGGATAGTTGACTCGTTCTTGGGTCAAGAAGCGTAAGGCATCATTCAGTTGACCTTGTTTTTCAAAGATCGCAATCATATTGCGTCGAGAAACGATATATAAACTACCATCGACTAGGCGATAGTATGCTTTTGCAGTTTCATAATGTTGTTTACGTTGTGCATTGATCGCAAGGTAATAATAAGCCTCATTTTGGTATTTTGCCGATGAGCGCAATTCAACCAGATATTGTTCGGCTTTTTCGTATTGCTTTAAGTCAATACTGGTCAAGCCTGCAATAAAGAGCGCTTCTTCTGCCTTGGGATGATCTTTAATAATATCTTCAAGTTTATCCAAGGCTTCTTGTTGCTGATTAATTTGAATGTAATAACGTGCTTCTGCCATGCGAACATCAATATTGTTCTTGTTTTTGCGACTAGCTTTTTCAAACCATTGTTTGGTTTCTTCATCATTCTGCAAAGCCATTAATAGGTTGGCTTTCATTAGAATAAAACTGGTTGATTTTGAACGCTTGCGTAATGCACGATTAATATTATTCAGTGCTTGTTCATACAAACCATCTTGCGCTTCTAAACCTGCAATTAAAGCGAGAATAGAGGGATTGTTGCGCTCCTCACTGGCACGGAGCGCATTGAGTAGAATCTCACGATCTTGTGCTTGTTCAGGTGCAATACCCGCCAAAATCTGTTCAAGATCGGCAGTAGGATCAATATTGAGAATCTTATCCAGCGTCTTGGCTGCTAACTCATATTCATGTGTTTTTAACGCGATATGAGACAAATAGAACAGGGCTGGAACATCTTTGGGTTCTTGTTCAACCCAATGCGTGGCAATATTTAAAGCAGCTTGTAAATCATTGTATTCTAAAGCAATGTCTAAGGCACGTTGTTTAATGGTGGTTGAGTTACTACGAATCGCAAGCACAGTATAATTATGTAGTGCCGTTGCAATATCGTCATAAGCAAGAGAAAATTCAGCAATCATGCTCTGTTGCAGTGCATGCTCAAAGCTCTTATCTGCATACATGTCGTGTATTGCTTGTGCAGAGACATAAGAGCTCATGCTACCTAACAACAAGATTGTGGTAGAATACCGTCTAATCGTCTTGCCGCTAAAAAGGGTACGGCGATATAGCTGACGCAATTTTTATTGATCCAAAGTAATGCTTTTTATGACACCGATGTTGCACAATAACATAAATTTAGCGAAATGATGATCTGATATGTCTTTCTTTGCATTGGGCGTCAACCATCAAACAGCCTCTGTTGAACTTCGCGAACAAATTGCTTTCAATGCAGAGCGATTAGCTGCGCTATTGCTTGAGCAAAACCAACATGCATCACTGAATGATTTAGTGGTGGTGTCGACCTGCAATCGTACCGAAGTGTATGCCATGACTGAGGATGCGGATAGCGTCCTGAGTTGGCTGGCCCAAGTGAATAATATTGATGTAAAACAGTTAATTCATCATGTTTATCGTTACGAAAATGCCCAAGCAGTTACACATTTAATGCGTGTTGCCAGTGGTTTAGACTCGCTGATGCTGGGTGAGCCGCAAATTTTAGGGCAAGTGAAAAGTGCATTGGCGCTGTCAAAAGATGCAGAAACTGTTTCGCCTGAATTGAATAGTGTCTTTGAATATGCCTTTTATGCAGCAAAGCGCGTCCGTTCTGAAACCTCGGTAGGAAGTCATGCTGTTTCAATGGGTTATGCGGTTGCGCAACTGGCCTCACAAGTGTTTAGCCACACGGAAAAACTCACAGTGATGGTGGTCGCGGCAGGCGAGATGAACACCTTGGTTGCCAAACATTTGGCCGAAATGGGGGTTGCTAAAATCCTGATTTGTAACCGTAGCCGCGAACGTGCAGATCTGTTGGCACAAGAAATTGCCCATCAAGTTGATGTGGAAATTATTCCCTTTGCTGAGCTTGCACAAAACTTGCATAGAGCGGATGTCGTCTCTAGCTGTACAGGTAGTTTGCATCAAGTGATTGAATATTCAGACGTTAAAGCTGCATTAAAAAAGCGTCGCTATCAACAAATGTTGATGGTCGATTTAGCTGTTCCGCGTGACATTGATCCGAAAGTGGAATCATTGGATAACGTGTATTTGTATGGTGTTGATGACTTACAAAGTGTAATTGATGAAAACCTAGCGCAACGTCGTCAGGCCGCAGTTGAAGCTGAAATCATGGTCAATCAATTGGCAACCCAATTAATGACCCAACAAAAGGTCAAAGAAGCCAGTGGTACCATTCAAGCTTATCGTCAACATAGTGAAGAAGTCAGTCAAAAAGAATTGGCGCATGCTTTAGAATCGTTGCAACATGGAAATACTGCTGAACAGGTCTTACAAGAGTTTGCACATCGTCTGACCCAAAAGTTGATGCACCCAACCTCAATTTTACTTAGAGAAGCAGCTAAAGCTGAAAATCCAGATTACTTTGAATGGCTACAGCAACATCTACAAGATGTGTTTGAACATGAGCGTAAGCCACGCCAGTAATGGACAATTAAGACAATAAACGCAAACTAATCTGTTTGGTCAATTCATTCAGTTGTTGACGTAAATTACGCGATTCAATTAAAGAAATTGGCGATTTGAGCTTTAAGCGCAAATACTTCTCTTGTAGCCCTAGCGCATATTCTTTTGCAAGTTTATCGGCAACTTCAGGTGCTTGGGTTAAGGATTGGATATTGGTACGCTGCATAATATCCGCCAGTTCATGGCTATAACTACTACAAGCGCCCAGCACATAATAGGTTGCAAGTTCCTGATCATCAGGAAGATCATCAAATACAATATTCAGTGCCGCTAAAATCTTCGCCAATAATTCATTTTGATCAATCACCGCGCGTAGCTCTTCAAAATGAATATACAGGAAGGGGTGGTGCATTAAAATTGCCACTGCAAAATCTTCATCCTTGGTCTGAATATTAAAAGATAAAGAGGCATCGTGGCTGATTTGTGGCGTGAAGCGTTTGCCTAGACCGAGTTTTTCACGGAAAGACTGACTCAGTAGATAACGAAATGAACCATGTTTGGGTAGTAGTTCTGTTAATTCACGCAGTTCACCCATGACCAGACTTTTACCTTCGGGTGTACTGACGTCATGCTGTCCTGTTAAATGGGCAAACACAAAGTCTGATAACAGTGGTGCTTGCTGTAATAATTTTTGGAAATTTTCTAAGCCTTCACGACGAATCAGCGAGTCTGGATCGTGCTCATTCGGAAGCACAAAGAATTTTAGTTCACGACCATCATTGAGTAGTGGCAATGCAATTTCCAAGGTGCGTCGAGCTGCTTTTTGACCTGCGGCATCTCCATCAAAGGCAATCGTAATTCGAGAATTTTGTTTAAACAGGGTGGTTAAATGATCGGCATTACTGGCCGTTCCCAGTGTCGCCACTGCACCATTGATCCCATATTGCTGTAAGGCAATGACGTCCATATAACCTTCGACCATCAACCAATCATTGGCTTTGAGTTTACGACCTTCGTATAGACCATAGAGCAGCTGGTTTTTATGGAATACTTCAGAATCAGGTGAGTTGATATATTTGGGTTTAATCTCATCGTTTAAGGCACGACCACCAAAACCTACTACACGTCCTTTATGATCACGGATCGGGAAAATCACTCGTTCACGCAATAAATCGAAATCTCGACCGCTATCACTGGAACGAATTAAGCCCAGTTGTTTTAACCCTTCAATATCTTGTGGGAAGGCTTTTTCTAAATGTTGCCAGTCTTCTGGGGCATAACCCAAACGCCAAAATTGAATGGTTTGTGGGGATAAGCCACGTTGTTTAAAATAGTTTTGTGCCTTTTGACTATTAGGGAGTTGGCGTTCATAAAATTGGGCGACATTTTCTAACAAGTCGTAGAGATTACCTTCTTGTACTTGTTCTTGAATGTTAAATGAAGGATCAAACTGCGCAAAAGGATCATCCATATAGTGATCCATATCAACAAAATGATCGTCCAGCGCTTCCTGGATAGAAGGAGCTGGTGCTGTTGATTGCTCTTGCGGGGTTTGTGTGATTTGCGGAGCTACAGCCTGTTGTGGGCTGCGTTTATAGGATAATTTTTTATTGTCGTGATTATCTTTGGGTAATTCGATGCCTGTCTGATTAGATAAATCTTTCATTACATCGACAAAGTTACGGCTATCAATGTCCATCAAAAAGCGAATGGCATTGCCATTGGCTTGGCAACCGAAGCAATGATAGTACTGCTTATCTCGATAAACATGGAATGAAGGTGACTTTTCCTGATGGAAAGGACAGCAACCCGAATAAGTACGTCCCGTCTTTTTTAACTTCACACGTTGACCGATCAGATCGACAATGTCGGTTCGATCTAAAATTTGATCAATCGTATGTTGTGGAATTGCCATGTGTGTTTAACCATTTAAGACTGGGAGTAGAACATTGTTGCACTGCAAAATGTCAGGAATCATTGTTGCATAAAATAAAAAACAGGCAAGGGAGACTTGCCTGTTTGATGTATCAGATGATTGCAAATTAGTTTGCAGCATCGTCCTCAGATGTATTGCTCGCTTCTGGCTTATCGAGTAGGCCAAAGCTTAAACGGTTTTTCCAACTCGGTTTATTTTCCGTGGTTGCTGCTGGTGCTTCAGGTGCTACCACTGGAGCAGGTGTGGCTTGTTCAGTTTCAGGTTTATCAAACAAACCGAAGCTTAAACGGTTGGTTAAGCTGCGTTGTTCAGTATCGCTGCTTACTTCATCTTTTTTCGTTTGAACCGTTTTAGATTCGCGACCCAATAAACCTAAAGTTGCACGATTCACCCAACTACCTTCTTTACGTGCAGCACGTAAATTCACTTCACCATTCGATTTTACGAGATTTGGATAGTTGAGTTTTAAGATATCAATATATTGCTGAGAGGTCGCATTATCGCCAAGTTTTTGATAGCTATAAGCCAAAGTCGCTAATGCTTCAGGCGTTTGTGGTGTTTGCGGATAGTGTTCAATCACCCATTGCGCGCGCTCAGCAGCAGCAAGCCATGCTTTACGTTCAATGTTGAAACGCGCTGCGTTCATTTCGCTTTCAGCCAGTTCTTGACCAATAAACTTCATACGCTGTGCAGCATCAACAGAATATTGGCTACTTGGGAAGCGACGAATCAGTTCTACGAAGTTTTGATAAGCAACTTTGACATAGCTCACATCACGGTGTGATTGCTGTAAAGAAGTATAGCGAATCAAACTGTCGTAATTCATTTCCATGTTGGCTACGCCACGAACATAGTAGGCATAATCAACATTTGGATGTTGAGGATTTAATCGAATGAAACGATCTGCAAGTGCAATCGTACCTTCATAATCTTTTTGCTTGAATTTTGCATAAAGCAGCTCAAGTTGAGCTTGTTGCGTATATTGCCCAGTTGGATAGTACGTGTCTAAAGCTTCAAGTGACTTTACTGCATCGGTATATTGATTGCGTTCAAGCGATTTTATGGCTTTTTCAAAATAAACTTGTTCACTTGATTGTGGTCCTTTATCCACCACATCTTTCTTACTTGGATTGCTGCTACAGCCCACAAATGCAGACGCTACACCTAAAGATAGTGCAAGCACCGTAATTTTATAACGTGGTAGCGACATAAAAACTCCTCTGTTATTCTGGGCAATGAGCTACAATGGTGCTATTAAACCATTTTTGTACCGATCATCAAATGACTTCAGCACAATCTTCCAATTCAAACATCTCTGAAACAGATTTCTTACTCGAAGATTCTGTGGATGCAGATAATCATAATTCCGACTCAACTGCAACACGTTTATCGTTGCAAATTCAACTTGATGAAAACTATTTAGGTCAACGTATTGATCAGGTTGCCGCATTGGTTTGGAGCGAGTTTTCTCGTGAAAAACTCAAGCAATGGATGAAAGACGGTCATCTGTTGGTAAATGGTAACATTGTTAAACCGAAGTACCGTTGTGAAGGCAATGAGCTGCTTACGCTTGAAGTTGAACTTGAGACACAAACTTCGAGCCAACCTGAAAATATTCCATTAAATATTGTCTATGAAGATGACGATATTATTGTAATCAATAAAGAAGTGGGGATGGTCGTTCATCCAGGCGCAGGCAATCCAACTGGAACCTTAGTGAATGCGTTACTTTATCATGCGCCAAAATTGGCAGAGCTGTCTCGTGCAGGCTTGGTACACCGTATTGATAAAGACACCAGTGGTCTATTGGTGGTTGCAAAAAATCTGGAAGCTCAATTTTCTCTGAGCAAGCAGTTAGCCAAGAAAACCGTTTATCGCGTTTATGATTTAGTTGTGTATGGTAATGTCATTGCGGGTGGCACCATTGATGAACCGATTAAGCGTCATCCTGTAGACCGTGTCAAAATGGCGATCTTACCGGGTGGGCGTGATGCGGTAACACATTATAATGTGAAAGAACGCTTCCGTGACTTTACCCGTATTCAGGCACAACTTGAAACAGGGCGTACCCATCAAATTCGTGTGCACTTTAGTTATCTTGGGCATGGTTTGGTTGGCGATCCTGTTTATGTCAATCGCGTGCGTTTCCCAGCAGGTGCATCAGAAACATTAACCGATAAGTTACGTAGCTTTAAGCGTCAAGCTCTACATGCAGCCAAACTCGGTTTGGTACATCCACGTACAGGTGAAGAAATGATGTTTGAAGCGCCTTGGCCTGAAGATTTTACTCAGTTGCTTGAAGTCCTACGTAGTGAAAATGAAGCGTATTAAGTAAAGTTCCTTTTTAATAAAGGATGATTTGTTCAGATCCTCCCTTTGAAAAGGGAGGTTGGGAGGGATTTTATGGAATTTGTAAAAGGTCTGCCTAATGGTGTTTATGTTGGGCAAACACGAATTGAACATGCTCAAACCATTGCAACAGCAAATGAAAATCTGTCTGGGTTTAATCTGGCGTTGCATGTCAATGATGATGCACAACGTGTTCAGCAGCATCGTATGGTCTTGTTGAATCAGTTATCTGTATTTGGTGTAGATAAAATCACATGGATGACGCAAACCCATAGCACGATTTGTCATACCGTAAATGAACAAATTCCATTTATTGCGCTTGAAGGCGATGGCTTGGTTACACAAAAAGCAGGTCATGCTTTAATGATGATGACAGCTGATTGCCTGCCTGTAGTCTTGGGCAATGCCGAAGGGACTGAGGTTGCCAATCTACATGCTGGTTGGCGTGGCTTGGCTAATGGGATTATCGAAAATACAGTCGCTGAATTGCAGTCTCAGCCGAGTTGGGCATGGTTGGGTGCTGCGATTAGCCAACCGTGTTTTGAAATAGGTGCAGAAGTCAAAGCCGCTTTTTGTGAAAAATATCCTGAACTCGAAACTGCTTTTGTTGCTGGTCAAGTGATGGGTAAATATCATGCGGATCTTTATGCGATTGCTCGCTTTATTTTAAACCGTTTGGGCGTGGAAACTGTTTTAGGCGGAGATCAGTGCTCTTATCAACAAGCCGAAGATTATTTTTCTTATCGTCGTGATACAAAAACAGGACGAATGGCAACTTTTGTATTCATGCAATAAATTGCATCCCTTGTGTTGTTGATTCGCCATGTCGTAGTGAAAATGTTAAACTTGATCTAATTCATTGGTTTTTAAAATTCTCCATGTCTGTTATTGAGCAAATTACTCCCCAAGTTAAAGTTTGTGTGGTTTATCATAGCCCTTATGGGCATACGGCCAAAGTTGCGCAATATATTACTCAGGGTGCCGAGCAGGCGGGTGCAGAGGTGCATCTCATTTCTGTGGCTGCGCCACAGTGGGACTTATTAGACCAAGCAGATGTGATTGTTATTGGTTGTCCAACCTATATGGGCAGTCTCACAGCTGCATTGAAACAGTTTATGGAAGATTCATCTAAACGCTGGTTGGCACGGGCATGGCAAGGCAAACTGGCTGCTGGTTTTACCAATGGGGGCGGTCTTAGTGGCGATAAATTGGCGGTATTGCAGCAAATTAACTTATTTGCGATGCAACATGGCATGGTGTGGGCTGGTTTGCCATTTATGCCAACGGGAAGAAGCGCTTTAGATATTAACCGTATGTCGAGCTTTCTGGGCTTAATGACTCAGTCAGATAATGCCAGTGTTGAAATTACTCCACCTGAAGGTGATTTGGAAACTGCACGCAAGTTCGGAAAATATTTAGCTGAATTAAGATTGACGCATATCCCAGTTTAATCTTGAATGAAAAAAACCTCCAATAATTGGAGGTTTTTTTCATTTATACAGCAGACGAGATTTATCACGTTGCCAATCACGGTCTTTTTCTGTGGCACGTTTGTCGTGTAATTGCTTACCTTTCACCAGCGCAATTTCCAACTTAACCAAACGGCCTTTCCAGTAACAAGCCAACGGCACACATGAATAGCCTTTTTGATTCACTGCACCCAAAAGCTTTTCTAGCTCACGACGAGAGAGTAGCAACTTACGCGTACGTGTTGCTTCTGGAACCACATGGGTTGATGCAGACAATAACGGCTGAATTTGTGAGCCCAGCAAAAAAGCTTCGCCATTTTTAAAAATCACATAGCTTTCAGTGAGGGTCATACGTCCTGCACGCAAAGACTTTACTTCCCAGCCTTGGAGGGACATGCCTGCTTCAAATTTTTCTTCGATAAAGTAATCGTGACGCGCTCTTTTATTTTGAGCAATCGTGCCACCATTATGTTTTTTTACAACAATCTTGTTCATCTTAACCTATTGAAATTGATAAGCTAATTTTTAAGCGATTATCTTGTTACCCGTTTAGTTACCCGTTTTTAAAGGCACTCGACTTAAAAGAAAGCCTGCGGTTAGCAGGCTATCATATCAGATTTTCCCTTATGTTTTTCGACTACTTTCTTCACGCTTGATTCGTGCCAATAAACTTCTCTATCACTCACCTTGATTGGTTGTGGAATTTCACCATTTTTAATCATGCGATAAAACTTGGTTCTTTTAATTGAGAGGAGTTGCATAAACTCTGCTGCTCGCACTCTACGATCAATTTGCATATTTATTTATCCTCCACATTTGCTTTTGCTGTTAAATCATTCATGCTGCAGCCCTCACGCTTGTATTTGATCTAATGCCTCTGACTCTGTATCCGAGTTTGGTGCGACTCATGCCGATTTGATCTGCAGCTATTGGGTCCAAGCTTGATACATCGATCTCAAGAGCGTCCAGTGTAGTTAAATCTGTTGCATTCTGGATCTGAACCATTAA